>DATEPX010000361.1:0-4762 GCA_035272945.1 Terriglobales bacterium
GTGGTTCAGCTCACGGTCATATGTGATGACCGATGGAGCGCGATGAAAGGGATCATTGTCTTCTGAGAACCACTGGTTGGTGGTGAGGAAGTGACCCATATCTGCCACAGCCTCAGCTTCGGGCTTGATCACCATGTAATGGATGGTTTGTAACAATCCGTCCGCGTAGGTTATCGAGATTCGTGCTCGGCCCCAGATTCGGCCGCGAAGAGTGTACGCGTTCCATTTGCCCGATGTGAACTCATCTTTTTGGATCGTGATCGCACCCGCCGGTTCAACGGTCATCGACTTAACGGCGTTCGCATATTGCAGGAACAAGCGTGCCTCTACGTCCAAGGGCAAACGTACCCGGGAATTCCCACGGCCACCGGGCGCTGATTTGCGGCTAATACCTTCTCAATATCGCGGATCTCGGGTGCAAGGAGGAATCTCAGACCGTAGGTTCTCGATTGGCCGGGAGTGAGCGTTAGCATGGTGGGCGGGTTCCACTGCCGTGCGCTCTTCCACTCGCTTTCGGCGAAGGCTCGGGTGTGCACCATCCAGTTGTAGAAGCCCTCGAAAGTGACGCCCCGAGGTGTCCGGTCCGTATATATAAAGGTTGTCGCTTCCTTCTTGTCATGTGGGTTGACGATAGGGCTGTACGCTTCATAGGTGTCTTCCCGAACGGCACTACGATCAGCGTGGGGCCATGTCCATTCAGGCGTGTGACCTGCACATAACCCGCATCTTCTCCAATATAGGGATCGTAGAACGAACACTTCTCGTGCGCCTCGCTCAGAGTGCGATGGTTCATGACATTGCTGAAGACCATCGGAATGCCCCCTACGACTCGTTTTGGTGCTGTAACGGCACGGGCGTGGAAGAATTCGCAAAATTCAATGATTCGATCTATTTTTCACGATGACGACTCCGTATACGTGAACCTCTACATCGCCTCCGAAGTTGACTGGCAAGACAAGAAACTGCGGCTGCACCAGGAGACGGACTCTCCCCGTCAGCAGGGCACCAGGCTCACAGTGTTTACCGAACAGCCAAGCCAGGTCGCATTGCGTCTGCGCATTCCATACTGGTGTCGAAGTGCCCAGGTAAGAGTGAACGGTCGGCTGTTGCCGGTATCGGCGAGCGCCAGCAGCTACCTGGCCCTGCTCGGACCTTGGAAGAACGGTGACACGGTCGAATTAACGCTTCCTATGGATCTGCACGTCGCTCCCATGCCGGATGACGAATCCGTACAGGCAGTGGTGTACGGGCCCCTGGTACTGGCCGGAAAATTGGGCGAGGCACCACGCGACCGCTGGTATGACGCCGAGTACGAACGCAAGGACCAACCCAAAACCGCGCCGGCAATAGTGGCTGATCCCGCCGACCCGCAAAGTTGGGTTCACGCCGAAAAAGAGCCTTTGATATTCCGCGCTATAGGCCAGTCGCAACCGATCGTACTGCTGCCGATGGCGCACATCCTTCATGAGCAGTACAGCGTCTACTGGAATGGAAGGTCACAGCCAAGAAGGCATGACAACCCGCAGGCTTGTGCAATCACGGTGTGCGGCTCATGCGCTTCTGCTGTTTGCAGTCGCCGCGATCAGCAAGGTGGCAGCGCAGCAACTGCCCATAGCGACGGGGGCGACGACGGTCGTCATTACGCCGGAGCGCGGCTATTTCACCGAGCCCGCCATTGCGTTGGACCCACGCAATCCCCTGCGTGTACTGGCCGCCTACCAGGACAACGCGCACATCGCCTATTCCAGCGATGGAGGCCGAAACTGGGCAGTTCAATCGGTGGAACCTCCACAGTATCGCGTCTCCGGAGATGTATCGCTGGCCTATGACGGCAAAGGAAACGCCTACGTCTGCTACATGGCTTTTAATCGCCTGGGCAGGTTTAACTATTGGGCAAAGAACTCGTCGCGCAACGGACTTTACGTGCGACGCTCACTCGACGGAGGCGCAACCTGGGAGCAGAACGACATTCCCATCGTCCAGCAACCCGAGAGCCCGACTGTACCTTGGGAAGACAAACCTTATATCGTTGCCGACAACAACTCCTCCAGTCCCCGCTTCGGCAACCTGTACGTCGGCTGGACGCGTTGGACGCTCGCCGATTCGCAGATCTTGTTTTCACGTTCGACTGACGCTGGCAAAAGCTGGTCGGAGCCCGTTGAGATCGACAAGCACCGCGGCCTGCCGCGCGATGACAACGGAGCGCTCGAAGGCTTCGCCGGGACAGTGGGTCGCGACGGTACGCTGTTTGTAGTGTGGGCCGACAACGGCAATATCGTCCTTACAACTTCGCGAGATGGCGGCCGGACTTTCTCCGAGCCGCGCAATGTGATCCAGACCGCACCCATTATGTTTCAGCTTCAGGATCTTTCGCGGGGAAACGGCTTTCCTCAAATTGGAATCGGACCGAGCGGCAAGAGCAGTACGGCAAGGCTGTACGTCTCATGGAGTGACTATCGCAATGGCGACGTGGACGTTTTCTGCACCACGTCGGTAGACGGCGGTACCACCTGGTCAGAAGCCGTAAGGGTGAATGACGACGAGCTCCACGATGGCGCTGACCAGTTCTTCCAATGGCTGGCGGTGGATCCAGTGGACGGCAGCGCCAACGTGCTGTTCTACGACCGCAGAAGTGATCCGCAGAATCGCTCGCAGACCGTGACCCTGGCCCGCTCCGTCGATGGCGGGCGGACGTTCCGCAATTACGCGTGGTCACGCGACGCATTCACCTCAGGAGATACTTTCCTGGGCGATTACACTGGTATTGGCGCACGGGGCGGACACGTGTACGGCATCTGGACTGAGAAACCGCCGGTCGCACCAGAACCAGCCAGCACGGTCCAGCCGAATCGCAGATCGCCTGAGTACCTGAGATCACACGGAACCGTGATCGTGGTAGGAACAGCCAACTTCAAAACCCCACCGTAAGCTCTGTGTACGCGACACCGTCCCCTGCCCGAAACGGATGTTGCAGTCTCGCATTCCGCATGAGTGCGATGGTAAGCATCGAAAAAAACATTCACTGGGCCGCGATGGTTGTCGTGGACCCGGTGAATGGCAGGCGGAGGGGAGATCAGTCAACTCAAAATTCAATGTTGGCCCGGAACTCAATTTGGCGATTAAAATTAAAACCGGAGATGCCGCCGCATTGAGGATCGTTCCAACCTACCTGTCCCCACCTTGTATTGAGCACGCTGCGGTTAGTGGGAAGTGGGCTTGTTGCCTGGCGAAATGCCGGATGGTTGAAGGCGTTGAGCAACTCAGCCTGGAACTTGAATCGCCAGCGCTCCGTGAAGGGAATCTCCTTGGAGATCGCAATGTCGTCAAAGAACCCGTGCGGTCCGTTGAGACAAACAGGGGCGGCGATCGTCCCTGGCGTGGTGTTGGGCGAAATGAAGGCGGTGTTCGCGCCACCCTTTGCACTGGCGAGATATTTCGGATTGATTAAGGTCACGAAGTTGACCCCCGGCACATGGTAGACTCCAACCGAATTCTGCAACTGCTGTACGGTGACTCCGCTCAGGTTGACTCCGCTATCAGCGATGTCGTTATCGTTGAAGGTGCGGTAGCCACCGACGACGCGGAACGGATACCCGGTCTGGTAGGTCAAGATGGTGCCGACGTTCCAGCCTCCCACCACTCTATCTGTTTCAGGCGATCAAGCTTGAGCCGGGCAGAGTGTTCGATTCCAGCAGGACATGGAAGCGTTACTACCTGTAGAAAAGAACCCTGCCGGACGGCTCCAATTGCTCGAGAAGGTCAAAGTCTGTAATGTTACGCGTCAGCACCGCGCATCCATGTTTTCGCGCGGTTGCGAAGAGCAGAGCGTCGTTCAAGGCTCGGAGCCGATGGTCTCTGCCATATCCTTGCAAACGGGCGAGAATGCCCGACAAGATGCCGGCTTCGCGCCATATCTCGGAATCCGGCACAATGGTTCGGTAGCTCGGTCGCCGTTCGGTCACGGCCACAATTTGTTCGATGATCTCGCGCGTGTCGGCGTGAGAGGGATCCAGTAAACCGATGCCCGCCGCTAGTTCCGCCTCGGTCACCGGCGAATGCCAGGCCGCCGTTGCCCGGAGCATCAGTTCGCCGCTTTGCGGAAATCTGCCCTGCAGGATGTCGATATAAACCGTGGTGTCGTAGAGCAGCTTTCCGGGCTTATTGCCGGTGGTCTCAATGAAGTCGAGATCCGACTCCGCTCGCGGCTTGAGCTGCGCTTGACGTTTTTCGGGTTTGAGCCGCCTCAGAGTCGCCTGGAAATCAGAATTCAACATCGACCTCGCGACTCACGGTGCCGCGGCGGGAGAGCAGCCAGTCCGCATAATCGTCTTCAACCGCTATGTTCGCGAGTGCCACTTCAATGAGGTCCGTGTCAGAATCGATTCCGGTGCGCATCTTCGCCCTCGTCACCAGGGCCTCAGGCATTCTTCCTCGCACAACCTGGGTTCTTTCTCCACGCAACAAGCCTTCCTGTTCAGCGATGGCCATGACGTCCCGCAATTTGCTGGACCTAGCAACGCGCGCATGTTTCCCTCTTCCTCGAGAACTGACTTGGGCGCCGCGCTTCATGTATTTATCCTGCCGATCTCGGCCGTGTAGCACAAAGCAGTTAATATTGTAGCACAGGACCTGGCGCATGCACCGTCACCACGAACTGCCGCGGTTGGTTGAAGGTTCGATGCCTTCCGCCTTCAAGCGTCGGGCCAGGTTGAGATAGACCTCCAGCTTGTGGTCCGATCCTCCCGCATAATCCGCGCTACCC
>DATEPX010000362.1:0-30265 GCA_035272945.1 Terriglobales bacterium
GGGAACATGAGATTCGGGGTGCAAGCTGTAAGCACTTCGCAGCCTCTTTTCCTTATTCCGGGAAAAGAGGTTTCCGTTTTTAGGGACTCTCTTTTCCGGGGCTCGTCCTCAGTTACTCGCGAAAGAGTAGCTGATGAGCACGTCCTACGAACTACGCTGCCGCGAGTGCGGCAAATTGTGGGGTAACCAGCCGCGTTCCATTTGCGAAGACTGCTTCTCTCCCCTCGAAGTGACCTATGACTACGACAGTTTGCGCGCCCGCATCTCGCGCGAGCAGATTGCCCAGCGCCCGCCCAACATGTGGCGGTATGCCGAACTCCTGCCGCTGCCCAAGGATTTCCATCCGTCGCTGCCCGCGGGATTCACGCCCCTGATCAGCGCGCCTCATCTGGGAAAACAGCTCGGCGCAAAGCGACTCTGTATCAAGAACGATGCCGTCTGCCTGCCCACGCTCAGCTTCAAGGACCGGGTTGTGGCGGTCGCACTGGCCAATGCCCGCAGCTTTGGATTCGATACGGTCGCCTGTTCCTCGACTGGCAATCTGGCCAATGCCGTTGCCGCACAGGCCGCACGCGACGGGTTCAAGGCCTGGATTTTCATTCCTGCGGATCTCGAGCCCGCCAAGGTGCTGGGCACACAGGTCTACGGCGCCAAGCTGGTGCGCATTGCCGGTAGCTACGACCAGGTCAATCGCCTTTGTTCGCAGATCGCCGACGAGCACCGCTGGGGCTTTGTTAACGTTAATCTTCGCCCGTACTACGCGGAAGGTTCAAAGACAGTCGGCTTCGAAATCGCCGAACAGCTCGGCTGGCGTTTGCCGGACAACGTAGTTGTGCCCATGGCCGGCGGCTCTCTGATCACAAAAATCAAGAAGGCGTTCGATGAGCTGATCACGCTGGACCTGGTTGAGAAGAAGCAAGTCAAGTTCTTCGGAGCTCAGGCGACAGGATGTTCTCCGATCTCGACCGCTGTGAAGGCAGCGCAGGAAGAAATCCTGCCGCAGAGACCTTCGACCATCGCGCGCTCGCTCGCTATCGGCAATCCTGCCGACGGGCACTATGCCATTCGGGCGATCACTCGCAGCGGAGGCTGGTCCGAAGACGTCTCTGATCCTGAGATTGTCGAGTCGATCCAGCTGCTTGCCGAGACGGAGGGCATATTCACCGAGACCGCGGGCGGGGTGACGGTCGGCACGGCTCGCAAACTCTATCGGCAGGGCCGCATCGCTCCCGACGAGACCACGGTCCTGTGCATCACCGGTAACGGACTCAAAACGACCGACGCGCTGGTTGGCCAGTATGAAGCCGAAGAGCCGATCGCGCCTAAGATCACCGCTTTTGAAAACTTCTTGCAGAACGCACTGGAAGTTCCAGCGCCCTTGGAGGCGTCCGCATGAGCATCAGAGTACAAATCCCCAGCGCCTTAAGGCGCCATACTGCTGGGATCGGACACGTGGAATGTTGCGCGTCCAATCTCGGAGAGCTGTTTTCCGCCCTGGACGAAAAATTTCCCGATCTCAAGCCGCACTTGCGCGACGAGGCCGGCCAGGTGCGCCGCTTCCTGAACATCTATGTGAACGAGGAAGACATCCGCTTCCTGGGTGGCCCGAGCTACGCCTTCCAGGATGGTGACGAAGTGCTGCTGGTGCCATCGATAGCTGGCGGGTGCAACTAGGCGCAGAGTAGAGACGGGGCTTGCCCCGTCTCCTGAAGGGCCGCAGCGCGCCGCTACGCTGCGAATTATGTCTGAGAGGCAAGCCGCGTCTCTACCAAAGAAGATGGCTGTACGCCAATACAAACTCGGCCTGCTCGGTTGCGGAAAGGTCGGCCAGGGCCTGGTCGAACTCGTTTCGCGCAATCGCGCCTTGATTCGCGACCGCGCCGGCATTGACCTGAGCTTCACGCAGATCCTCGTGCGTGATCTGGGCAAGAAGCGTCCCGGAGTTGATTACAGCCTCCTGACGATCCATCCCGAAAAGGTGATCAACAACGGCTGTGACATGGTAGTCGAGTTGGTTGGAGGTCTAGAACCGGCCCGCACTTTTATCCAGCATGCGCTATCCAATCGCAAACATGTTGTCACTGCTAACAAAGCTCTGCTCGCGATCGATGGCCTGTCGCTTCGGAAGGCCGCCAGAGACCGGCGGGTCCAATTTGGTTTTGAGGCCAGCGTCTGCGCGGGCATCCCGATTGTCCGTGCACTGCAGGGCGGCCTGGTTGGCAATCACATTGAAATCATCACTGGAATTCTGAATGGCACCTGCAATTACATCCTTACGCGCATGAGCGAAGCCGGCGTGGGCTTTGAAGAAGCTCTGAAAGAGGCGCAAGCCAAGGGATTCGCCGAAGCCGATCCTACGCTGGACGTCGACGGCCACGATGCCGCCCAGAAACTCAAAATCCTGTCCGAGCTTGCCTTCGGCGGTACGCTCCCGCCCGACTCGGTGGAAGTTGAAGGCATTCGCAACCTCACCGCAGAGGATGTCGAAGCTGCGCGCAAGTGGGGATATGTAATCAAGCAGGTAGCTGTCGCGCGGTCCGATGCGCAAGCTGTTTCTCTGCGTGTACGTCCTGTACTTCTTCCCAAGGACCATCAGCTCGCATCGGTTCGCGACGAAAACAATGCGGTCCTGGTCAAAGGCGATGCCGTGGGCGAGATGTTATTCCACGGCAAAGGCGCCGGTTCGTTGCCCAGCGCCAGTGCGGTTCTTTCCGACATCGTAGAAATCGCCACCCGCCGAAGGGCGTTCCCGCGCATTTCCGGCCGAACGCTGCAGATTTCCAACCGGAATGCAGAATGCCGGCACTATCTCCGCTTCCCGGTGGAAGAGCCCAGCGCAATCGGTTCCATCAGCACAACTCTGGAGAAACATGGTGTCAGAATAGACCGGGCTGCTGCCAGCTGGGCAAAGAATCCAGCCATGAATAACCAGGTGACGGTTCTCACTCATCCTTCCGCCGAACGCGCGCTGCAAGATGCCTTGCGGTGCATTTCGGAATCCGACGTCGTGAAGGGGAACGTTACATCACTGAACATTGCCGCTTGACCCGCGAACTTCGCCGTTTGCTGCGAGCCTGCTGATGCCCCTGCGTTCCATTTGCTATCCTGACATCACACATGCGCACGCCTTATCAGCAGTGGATGTACAAGTGGGAGACTCGGCTCACGTCGGTGGACAACAACCGTGTCATCCGCCCGCTGGATTGGGGATTAGAATGGGCCCAGAGCTGGCCGTGCCGCAACGGATTGCTGGCTGGGCAAATCCCTGCCGATGCGGAAAAGTATCTGTGCGACTACAATCAGCGCATCCTTTCTAATAGCGACGAGTTCTACTCCTACCGCACACCAACCGACTTTCGCCTGGAGAAACGCCAGGTGCAGGTGTTCAGCACCCGCGAGACGCCCGATCCGACGCTCGAAGCGAAGGTGAAAGGGACTTACTCAGGGTTCCTGCGTTTTACTTCCCCCGCTAAGACTCCATTTCCGGAAAACAATCTGGCGAATGCCCGCTGGTTCCCGGCCCGCGGACGCCGTGCGCTGGTGCTCTTGCCGCACTGGAACTCCGACGCGATCGCATATACCGGCTTGTGCCGCGTTTTGAACCTGCTGGGCATCGCCGTGTTGCGTCTGAGCATGCCTTATCACGATGTCCGCATGCCGTCAGAAATCCGGCGCGCCGATTACGCTGTCTCCGCTAACATCGGTCGAACCCTGGACGCAGCACGCCAGGGGGTGGTGGACGTTCGCTGCTGCCTCGATTGGCTGCAGGAACAGGGCTATGACCGGCTGGGCATTGTCGGAACCAGCCTGGGTTCCTGTTACGCGTTTCTTGCCGCCGCGCATGATCCGCGTATTCGGGTAGCGGCCTTCAACCATGCGTCCACGTACTTCGCCGATGTGGTCTGGCACGGGCAGTCGACGCGCCATATTCGCGCTGGGCTCGAAGCGCAAATTGATGCGCAACGCTTGCGGCATTTGTGGTCAGCCATCAGCCCGATGTCCTATTTCGAACAATTTTCCCGTTTCCCCAAAAAGTCGCTCATAGTGTATGCCAAGTATGATCTGACATTCCTGCCGCAATTCTCACGTGAGGTGGCCGCCGAATTCGAGCGTCACGGGCTCGATCACAAAGTGGTGGCCCTGCCTTGCGGCCACTACACGACGGGTGAAACGCCCTATAAATACATGGATGGATGGCAGATCGCATCATTCCTGAGAACCGCGTTTGAGGCGTAGAATGGCCTCATGAAAATCGCCCTGGGCGCCGACCACGCGGGTTTTGAACTGAAAGAAAAGATCAGGCAGCACCTCCTGGACAAAGGAATCCTGGTGGACAATCGCGGGACGAACTCCGGCGAGTCGGTCGATTATCCCGACTATGCGCGCGCCGTTGGCGAAGAAGTTGCGGCCAGGAAAGCGGACTGCGGCATTCTGGTTTGTGGAAGCGGGATTGGCATGTCCATTGCCGCCAACAAAGTGCTGGGCATTAGAGCCGCCCACGTGACCACCGAGGTTGAGGCTCAGCTCAGCCGAGAGCATAACAACGCCAATGTGCTGACGCTCGGAGCGCGGTTGTTGAAGGATTCTCAGGCGCTCAAGATCGTGGATCGATGGCTCAGCAGTTCCTTTGCGGGCGGCCAGCACGAGCGCCGCGTTGAAAAGATTCGAGCCATCGAAAGAGAAGATTCTCGCGTCGCAAGTCGCTAGAAATTCAGCATCGGGTTTTCTCGGCTTGTCATTCCGAGGCGAGGCGCCGAGGAATCTGGTTTTTGCCTTTTACAGGTCGTTGGGTTGGAAGGCAAGATCGGTCCCGGCCGCGCCGTGGCGGGCCCGGCATGTTCACAAACCGCATTATCAACAATTCTTGACGAATACGAGTAACCGCCATGAAAAATAATAACGATATGTCTCGCCCGCTGTATGAAGCCGATCCGCAGGTTGCGGTGGCGATTGACAACGAAGTTCGTCGCCAGCACGAAGGCTTGGAATTGATCGCCTCGGAGAACTTCGTCAGCGAAGCTGTCCTTGAAGCGATGGGCTCGGTGTTCACGAACAAGTACGCCGAGGGCTATCCTGGCAAGCGCTACTACGGCGGCTGTGAATTCACCGACGTGGTCGAAGACCTTGCCCGCGAGAGAGCCAAGAAACTGTTCGGGGCCGATCATGCCAACGTGCAGCCTCATGCCGGTTCCCAGGCCAACATGGCGGCGTACGCCGCAGTCCTGCAGCCCGGCGACACCATCCTCGGCCTGAACCTTGCCCATGGTGGACACCTTACTCACGGGCACCATCTGAACTTCTCCGGCAAGACATACAAGATCGTCCCCTATGGCGTAACCAAAGAAACCGAGACTATTGATTACGACGACCTGGAAAAGCTGGCTGAGAAAGAGCGCCCCAAGCTGATCATCGGCGGAGGCAGTGCTTATCCGAGAATCATTGACTTCGCGCGCATGCGGCAGATCGCCGATAAAGTCGGCGCGCTATACCTCGTCGACATGGCGCATTTCGCGGGTTTGGTGGCGGGCGGAGTACATCCCTCGCCCGTGCCGCATGCGCAGATTGTTACCTCAACCACGCATAAGACGCTGCGCGGACCGCGGGCCGGACTTATTCTCTGCAAGAGCGAGTATGCGGCCGCGGTGGACAAGACAGTTTTCCCGGGCATGCAAGGCGGCCCGTTAGTTCATATCATTGCGGCGAAGGCAGTATGCTTCCACGAAGCGATGCAGCCTTCCTTCCGCGACTACGCGCGGCAGATCGTCAGCAACGCCAAGGTACTGGCCGAGACCCTGGCGGCAGAGGGTTACCACATCATCTCGGGAGGAACCGACACGCACCTGATGCTGGTGGATGTCTTCTCCAAGGGGATGTTGGGCAGCGACGCGGAAAAAGCGCTGGGCCAAGCAGGGATAACGGTCAATAAGAATGCCATTCCGTTCGATACCAATCCGCCACTGAAGCCGAGTGGAATCCGCATTGGCACGCCTGCGCTCACCACCCGCGGCATGAAGGAACGCGAGATGCGCCAGATCGGCCAGTGGATCTCGGAAGTTCTGCATAACCGTACTGACGCCGGTGTGCTGGAGCACGTCCGGAAACAGGTGTTGGATATGGCTGAAGCTTTCCCACTCTATCCCGACCGCAGAGCCAAGGCTCAAGCCGAAGTACGGGCATAAGGACGGGTGCCAGACCCTAACTTGTCATTCCGTCAAACGGGCCTTAGCCCGCAAGGAATCGGTTTTGTGCACGCCCACGTCCGCCTGCATACACCTCTTTGTGAAGCGGCTGAATCACACGCAAAGTCCTAGGAACTCCGCTGCCGCTTATGGTTAAATCACTGACGTGAAAGTTGCCATCGATATTCGGCGAATTACCGATTTCGGTGTCGGAACCTACATTCGGAACATTGTTCGCGCGCTGAGCCGCCTGGATCGCGAAAACAAGTATTACCTGATCGGATCGCCTGAGAAAGCTCGGGAAATAGGGCCGTTAGCCGCCAATTTTCACACCGTTCCTTTCACCGAACTCGACACTTCCCCCCTTGGCTATTTTGAATTTCGCGTCATACTGCGGCGACTGGGTTGCGATCTGGTCCACGTGCCTCACCTGTTCTGGCTGCCCCGGGCCCTGCCCTGCCCTTACGTGATGACCGTGCACGACGTTCTCGAACATATGGCCAGGACGCGCGATCACTCCGGCATTCGTCGATCTTTGCACTTCCACCTGACGCGGCGGGTTTTGCTGGGTGCAGCGAGAATCTTCGCAGTGTCCAAATTCACCGAGAGTGAACTGAAGAAGCTGTTCGGCATCTCGCCGGGGCGCATTGAGGTGGTTTACAACGCTATTGATGAGCGCTTTCTGCACGGACATGCCACGCCTGCCGATCATGAGATGATCGCCCAGCGCTATCAGGTGAGCTACCCGTTTTTGCTATATGCGGGCCGTATCAGCCCGCACAAGAATCTGGTGCGCATCATCGAGGCATTCTCTGCTCTGAAGACGGAACTGGAAAAAGACAACAAATTCCCTGACCTTAAACTGATCATCATTGGAGACGAATTGTCGAAACACCCGGATCTGCGGCGCACTGTCATCAAGAGCGGCGTGCAGAACGACGTCAGGTTTTTGGGGTTCGTGCCGATTGAAGTGCTGCAAATCTTTTACGACACGGCAAAGGTTTTCGTTTTTCCGTCCTTGTACGAGGGCTTCGGACTGCCGCCGCTGGAGGCGATGGCGCATGGGACACCGGTGGTCACCTCGAATGCCTCATCTTTGCCGGAGGTCGTGGGAAACGCGGCGGTGCTGGTCAACCCCGAAAACGTCTTCGAGATCATGCGGGCTTTGCACCGTGTGCTGATTGACCAGCCCCTGCGCGAGAATATGAAAGCTCGCAGTTATGAGCAATCGAAACGTTTCTCTTGGGTAAGTTCGGCGAGACGTGTTCTGCAGGTTTACGAAGAAGTTGCCGGGAAACCCTCCGTCACACCGCGACCGCGAGAACACGTCGAAGTCCCGCAGAAAGCAGTCAATTCCTAGCCAGGCGGCGGTTTACTTCTCCAGCGGATGCCCCGGAGACCGCAGTGCAAGCCGATTAAGTTTCCCGGCCAGAGTCTTCCGCTCTGAATCTGATGTAGCCTTGGCCAGGCGCTTGCGGAGCTTGGCAATTTTTTCTTTGCGGGTACGACGGCGACGGATCTCGGGGCGCCGCGACGGTGCTGACATGAGTTCGGCTCCAAGGTGAATCGAGTAGTGCAGCCGTACCGCTAAACCTTCCCGGCTGCTACTGGCAGATTCTAGTCGCATCACGATTCAAGCCGCAATGCTTGCCGCCATTTTGAGCCTCTGCCAGGATTAGGCGGGGAGGGGTTCCGACCCAGCTTGCTTCGTTCTTGAAGGTATGAATTTCTCGACGAGAGACCTGAGCTCAGGACTCAAATGCAGGCGCTCGCCTTCCTCTCGTAGTAACCTGTGTGGATCGCTCGCGGCTTTGAGCGCGTAGCGCAAGTACGACAGCCGCATGAGCCACAGCGCATGTTTGAGGTCCTGATCCCTGCGCAGGTGGAAAGTTACCCAACCCGAGTTTGGAACCCAGCGGTGCTCCTCAGCAAGGCCGTTAGCGAGCAGAACGTCATGAACTGGACGAGGAAAGGGGATGTCAACGGTCCCGCCGCGGTGGATATGCCCGACCTCTGCACTGCCAAAGCGGAATTCTTTTCCGCCAAAGCGGTGGGCATGAATTGAGATACTGGGCCAGGCAGAGAGTTCGTGCTCGAGCTCGCTCAAATCGTTCATTTAGCCAAACTCCATTGACTATTCTTGTTCGATGACGAACGGTGACGGGTGGATTCAGGTCGGCTCCGCAGAAATTAAGAAGAGTATTTATTCCGTCTATCTTGTATTGTTATTGTTCTCTGCGGCATATCGATGTTGAGCTGCTAAGGCACACCGACGGTCACCAAGGAGTTTTCTCCAGGCCAAAATCACGCTGTTCGAGACGAGGCCAACAATGTGGATTAGAGCTACAGCCGAATTGTGCGTTTTGATTCTGGCATCCGCGCTCGGCGCCTTTTCGCAGGCGGCAGAAAGTCCGGTGAACGGGCCTACGCTGCTGGTTGACGTAGACCATCGCCAAACCACGAGCCTCGATGGCGACTGGCATACGATTATCGATCCTTACGGAACCGGCCTCTACAACTTTCATAACCAACTGCGCACGAACGGGTACTTCCTTAACGAAAAAGAAGAGCACGGCGGCGGACCGCTGGAGTATAGCTTTGATAGATCTCCGACTCTGCGCGTGCCGGGCGATTGGAATACGCAGCGTGAGTCGTTGTTCCTCTACGAGGGCCCGGCCTGGTACGAGAAGAACTTCCCCTATCCGAAGAAACCGGGGACGCGGGTGTTTTTTCACGTCGGGGCTGCGAACTACCGCTCCTATATCTGGGTGAACGGCCACAAGGCCTGCGAACATGAAGGCGGCTTTACTCCCTTTGATTGCGAAATCACAAACATAATTCAGGATGGCGCAAATTTTGCCGTCGTCGCCGTCGACGATACACGCCTGCAGGATGGTGTCCCAACCCTGCAGACCGACTGGTGGAACTATGGCGGACTGACGCGCGATGTCTCGCTGGTTGAAGTGCCGGACCAGTTCGTAGACGACTACGCCTTGCAATTGAAGCGCGGGACCAGAACCGAAGTCGAAGGCTGGGTACATGTGGACGGAGCAGTTCCGGAAACGCCCGTTACGCTCAGCATTCCAGAACGGCAACTAAGTCAGACCGCAAACCTGCAAGCCGACGGACGCGCACGGTTTCATCTTCATGCGGCTGATTTGGAGCTGTGGTCGCCCGAACATCCGAAGCTCTATCGTGTGCAGATTCGGACCGGGCAGGATACCGTCGAAGACGAAATTGGGTTCCGGACAATTGAGGTGCGAGGTAGCGAGATTCTGCTCAACGGCACACCCATTTTTCTGCGCGGCATCTGCGCGCATGCCGAAGCCCCGTACCGTACTGGTCGTGCCTATAGTGATGAGGATGCGAAAACCATACTCGGGTGGGTGCAAGAACTGGGCGCGAACTTCGTGCGGCTGGCGCATTATCCCCATGATGAACGGATGACCCGTCTCGCCGACAAACTCGGCCTCCTGGTGTGGTCCGAAATCCCGGTATATTGGGCGGTTCAGTTCGACAACCCAGCCGTCGTTGCCAAGGCGGAGCAGCAGTTGCACGAAATGATCCGTCGCGACCGCAACAAGGCATCGGTGATCCTCTGGTCCGTCGCCAATGAGACTCCGGCGACGCCTGTGCGAACTCAGTTTCTGAGCAGGCTGGTGAGGAGGACGCATGAAGAAGACCCATCACGGTTGGTGACGGCCGCGCTCCTGGTTCGTACCGAGGGAATGAAGAAGATGGTGAATGATCCGCTCGGCGAATTGCTCGACGTCATAGGCGTTAACGAGTACATAGGGTGGTACGAGCACAAGCCCGAGGACGCGGACAATACGGTGTGGCAAATTGCCCTTGAGAAGCCACTGATCGTGAGCGAATTCGGTGGGGACGCAAAGTACGAACTGCATGGCGATGCTTCCCAGCGGTGGACTGAAGAATACCAGGCGAATATCTACCAGCATCAACTGGTCATGCTGCGGCAAATCAAGCAACTGCGCGGAATGAGCCCGTGGATTCTAATGGATTTTCGCTCGCCACGACGCCCCTTGCCCGGAGTGCAGGATTTTTTCAATCGAAAAGGGCTGGTTTCGGAAAAAGGCGAGAAGAAACAGGCTTTTTATATCCTGCAGAAGGCCTATCGGGAAAGGAGCGTTGGAAGAGTCTACTAAGGGATCAAGCAAGAACAAGTTCACAATTGTGGCTTGATGGTGTAGTTCCATTGGGCAGAGTTTCATGGCGCTGCAATCGAAGTGAGGCAATTTGATCTGGTGTGGGTTTGAGACCGCACGGATAGTGTCGACGGTCGAGACAGGCAGTGACCCGCGGTCCGGTTTGGGTTTGGGTGGTACGGGCATAGTTGAGGATCTTCTGGTAAGAATCCAGCGGTTCGCCCGCCCAGTTGCGTGAGACTTCAGAGAAGAGGCGATGCTCGATGGGATTCCATTTGGAAGCACCGGTGGGCTACGGTTACGGCCAGGGCAAAAGAGTTGGCCCATTGGGATTGGGCTCGGTTTTCCAGGCGTAACACCGGCAACTGTTGCTGCCGCCGGTATCGGCCAAAATGAGCAGTTGACGTGAACCGCGATAGCGGGTGGAACCTTCCTGGCGCCACCAATGAGCGATGGCATGAGCGGCAAAGGTGGGGGTGTCGTGGGAACGCCGACCACCAGAGCACCGCGATTTTCCGTGACATCGTAAATCCCATCAGGAATGGCGACTCCGGTGGAATCGGTGCGGAAGTCGTGATCGTAAACACCGCGCGGTGTAGATTCCCAACGGCCGGGATTTTTGAAATTGCCGACGAGTTCGCGCCTAATTGCTGTCCACGCTGAGGACGGGCAGATGACGGCGCTCGAAACGGTAGCGTGGCTCGGCGAGATATTCGAAGGCGTTAGTGGCTCCGGACCAGGAATTCCGGGTCTGGTACTCACATTTTCAGCCGAGTTACTGGACAGCTCAGCCAAAACGTGATTAGCATCGACAACCAAACAAGTGTGGAGAACATATGGATCGACGCGACTTCCTTCGCAACACTGGTGTCCTGATCGCAGGAGCTACGGTAGCGCCACGTGCTTTCCCTAATGTTGCGCAACAGGCAGGTAGTTCGCATGCGGGTGGACGTCTAGTCCTCCCCATGAATCGCAACTGGCGCTTCAGTCGCACTGCCTCTGAAGCCGCTCATGCCAAGGACTTCGACGATTCCGGGTTCGACCGTGTTGTTATTCCTCATACTAACGTTCGACTCCCGTGGCATGGCTTCGATGAGAAGGCATACGAGTTCGTCTCGGTCTATCGCCGCCGTTTCAGACTTCCGCCCGAAGCCCGTGGCCAGCGCGTCTTCGTAGACTTTGAGGGAGTGATGACGGCGTCCATTGTGTGGCTCAATGGTGTACGCCTCGGTGAATATAAGGGCGGATACACTCCCTTCTCCTTCGATCTGACGCCTCATGTGAACTTCGATGGCGATAATGTGCTCGCCGTCGATGTGGACTCCACGGAACGAGCAGACACTCCTCCCTTCGGATATGAAATCGACTACCTCACTTTCGGTGGCATTTATCGCGAAGTCAGTTTACGGATCGTTCCAGCGAGCTTTATCGAAAATATCTTTGTCAAGCCACGGGACGTGCTCAGCCCGAAACCGGGGCTCGACGTTGAATGCTTCCTCCAGCATTCGGAGTCGTCACGCACACCCCTGACCCTTGAGGCCGAGTTGCTCGAGAACGATCGCGCGGTGTCGAAAGCCATGCAAGGGGTTCCTGCTTCTGGGCCGCAGACCGAGCCGGTTGCATACACGGTACGCTTTGAGAAGTTGAGCGGCATTAAACTGTGGGACCTGCAGCAGCGGCATCTCTACACCGTTCAGGTGCGCCTGCTCCGGGGCACTCAGGTGGTGGACGAAGATTCCCGACGCTTCGGTTTCCGGCAGGCTCAATTCACCGATCACGGGTTTGAGTTAAATGGCAAGGTAATCAAACTGCGAGGTCTCGACCGTCATCAGACTTTTCCCTTCGTAGGCCAGGCGATGCCGGGTCGCGTTCAGCGGCGCGATGCGGACATTCTTCGCAATCAGCTCAAATGCAACATTGTGCGCACTTCACACTATCCGCAGTCTCGTCACTTTCTCGACGCCTGCGACGAGCTTGGTTTGCTTGTGCTGGAAGAAATTCCAGGCTGGCAGCACATTGGCGATGAAGCGTGGAAGCAGTTGTCGATTGACAACGTGCGGCGCATGATCCGCCGCGACTGGAATCATCCCGCGATCGTCTTATGGGGAGTACGCATCAACGAGTCCAAGGATGATCATGACTTCTACACGCGCACCAATGCGCTTGCACATCAGCTCGATCCCACGCGCCAGACGGGCGGCATCCGCTATTTCCAGGAATCGGAATTCCTCGAAGACGTCTTCACCATGAACGACTTCGGTTTTCCCTTGAAGCCGCCTAACCACCCGCGCTATCTCAACACCGAGTTTATTGGCCACACCTACCCAACCAAAACCATTGACAATGTCGAGCGCCTCAGGGAGCACACGCTGCGTCACGCACGCGTTCATGATCAGCTCGCGTCGAATCCACAGTATGCCGGCGGCATCGGATGGTGTGCCTTCGACTACAACACTCACGGCAATTTTGGTTCAGGCGACCGTATCTGCTATCACGGCGTCACCGACATCTTCCGTGAACCCAAACCTGCGACCGGGTTCTACAAATCCCAATGTGATCCTGCGGAAGAAATTGTGCTCGAGCCGGCCTTTCACTGGGCGCGTGGCGACGAATCCGTGGGCTTCTCCAAGGCAGTTGTCTGCTCCAATTGCGATCACCTGAAGTTCTACATAGACAATAAGCTGGTGGCGGAGGTAGATCCGGACCGCACCGAGTTTCACAATCTTCGCTATCCGCCGTTCAGCGTTAATCTGGGTGAACTCTTTCACAAGTGGGGAGACCTGCGGATTGAGGGCTACATTCAGGGCAAACGAGTCATCGCGAAGAGTTATTCTGGAGCCGGTGTCGACAAAAAATTTGGGTTACGTCCGGACGATGCCCACTTGATCGCGGACGGCGCGGATTCTACTCGCGTTGTCATGCGCGTCACCGACGACTTCGGCGCGATTAAACCCTTCGCCGACGACTCCATCCGGCTTGAGATCGAGGGTCCGGCTGAGATTATCGGTGACAATCCATTTTCCTTGGTGGGCGGAACAGGCGCAGTTTGGATCCGGGCAAAAGAACAACCGGGAGCGGTTCGGCTGACAGCCATTCACCCGCAGCTGGGGCCGCAAGTTATAACCTTTGAAATCACTCAAGCGCCCCCTGAGAGAGTCTGATCAGTCTGATCCGTGTAACGTAACGGTTGTAGATCCGATCTAAGGCGTAGACAAGGCTTTCTGGATCGCTTGCTCCGCCAACGGTGCCATCACCTTGTACCCTGCTGCATTCGGATGAAGACCGTCCTCAGAGAGTTCTCTTTTCAACAGCCCTTTCTCGTCCAGCATGGCGCTGAAGTAATCGAGATACACATCTCCGTTGGCGGCCGAGTAATCCTTCAGCCAGCGATTAAGTTCCCTGAGCTTTTCCATTGGACGGGTAGCGAAGAAATCCTGTGATCGCGGCGTGTGATTATGCACGGGCAGAACGGATGAAAAAACTACGGGTATTCGGTGAACGTGCGCGAGTTCCGCCATGGAAGCATAGTTTGCCTCGATATCCTGCACTGACATTGGCCCGGTGTTGCCGGCGACGTCATTGGTGCCGGCGAGAATGACTACCGCTTTCGGCTGGAGATCAATTACGTCCTGTCGGAATCGGACCAGCATCTGCGGCGTCGTCTGCCCGCCGATGCCGCGGTTGATGTAAGGCTTTCCGGGGAAATAGTCCGTCAGCTTCCATGCATCCGTAATTGAATCGCCGAAGAACACAACCCGCGATTCACCCTGGGTGGGAGCTGGCAAGCTTGTATTGGCGTCGCGATAACGCCCCAGCTCACCAAAATCGTCCATCAGCACCGGGATCCTGGACATACGCCATCGGTCCAGGTGCCGAACTGCGTCCGCAGTCTCGTTGGATTGCTGACTGAAGGTGAATACAGAAAACAACGCAACTGCGAGTGCCAGGCTCAAACGCATTCTCTGCATTGTTCCTTTCCGCACCGAATTTCATTCTTGCTGTTTGACGGAAAACGCCGGGTTCTTCCCCACGATCCGCAAACGGCATCACCACTAACTATGTTGGATACCGTTTACAGTCGGTGCACGAGTGACGCCGACAAGTGTAACTCCAGCGGCGACCACCAGCGACACTGCGCCAAGAGTCAAGATCGCCGCCATCGGCAGAGGCAATCGCTGCGGGCTTACGCCTGTGACATTGGCCATTGCAACCATTCCGACCACCAGCAAGTAACCGACCGTCGCCGCCACCACCAAAGCCATGCGGCGTCGCTCGCTCCAGTCGGTGAACGACAGGAGCCATGCCAGCGCCGGAAGCACCAGGATGCCATGCATAGCTACTGCGTGCGTCGGTTTCAGCATCCCGCCGGTGGCGTAGGCTGCCTGAGGATTTCCGCGGAACACAAGCGCCATTCCTCGGGCAATCATCAGGCCGCCGATTACTTGCGCACTGAGCAGGGCGACGAAACCGGTTCGGATCGCGATCAGCAGGCTCATAGGAACCTTCGTGTTAGTGCGGAAAGAGCTGGTCGTCCAGACAAAGATAACGATCACGAGGGCGGCCCCGCCCACAGCCAAGGCCCGCGCGACCAAAGCATCCCCTGCGGTCTCAGTGTTGAAGTGAGATGGCACTCCGCGCCACGCCTGCAACGATACCAATGCAGTCTCGAGGGTGCACGCTGCTGTGAATACGGTGAGCAGGATCGTCCGGCCCCTTCTCCCGAGGTCCAGAAACGATGCAACCCACACGATCGTGATCAGGGTTAGACCGAAGGAGAAGCCGAAGGTGGCCGGTTTGCGCAACGACAACGGGCCCTCCCAGGAGCCGCCGCTGGCCAGCAGGATCACCAGATGCGTGAAACCGCTGATCATCAACAGCGCGCCCACGACATACCCGGCGCGTTCTGCCCGCGTGCCGCGACGCCAGAAGGAGGAGAGCGAGTCGATGATTGGATTCAGCGGAGCCATGCGGTAGGAACCTTACTTGCTCATTTAGGCCTTCCGTTTGGTTCGCGGGGTAGCAAGACTTCTACAGGCTTCGGCAACGCCGGGCGCTGCTCACGAGCCTCTTCCTCGGTCCTCGTGATCTGCTTCCATTTGCGATAGACGTTGGAGACTGCGAGCGTCCAGAAAGGCACCAAATCGACTCCGGGCACGAGCTCGGCAAAGAAGGTTGGCAGGAATTCCCAATGCCAACCGAGCAGGCGAATCAACACCGCTGCGATGGCAATATCAAGTATGTCCTCAGCTGGCGACCAAGCCCCTTCTGCAAACAAAGGGAAGACAAAAATCTGCAGCGCATCCGCCGCCATGGCCAGAATCATGGCGATTCGAAAGCGGGTGCGCGGCGAGATCGGGATTGGCTCGTCAGTCGTCACCGGCGGCATGTGTACTGCCTATTCATAATTTTAATCCGCGTACCAGTCGGAATGTGCTGACCAGCGGGCGCAAGAAAGACATTGCGTGGACGTCCATTGGCGGAGGCACGCGGGGCATACACCTCCCGTGTCGAACGTGTTCCATTCATGGCCGCAGCCGCAAGACCAGCGGTCTTCTTTGCGAGGCGACCATCCGCATAGCGGGCATCGAATGCGCGGGCCCGATGGACCAGTCCCTTTCTCTTCGTCGGCCTCACGATCCAACACCGTGGATGCACTGTCATCCGGAAGAGCGGACATAGCGCGTTATTATGACTCAATTCCCTGTAGGCAATTGATGCGACGGAAGGCGGGCTAAAGATTTGTGGCAGCCGGACCTGTAAGTTGATCCGCTTTGCGCTCGTGAGCCAAGCGAGAGCCCACAGGCGAAATCCCGAGCCCAGCGAGGGACCTCCGGCCAAAAAAATTAAAGTGGCAGCCGGGCCTGTAAGCCGAATCTCCCTCTCTGGCGCTGGCGGATTGAAAACGATTTCTGCGGAGGGCGGGTTACCAAGCTCAGGAAGCCCCTAGGCTTTCTCGCAGGTCAGGTCAGCTCCTTGTCTTTTTCTTTCTGTTCTTGCAGAGGTCCTCGAGTACGTACTTTAGGGACGCGCACTCCTGAATGACGCCTTCAAGTTTAGGGATCGTCGCCTTCAACTCATTTTCTTCAACCACGCCGTCCGCCAGGGTTTCTGCGACGCTTTCCAGCGCCTCTCCAACCTCCTTGATAAGGTTGGAAATCGCAACCAACTCCTTTTCCAGCGTTAAATTCGGATCCGGCAGTTTGAACGCCACCCGCCCTGCCTGGCTCTCCAGAAAATCCAGGACCTCACAATTGTTGAGGAGAATGCATATCCGCGGCAGCAGATGCGCGGGCAGGGGCCGCTCTCCTCGAAGCCAGTACATCAGGGAGCGATAGTTTGTCCCGAGTTGCTGGGCGAGCAACCGTGTGTCGTACTCGGTCTTCGATTCCACAACCCGGCTCAATATGGAGGCAACGTCGTTGGCAGGCACGGGATTCATCAGGGAGGGGCCTCTTGTGTTCAGAAACAAAGGTCAATTTGAACCGATAAACTGGTCATTCTAGCTGAATTGCACAGCTTCAACGATCGCAGTACATTGGCTGACGCTGCGGCACTTGCCAAATGCAGACGGGAGCGCGCGTCAGGATCGTTACGGAGTTGTGAAAAGCTTATGGAACTCTATGAAAACAATTGACAAAGAGCGTGCCGGGTCGTAGTTTTCAAGGTCGTCCTCTTCCTTAGTTGTTACTTAATCTGACCAGGGTTGCGTCCCCGGAGGCAGAATGCCCAAGAAGTGGTACAACTACATCGTTTCCGTCGACGACCCGGCCAGCGCCCCTCAAAGCGCGCCGAATGCGGGGAACACTCCGGTAGGTGGCAAAAGCGCAGCCCAGAGCGTGGCTGAGATCGCATCCAGCATCGCCGCGGAGCCGAAGTTTACAACGCCGGTCTCCGATCCCACTTCGTTCGAGGAGATCTACAAAGCGGCGGAAATTCCGCCCGCGCCGCAGGGGTATTCGATCCTCAAGATCTCGCAGATGTTGGAAAGCGAGCATATTCGCAATCTGCCTTCGGATGTGAAACGGTCCTCGGTTCTGGTCGCGCTCGATGCTGCCGGTGTAGACGTCAAGGAGATTATCCAGGACGCGATCCGGCGCGATCGCGCTCTTGACACCTATGAGCGCGTGCAGCAACGCGCGGCCGATGAGTTGGAAGCGCGTAAGGCGAAAGAGAACTGCGAGATTCAAGCGCAGATCGATAAGTACGTGACCGAGCAGCGCGCCAAGATTCAGAGCAATAACGAAGAGGTCTCGCGCGAGAAAGAGCGCTTCACCGGCTGGCGCCTGAAGAAACAGCAGGAAGAAAAGAAGATCGCCGAGGCGGTCGGATATTTTGTCAGCGAAAACCCCATTACGACGGGCGATGTGAATGCGCCGCCGCCCACTTCGAAAACAGCGCAGCGTTCCTGAACAGGAGGAGTTATGTGGCAACGGTTGACGAGAGTGGTGCGGTCTTTTATCGGCTTCTTCATTTCGGTGGCGGAAGACCCGGAGATCATTCTCCAGCAGAATATCCGCGACATGAATGACCAGGTGCCGCGGATGAATGAGAGCATCGCGATGGTGAAGGCCAATGTCACGCTGCTCGAAAAGGAAGAGGCCAAGTACAAGAACGACCTGGCGGGACTGACCGCCAAGGTGAAGGCCGCGATCCAGGCCAATCGCGACGATATCGCGGGCGCTTTCGCTGCCCAGCTGGAACAAACAAAAAGTGCTCTGGCCAGGACTCAGGGACAACTCACGACCGCGCGTGCTGCCTTCGAGAAAGCCATGACCGTGAAGCAGGCGTTCATGCAGGAGAAGGAGCGCAAGACGCAGGAGGCGCTCAATGCGATCGCCGACTACCGTCGCGCACAGTGGCAGAAGAAGGTTGCCGATGCCATGGAACAGTTCGAAGTGGCGGGCATCAGCCAGACCCATGATGAGATGGTCCGCAAGATTGAGGAGATGACCGCCGTCAACGAGGCTCGCATGGATATGGCGATGAGCAATGTGGACCAACAAAAGTTCAAGATCGAGGATGACGCCCAGAAACTCCAGGCGGCTGAACTGGTGAAGCAGTTCAAGATCGAGATGGGTCTGGCGGCGCCTCAAGCCGCGGCGCCAGCGAGTGCAGAAAAAACCATCGCCGCGAAGGAACCTCAACGTACTTCTTAAGCCGATGGCGAAGCCAGTGAACCGTTAGAGGCTGGTCACGTTGACAGCTCTTGCGAGGGCCACGAGTTCAGTCGTGAGTAGGTTTGGGAAGGGCACGGCTTTAACCGCTAAGGCCGCCGAATTGCGGGCTTTAGGTCCCGAGGACCGAACTTGCAGCCCGCTCGGAACACAAGCGTTTCGCGGAAATGAGTTGTGAAAAGGCCGGGGAGGAAATGATATGGCGGTGAAAATTGAAAGAGGTGGATGGGTTCTTATCTTCCTGATCGGCGTAGCCCTGGTTGGCTACAGCCTGAATCGATACGGGGTCGTAGATTTCAGCAAGTGGACTGGCGGCAAGAGCGCTTCCGGTAGCGGCGAGACGGTAGATGCTTCCAAGCCTCTGTTGCTGCCCGCGTCTTCGTCGAGCAGCGACGCCGAGGTTCGGGTCCGTGTCAACGTGTGGGTCGGTTGTGTCGGCGGCTTGGTGGCAAATGGCGGGCTCGACACAGTTCCCGACTCGATCTACGGCAAGAAAGGACTCAAGGTTTCCTTCAAGATCATCGACGATTGGACCGAAGGAGCAGCCGCCCTGGCAACCAATAACGTCGACGTCATGCTCACGACCGCGGATGTGTACGCCAAAGACTACGCCCAGTTCAAGGAAAAAGGATTCGGGTCGCACGCCTTTTTGATGGTGGACTGGTCCCGCGGCGCTGATGGCGTCATCGGCAAGCGGGGAATTAACAGCATTGAGGACCTGGCCGGCAAGAAAGTGGCGTTCGCCCCCTATACTCCGTCGCACTTCTTGCTGTGGAACGGACTCAAGACCTCCGGCCTCGGCACCGAGCAGCGCAACGAAATCTTCAATCAGGCTGTTCACACGAAGGACGGCATCGAACCGGCAACTCTTTTCGCCCAGGAAAAAGTCGATGCCGCCGTGGCTTGGGACCCCGATATGAGCGACGCCGTCTCCAAGCGACCCGGATCGAAGAAGATCTACGACACGAAAATTGCCAATCGCCTCATCGCCGACATCCTGGTGGTAAGCGACAGCTTCTCGGCCAAGCATCCGCAAACTCTGTTGAAATTCTCCCAAGGTTGGCTCGAAGGCGTTGAGTTCATCAAGACGCAACCGGAGCGAGCCTACAACCTGATTGGGACGGTCAAGGATTTCAACATTCCATCCGATCTAGCGAAGACCATGCTCGGCGGCGTGAAGCTTGCTGACTACGCCGACAACCGTTCCTTCATGGGTACTGCTGGGTCGAACTCCGACTATAACAATATCCTTGCAATGGCCCAGGACATGTATCGGGAACTGCGGATCATTAAACACACGTTCAATCCCGAAGAGAGCCTGGATCGCCGCTACGTCGAAAAGTTGGCGGACAGTTTCTCCATGGCGTCAAGCGAGGCGCCCATCGAATACAAGGAACCGCCGAGGGGCGCGACTCCGATTGCGACGCAACATCGGTCCATCTACTTCGAGCCCAATTCTTCTCACATGAGCATGGATTCGCGCGCGATCGTGGATGAACTCGCCGGTACGATGCGCGCTTATGAAAACACCATCGTCGATATTGACGGCAACACCGACTCGACCGGTGCGCGTGCTTACAACATTCAGCTCTCGCACGCGCGGGCGGACGAGGTCAAGAGCTACCTGATGGAAAAATATGGTTTCCCTGCCAAACGGCTGCGGACAGCGGGCAACGGTCCGGACAAACCGATTGACAGCAACGCGACTCCGGAAGGACGCGAGAAGAATCGGCGCACCGACATCAAGGTCTATGCCAATCCCTCGAGCTAAGCGCACGTCAGCTAGGGAATAGCGCGTGAGTTAAGAGCGATGTGTATCAGGATATGCCTTCAGGCATGCCGCGAGTGTGTATTATCAGAGCGCCTTTAGGCGCTGCTTTTGGACGCCGGAACTTCGCCGCAGGCTGAGGGTCACCATGAGCGACTGGTTCACGATCAGAAAAGAAGTTTCTCCGCGGGTCCGATGGACCTTGGCGATTCTCAGTTGGGCGTTTGTTGTGGCTCTCTGGATCGCCCTGACCCACTGGGAAATTCTGCCCCCCTTCTCCCTTCCGAAGCCGCTCGGGGTAATTCGAGCTTTTGGCAAGCTGTGGACGGAATACGATCTGCTGGGAAACGTCTTCAAGAGCTGGTGGCGCATCGCCCAAGCCTTTTTCTGGTGTGCCGTGGTGGCCATTCCGCTCGGGATCTTGATGGCCAGTTTCCGGTGGTTGTTTGAGCTGATCAATCCTGTGGCCGCACCCATGCGGGCCATGCCTCTGACTGCGTTCCTTCCTGCGTTCATCGCCCTGTTCGGAATGGACGAGACCATGAAGGTCGCGTTCCTGTGGTTCGGGATGTTTTTCTACCTGTTGGCGGTGGTCGTCGAAGAAGCCAATCGCGTGGATAACGCATTACTGGAAACGGCGTACACGCTCGGCGCCAGGCAGCGACAAGCCTTGTGGCTCGTGTTTCGAGCGTCGTTTCCCGCAATTTTTTCGTCGTTCCGGATCCTCTACGACATTGGCTGGACGTACGTAATCCTGGCAGAGATGGTGAATTCGCGCAAGGGCGTGGGCTACATGGTCGAAGCGGCCCGTAAAGTGCTTGACTTCGAGCGCGTGTATGCCGGCATTATCGCGATCGGCATCGCCGCCTTTCTCTTCCGGTTCCTGTTGACGTTCCTTGAGCGCCGATTGTTCCCGTGGCGCAACGCGGGTGCCGCGCTGGCTGGGGGAGGGGCGAGTGTTGCCAGCGCCACCGCACACCTGAAGGCGGCCAAACATGGAGCCTAAGAAATCGAAAATCACGGTACGCAACGTGAGCCGGTCGTTTGCGAGCGCGGACGGTTCGAAAGTTGACGCCCTCGAGAACATCAACTTCGCAATTGAGGATGCGTACTCACGTGAAGGCCGAGACATCGGCGAGTTTCGCGTTCTCCTGGGCCCTTCCGGATGCGGCAAGTCCACCCTGCTACGTTTGATCGCCGGCCTGGATCGCGCCGATGCGGGCGAGGTCTTGGTCAATGAGCAGCCGGTACACGGTCCCGGCAAGGACCGCGGCATGGTATTTCAGAAGTACACTTCGTTCCCCTGGCTGACGGTCGCTGGTAACATAGCATACGGTTTGAAGATCAATGGCGTCCCGCAAGAAAAGCGCAAGGAGACGGTGGCGCAGTTGGTCCAGGAGGTAGGGCTCAGCGGCTTTGAGAACGCCTATCCGGAGACGCTCTCCGGGGGAATGCAGCAGCGGGTTGCGATTGCGCGCACGCTGGCACTGCGGCCAGCCGTTATCCTGATGGACGAGCCCTTTGGGGCGCTGGATGCGCAGACCCGCAGCGAGATGCAGCAGTTGCTGCTAAAAGTGTGGGACGAAAGCGCGAGCACCATCTTGTTTGTCACGCACGATGTTGAGGAGGCAGTTTACCTGGCGGACAGAATCTTTATTATGAGCGCGCATCCGGGAACGATTATCGAAGATGTGCAGGTCCCGTTCGATCGTCCTCGCGATCTGAGCCTGAAACAGCGGAACGAGTTTCACGATCTTCAGAACTATGTTCTCGGCCGTTTGCGGCGCGCTCCCGGGAACGGACAGGTGCGGGTGAGTGTCTAAATGGGTCCTCCCGACTTGCAGGATCAGTCCCGTCCTCAGACTCTGCAAGAAGACATCGACTACGTAAAAGAAGCCTTCCATTCGCAATACAACTGGATTGCGATGACCGGCGTCGGCGCTTTTGCTCTGCTCAGCGGCACCTTTCTCCCGATCATTCTCGGGGCGGGACTGGAGATGATCTACCTCGCCATCGTTCCGCAGAGTTCCCGCTTTCGGCGTCTGATACGATCCTTGAAATTCGCCGAGGAACAAAGGAAACACCAGGAGAAGCTAAACGAAATGCTGAGGAACCTGCCACCCGAAATGGAGAGCCGCTATGTCCACGCGGCGCAAGTGTGCGCTTCGATCCGCGCCAATTTTGCGCAGCTGTCGAGCGCATCCCAGATTTTTCTCCAGCAGATTGACACCAGCCTACAGGGACTGCTGACTGGCTATGCTCGTCTGCTGCTGGCGGCAGCTCAGCAACAACAGTATCTAAAAAGCGCCGAGCAGGATGGCATTAAGCACGAGATCGCAGTCCTGCAGAAGGCGCTGAGCAGCGATCCGCCGAAGGTGCAGGAAATCAACCAGAAGCGGATTGAGATTCTGACCAAGCGCCTGGAAAAGTTCGACAAGATTTCCGAAAATCGCAAGGTCGTCGACGCGCAATGTTCCGCGGTGGAGGATGTACTGATGCTGGTGCGCGACCAGTCGGTCACCATGAGGGACCCCCAGCAGGTCACCGAGAGGCTCGACGGCCTCGTGCGCGATGTGGAGCAGACCGAACAGACCGTGCAACAAGTGGAAGCGATCTTCAGCGACATGTCACCCGACCTGAACGGATTGATGTCGCTGGACGATACCTCTGCCTCTTCGGGCCCCAACCGTGTGCGGATGTCGAACTAAATGCCATCGAATACGACAACGTTAGGGAAGTATCTGGATGCTCTTCCCGCGTGGGCGCGGGAACTCTCCGAGAAGTACTACTCGCGATCTTTCGCATTATTCGTACTTTACGGAAATGTGCGGGACCTGGTGCCGCTGCGTCAGCAGGAGACCACCAAGTTCGTCCCGCTCGATGAGTTTCTTTCCGGTGCGCTTTTTGGACAGCGTGACCTGGTTCTGCACTACGACCGTGGCGGGTTGACCTTCGGCTCCGCCGAAACTCAAGCTGACTTTCGCCGCGCGCTCGAAGGATACGACAGTTTTCACGGCACCACCTATTCGCAGGGGGGGCTGCCGCGTAACCCCGATGCAGCATTGAACCTGCTCGACAACTATCTGCGCCTGCGCATCGCCGACGGCAAGAAGATCGGGCTGGTCATTGATTTCGCCGAGACGATCGCACCGGCTGGCGATATCTCCGGCATGTCCGCGGACGATCGCAATGCTCTGGTCATTCTCAAGCGTTGGGCGCGCAATTCCGCTTTTCTGAACGCTGACGTTACCATCTGCCTTGTGTCGGAAAACCAGATCGAACTGAATCAGGGCATCGTCCAGCACCCGGGCGTTTCCTCGATCGGCATTCCGTTGCCGGACAATGCGGATCGGCTGGAATTTATCCGCACGCAGTTGAAAAGTCAGGAGCTACCTGCTGGCTCTGAGGTCAATGATGAATCGCTGGCCACGCTGGGCGCGGGGTTGAAGCGAGTTCAGCTGCAAAGTTTGATCTCCCATGCGGTGCAGAACCGGCAACCGCTCACGCTCAAGTTTCTCTCGGACCGCAAGAAGGACTTGATTGAGGCAGAATCCGGCGGCCTGCTGGAGTTCGTGCAGAGCCGGTTTGATCTGTCATTTGTGGCCGGCAACGACCAGGCAAAGCGGAAGCTGCAGGACGCCGCCAAAGCCATTCACGCCGGCAACACCGATGTCCTGCCGATGGGCTATGTGATCTGCGGACCGGTAGGTACGGGAAAGACTTTCATCACGACTTGCTTCGCCGGCGAAGTCGGGATTCCGGCGGTCACGCTGAAGAACTTCCGCAGCATGTGGCAGGGGGTCACGGAAGGAAATCTGGAGAGAGTGCTGACCCTACTCAAAGCGATGAGCCCGATTGCGGTGATTGTCGATGAGGCTGACGCCCAACTCGGGGACCGTTCCAGTTCCGGCGATAGTGGTGTCGGCAATCGCGTGTTTGCCCAGATTGCACAGTTTATGGGGAACACCGAGTTGCGAGGCAAAGTGATCTGGTTTCTCCTCACCTGCCGTCCTGATTTGTTGCCCGTGGACCTGAAGCGGCAGGGCCGCGCAGAAGAACATATTGCCCTGTTTTATCCCGACACGCAGGAAGAACGCCTCGCGCTTCTGAGGGCCATGCAGAGGAAGGTCGGCATGAAGCCCTTCTCGGAAGACCTGGAGAAGTTCTTTCTGGATCGCGCTGGAACCCTGTCGGGAGCCGATATCGAGGCTGTCCTGGTGCGGAGTCACATGCGGAGCAGTCTAGAGAAGAAAGCGGCCGTCGATACAGAAGACCTGAAGGCAGCGCTGGAGGATTTCATACCACCGTATTACCCGACGGAAATCGATCTGCAGAATCTGGTTGCTGTACTGGAATGCACCAGCCGCAGCCTGCTGCCGAAACAGTACCGTGACATCGACCGCAGTGACCTGATCCGACGTACCAGCGAACTACTGGCCTCGTCTCGCTAAGTCCCAGACTCTAGAGTAGCTTATCCGCTCCAATCACAATTGCATCCATGTCGGAAAGCCCTGTGGATCGGGGTGAAGAGTGGGCGTGCAGAATGCTCATCCACATCGTTTCAGAGACACGCTTGCGGTTGACATGTTGCTGCGAGGAGCAAGCTTCTGCGATAGTGCGAAGACTCTGGGAACCGCCGTTGAAATCGCTGAGCGGCACTACGCGCCCTTCGTGAAAGAACTCCGAGCTCGAGTTCGCCTGCTCCTGCAGGCTGAGTCCGGCCTCGAATCGAGCGCTTCTGTTGCGGTTTCGTTCAGAAAGAACTGTCACACCCCTGTCACAACCGCCGAAGCCCAACTAGCGAAACATAAGAAAACAAAATACTTTGTGGCAGCCGGGCCTGTAAGCCGAATTCTGTCTGCCGGAAGAACCGGCAGGACGGCCATTCCTCTGGGACGCGCATCGCTGCGCGGCTCTAGCGACCTACCCGGAGGTTTGGCGCACCGAGCCGGCACGCGTCCAGCCGAAGCCGGACTTCCTCCCTATTTGGTCTTGCTCCGTGTGGGGTTTGCCCTGCCCGCCGCATTACTGCGACGGCGGTGCGCTCTTACCGCACCTTTTCACCCTTACCCGGACCTCGCGGCCCAGGCGGTATATTTTCTGTGGCACTTTCCGTCGGACAGGCTTGAACCCGCCCTCCCGGACGTTATCCGGCACACTGCTCTGCGGAGTTCGGACTTTCCTCCCTCCTTGCGGAGAGCGACCGTCCGGCCCAGCTGCCAACAAGGTCATTATATTCGATGCTGGAGCGGAGCCGGCGACCCAGAGCCAGAGGGATGAGCACCTGTGTGGCGCGGGCGCCCTCGCCCGCGTTTCTCTTCGTCCCGAGCGCTTTCCGCCAGTCCGAAGCGCAGCGAGGAATCTGTTTTTTCTTCATTTCGCCGCTCTCATAATGGGAGGCACAAATGTCTTTGGGGTGGACCCCCTCCCCCCTGCTTTCTCTCTGCTTGAGGCAGTGACGACGAACAACCCCGCCCAAGCTAAGCTTGGACGGGGCACCCGGCGGTGCCGGATAGGACGCGGACAAGCGTGTCGGCCCACACGGTGTTCCCCACCGCTCAATCTGTTTACTACTCATAAAGATTTTTTATAGCGAAAGCTGCGTCGGAGAGAGGCCAGAAACGATCTATTGAACCAGCCGGTCCCGATCCGAGAGACCCGCGGGGAGCTTTCGATGCGTCCCACGAACCGACCGCCTACCTGGCAAACCTTGCTGGCGTTCAGCATCGTTTATTTGGTTTGGGGTTCGACATTCCTAGCGATCCGCGTCGGCGTAACCGAGGTCCCGCCATTCCTGCTCGCCGCCATGCGGTTCCTCCTCGCCGGAATCATCCTATATATATGGATGCGCGCCAAGGGCACGGCTTCGCCCTCGCGGCGCGAGTGGGCGTCTGCCACACTGCTGGCGGTTCTGATCTTCGTGTTCGATTACGGACTGCTCTTCTGGGCGGAGCAGCGTGTGCCGTCGGGAATTGCCGCTGTCATGTTAGCGACCATTCCGGTGTTCATGGTTCTTTCGGAGATTCTTTTTCTGGGGACGCAGCGGCTCACGGTCCGCCTGGCTTGCGCACTCCTGATCGGCATTGGGGGCGTCGCTGTGCTGGTGAACCGTTCGCTGAACCTTGGCGAAGTCCCAATCAATACATCGGGTGCAATTGCACTGGTGGTCGCGGCAATCAGCTGGTCGGTGTCCAGCGCGCTCACCAAGAAGCTGCCGCTACCGCCTTCCAAGGTGATGAGTTCAGCCGCGCAGATGCTTAGCGGAGGCGTGTTGCTCACCCTGACGTCCGGCATTCTCGGAGAATTTCGCGGGTTCCACGTGCAAGCGGTTTCGCATGGGGCTTGGATCGCGCTGGCGTACCTGGTCATTGCGGGCTCGATGATCGCCTTCACGGCTTACGTATGGCTGATCCACCACGAGTCGCCGACGAAGGTGGGCACGTATGCCTACGTCAATCCCGTGGTGGCGGTTGCGGTGGGATATCTGTTTGGTGGGGAATCGATTGGCGCGCGCACGATTTTGGGGACCGTGTTGGTGTTGGTCAGCGTGATTGTGATTACGACCACGCCAAAGAAGCAGGAGGTTCAAGCGTGGACCGGTGAGGGCAGCAGAGCGGCGGCAGATGATTAAAGAGAGTTAGTTCAGGCCTCCCTCTGGGACGTGGCAGATTTTTTATGCAGCCGACCCAAAGCGCTGAAGCGCTGGGCTATTGTCGAACGTCCTTGCGGGACGGTTTTCAATTCGCTGGGCTGCGTAGTAAGCCTCCTACGGGACGGACACTGGTTGTGCCATCGAAGCGAAGCAGATTCCTCGCGTCGCTCGGAATGACCGGGGAGAGGGAAACGCAGAATGACAACAAATTGAACCGCTCTGCTAGACTGAAAGGACCGGGAAGGCGCGTCAATTGACTCTTCCGGCCGAATCCCATGAATGTAAGCGAAGCCATCCGCATCGCGTTGCAGTCGCTTTGGGCAAACAAGCTGCGCTCGGCGCTTACTCTGCTCGGCGTCGTAATCGGCGTGGCGGCGGTGATTGCGGTAGTCACCTTCGTGAACGGCATCAACGGGTACGTTGCCGAGAGGGTCTTCAGACTCGGCACCGACGTGTTCATTGTCTTCAAAGTCTCCCCTGCCGTCACCAATGTTGACCACTTTCTGGAAGGCGAAAAGCGCAAAGACCTCAACATGGAGGATTACCGGGCGGTCCTGGAGGCATGCCAACACTGCCTGTACGTTGGCGCGTCGCTGCGTAATCTGAATGGGCATGTGAAATATAACGAACAATCCATTAGCGACGCTTGGGTACAAGGCCTGACGCCGTCCATGGCGCCGATCTTTGACGTGGATCTGGAGTCCGGCCGCATGCTCAACGAAACTGACCTCGAGAGCCGGGCCGCGGTGGCGGTCGTCGGCACGGACATCGTAGAAAACCTGATGCCGGGAGTGGACCCGCTCGGCAAGGACATTCGCGTGGATAGCTGGACGTACCAGGTAATCGGGGTGGGAAAGAAGAAGGGCAAGACTCTGGGACAGAGCCTGGACGACTACGTCATGATTCCGATAACCGCCTACCTGAAGCAGTATGGGACGCATGACAATAGCATTCGCATCTCGGGCAAGGCTGCCGGGGTAGGCCCTTCGCTGGAGGCGGCCATGGATGAGGCGCGTGCCGTGCTCCGGGCGCGCCGCCACGATCCTCCTGACGCCGGTGACAGCTTCGACATCGAGACCAATGCCAGCCTGCTCGGCATCTGGTCCAGCCTGAGCGGCACGTTTTTCGTCGCCATGATCGGAATTGCCGCGATTTCGCTGGTGGTTGGCGGCATCGTCATCATGAATATCATGCTGGTCTCGGTCACCGAGCGCACTCGGGAAGTGGGGATTCGCAAGGCGATGGGCGCGCGCCGTTCTGATGTGCTGTTGCAATTCCTGATTGAGTCGGCGACCATGTCGCTGGTGGGTGGCGCCTTGGGAGTGATTTTTGGGGTCACCTTTGCCAAGGGCATTACCGCCCTTATCGGAATGCCTTCGGTGATCAAGTTGTGGGCGGTGGCGGCAGGATTGATCGTTTCTGCCAGTGTGGGTGTGTTCTTTGGCGTGTATCCGGCCCGCCGTGCCGCCATGCTCGATCCGATAGCGGCGCTGCGATACGAGATGTAGGAAGAAGTGAGCAATTGACGGATTGACGGATTGACGGATTTTCGAATTTGGGAATTGCATTCGACAATTCTTCAATTACGCGATTCCAGAAAATCTTTATGGTGCGTAAGGGCGACTACCGCGAAATCGTCGGGATGGCGCTGGACACCATTCGCAGCAACAAACTGCGTTCCGGCTTGACGGTGCTGGGCATCGTGATCGGTGTCGCCGTGGTAATCGGAATTTCCTCCATCGTGCGCGGGCTGAATGACAATGTTCGCGAGCTCATCAGCAGCATGGGTTCGAATATTGTTTTTGCCTTTCACATCGAACCCTTCACATTCGGCAGACCCAGCGAAGAGATGCGCACCCGCAAGGAGTTGACGTTCGAAGATGCGATGGCCATGAAAGATTTGCCGCATGTAAAAGCGGTTTCGGCGGGCATGCGTTTCTTCCGCCCGGAGCTGGGCGTCGGCACCTTTGCCGTCAAGTACAGGGACCGGAAGGCTAAGAACACGATTCTCGAGGGCGACACGGCTTCTGTGAAAGATGTTTTCGACATGCCGATTACCGCCGGGCGGTGGTTCAGTGAAATCGACGACGAGCGGCGGGCTTCTGTCATCATTCTCGGGCATGACACCGCCGAGGAGCTGTTCCCGAACGAAAGCCCGTTAGGACGAGAAATAAATATTGAAGGGCAATTGTTCCAGGTCATTGGGGTTATCGGGAAAATAAAATCCGTGTTTGGAGGCGGCAAGGACCCGAACGACAACCGGATATTTTTCCCACTCACTACTTTCAAGAAACTTCATCCCGAACTGAAGCAGCACTGGATCAGCGTCAAGGCTACGTCGCACGACGATATTCCCAAGACCATTGACGAGATCCGGGAACTGCTGCGGCGCCGCCGTCGAGTGCCGGTCAGCAAGCCGGATAATTTCGCTGTCTTTACCCAGGATTCGATCTCCGACGTCTGGAACCAAGTGACAGGCGCGGTGTTCGTTTTTATGTTTGCGGTCTCGAGCGTGGGTTTGATTGTGGGTGGCGTGGGAGTCATGAACATCATGCTGGTTTCCGTGACCGAGCGAACCCGAGAGATTGGGGTACGCAAGGCAGTCGGCGCCCGCAAGCGAGACGTCCTGCTGCAGTTTACGCTGGAAGCGATTACCCTGACCGCCATGGGCGGCATTCTCGGGGTGCTGCTGGGCGCGATGATCACTTACACCATCCCGCTGATCTGGAATTCGCTGCCCGCGCGCATGTCCATGTTCTGGTCTGTCTTTGGCTTTAGCGCGGCGGCCGCCGAGGGCCTGTTGTTCGGCATTTATCCGGCGTGGAAAGCCGCGAATCTGGACCCCATTGAATCGCTGCGGTACGAATAGAGCGGCGCAGCCCTTACCGAAAAACGCCGTAAAGCCCCCTTCAGGGCTGGGGATATAAGGCGTGCTTTTTGCTTGTATTAGATTGCTGCCAGCGATATAGTTTCATCATGGCACTCGAAGGGTACAAATCGAACCACAATGTGGTCTATTCTAGCCAGTACCATTGCGTGTGGACACCCAAGTACCGGCGCCCCGGGCGGAAATCATTGCCTTAGAAATCATGCCCGACCATGTGCATGTGCTGGTGGAAGTAGACCCGCAATTCGGCATCCACCGCCTGGTCAAGAAACTCAAGGGCGTTTCGTCGCACACATTGCGGCAAGAGTTCAAGACTTTGAAATCTCGGTTGCCCACACTGTGGACGAACAGTTATTTGGTCAGCACAGTTGGCGCTGCTCCGTTGGCGGTTATCCAACAATATGTTGAAAATCAGAAAGACGTTTAAGTACCGACTTTT
>DATEPX010000363.1:0-3793 GCA_035272945.1 Terriglobales bacterium
GACCTGACCCGTCTGGCAGGGGAGTTGCGTCTCGCTCCGACAAGGGCGCCACGCACGGCGCGGTGGCTTAAAGAGTGGGAGCTTGTGGCGGCACTATCACGGACGGGCACGGGAGAATTGTGAAGATCACGCCCGAGTGGAGAGTGTACATACTCTGCGCCACGTTGTGCGTGGCGCTAACGATCTGCTCACGCAACTTCGGCGATAGAGGTGGACCGTACTTCATGGCCTCTTTGACGGTCGCGGGCATCGTGTACCTCTTAGCGATCCGTGAGTTCTTCGCAACGCCAATTTTTCCGCGGCGCGTCGTCATCCTCGGGCTCGTCTTGGCTGCTGTGTGGCACATTGAATTTCTTCGGCTGCCCCCGGGCGCCGATGATGATATTCATCGATATGTTTGGGACGGGCGCCTGCAGAGGCTCGGCTACAACCCGTATATTGTCGTTCCCAGCGACCCTGCGCTCGCCGGGTTGCATACACCCGAGACCCGCACGCTGAATAACCCGGATCTACCGAGCCCATATCCAGCAGGAGCGCAGCTTTTTTTTCGCGCAGTGACCGCGATTCAGGAGTCCACCTTTGCGCTGAAAGTAGCATTTGTGGTTTGCGAGTTCGCGATTGTTTTCGTGTTGCTCGATATCTTGCGTTGTACCCGGCAGGCAGCGCACCTGGTTCTGGCGTTCGCCTGGAACCCATTGTTGGCCATTGAGGTGGCGGGAAGCGGTCACATTGACATTGTTGGCGCGCTATTGTTGCTGGTATCGGCCGCTGCGCTAGTGCGCCGATGGCGTTCGACTGCGGCCGTCGCACTTGGGCTGGCTATAGCAGTGAAATTGCTGCCGGTCGTACTCTTGCCCCTATACTGGAAGCGGGTTCGCATTCGCGACGCTGCGCTGGCGGCAGCCGTGGTCGGACTCCTGTACGTGCCATTTCTTAATCACGGCCGCACTCCGATCGGCTCGCTTGGTACGTATTTGCAGAGTTTCCGCTTTAATGGTCCCGTGTTTGCAGCACTCGATCAGGTGGCGCCTCCACAGTTGCTAGCTGGGCTGGCAGTGCTCGTCGGATTAGCGACTGCAACCTGGCTAAGAAGCGCAACGCCTGAGTGGTCTCCGGACCTCTTTGCCTGGCCAATGGCAGCATCTCTTTTGTGCGCACCCGTCGTATTCCCATGGTATCTTCTCTGTCTGCTGCCATTTCTGATGTCGGGCTCGACGCTGCTGATCATCATCTGGACGGTGAGCATTATCCCCACATACGTCCAATGGCATTTGCGCGCAACTGGGCGTCCGTGGGGGTCGCTTCCTGGTTGGGTAATGCTGCTGGAATACGGATGCGTGGCAATAGCTGCCGCAGTTATCGCTTTGCGCCGGATCACACGACCGGCGGTGCAATGCTCAACGAACGAGGTCGTGTGATGCCTACTGCCCCGACACGCGAATTCATGTATCTTTGAACCTTCCCCCGTCATCTCTGACGATACTTGTTCAATTTCGTCGAGGAGCAAACCCATGACAAATGCGAACCGTGTAAGGATGATCCGTTTTCTGGCTTTCGCAGTGCTTCGCCTTGGTGCAACTTCATGGGCGCAGACGCGCCCGCCAATTCTCGAGCAGATCGCCAAGACCTATGGTCTCGATTCATGGGATAAAATTCAGGCGATCCGCTACACCTGGAATGGGGAAATCCCGGGACTTTTCAAGGTTTCTCATGCGTGGGAGTGGGAGCCGAAGACCGGCAAGATCTCCTACGAGGGGAAGGATAAAGAGGGAAAGCCTGTCAAGGTCACTTACATGAGCTCCGAGCTCAACAGCCAGCCCGACACCGTGAAGAACGAAGTCGAACCGGCTTTCGTCAATGATAATTATTGGCTCTTGTTCCCCTTCCATGCTTACTGGGACACCAGCGCCACCGTGACCGACAAGGGTATGCAAAAACTGCCGGTTGGCACAGGCTCGGCCGAGCTAGCCTCGGTGAAGTATCCCGCGGAAGCCGGCGGTTACACGCCTGGCGACACCTGGGATCTCTACGTTGGCAAAGACCACCGCGTTCAGCAAATGGTGTACCACCGCGGCGGGCCCAAGAAGCCGAGCCTCGTGACCGCAACGTGGGCAGACTACAAAAAGGCAGGTCCTCTGCTCATCTCAACGGAGCACCGCGGCACCGCCGATGGCAAGCCCCTGCACATCTTCCTTTCTGACGTAGCAGTTAAGCTGACAGGCTCGAATACCTGGATGAAAGCGGAATAGTTCGCGCGCAGGACGAAGCTAACTCCTAAAGCTCTCGGAACCGTAAAATGCTGGGACACAGTCGCTGCAATCGCGCTCGAGACCGATGCCGAGGCTGAGGAGTTCGGTCAATTCCTCGATGAGGAGAAGATTGCGGCGGAAGACCAGGACGGGAGTCACGCGCGACATTTTCCATATCTCAGAGTCCTTCGCTGCGGTTCGCCGCGCCTTCGACCGCGAAGGCGAACATGCGAATAAGCTGGCAAGAATCTTTAACTGTGCATGAAAGTTGTCCAAGCTTGCGGCAAAAAGCCATCGGAATCGAACCGGTGTCGTGTGATCCGTTCAAGAGTTAACGATCAGTCGCATCGTGGCAGAGGCAGGAACACCGTCCCGGCATCGTAAAATCCGGGTTCCCGTCCTCGACTGCCGCGCTTGAGGAATGGAACCTGCTTGCTCGCCCTTTCCAGCTCTGCGCGGATCTTCAGGTCGACCACCGGAAGGCCCGGTGAGACGCGAACTACTTTTACGTCGTCCAGCCCGACGACTGCGATGACCCACACTTCAAGGAATGGCGACTGCACCCTCTTCATCTCTTCGATCACGCGGTCGAAGTTGATCTCCTTGCCGTAGTTCCGAGCATGGACCACAAGCAGGTAGTCGCTGGGATAACTGCGCTTGCACTTCTTCCGGATGACGGTCATTATGTCGTCCACATTCTCTTCCCAATCCACATTCTCGATGTTGCGGGTGTTGATCACGTTTCCATTTGCGGTCTGATCGATCTGCCGCAATTTGGTGTCGGGAGTGGCATCAACGGTCTCGACCTCGACCCACCACACATCGTCCTTCAACTTTGACAGCGCAAGCGCGAGCATGCCGGCTGCCCATGCTTCGCGCTCCCTCTTGAATCTCCCGTTTGTGCGCGCGTGGTCGATCCCGCACCTCTCACTGATGGTCTTCATGCGCACGATCGCGGTGTAAGGACTCATCGAGACCTGCGAATAATCGGAAGGCGGGACCATCTCGACGCGACAGTTCATGCAGCTCGGGTTGCGGTCCCCAATGATTTCCTCCTCACGCTGGCACCGTGGGCAGCAGAAAAGCACGTTTCTAACTGTAGGCTCCAAAGCGAGAGCCCGTCCAACACGATCCTGACTGTTCAGTGACAGTTACACAAGAAACGCAGCAAATCGCGGCTCGACGAGACGGTGATCGTCAGGCATTTGAGCTGCTGGAACACCAAAAGGCCAGAAAACGTCTGTTTCGTCCTCCCCTCAGACTACCTGGCGATCACGACGGTGGTGCAGGAACTGCTCAGCTTGGGCAAATCGCGATTTGCAGCCGTGCGGATCCGCAGCGTCGGGCGTTGCCCGCGAATGATCGGACAATAAGAGTCAGGCTCGAGTAGCGCGCCTTGCAGGCGCCGCCGTCCGGCACATCCGCCGTGGCATGACTCGCGGAACTGGCACGGATTGCAGATTTGAGGAAGTGTGCGTGCCTGCTCGAATGGTGTTGAGCTCAGAATGTTGACACCTGCCGAGATCAAGTCTGAAAGCGGCTCC
>DATEPX010000364.1:0-6867 GCA_035272945.1 Terriglobales bacterium
CCAGACGCGAGATGGTGGAGGAGAGCACGGTCGACATCTCTCCCCCGAGCCGCTCGATGATTTGGCGAATCGGTTCCATCAGCACGTTGTCGCGAATTTTACCATTGCGACAACGAGCTTTCGACTTTCAGGACTCGTTAATCCGATAGATTACCGACCAGCGCGGCTGGTGCGGTAGATCGTCGCTGGAGGCTGGCCTGCGACTTCAATTTGCGCAATCGGTTGAAGGGTTTGTTGCTGAACCGCGCGCCACACGGGATCGCCCACCCTTCCGACCACATAATCGGCGTAGCGGGAAGGATCGGCCAGAGCTCGCTCCCACAATCCTTCCGGATCGGAAGGTTGTTTCCAGGTCCGGTGGTTTCCTTCGTTGATCACACGCCGCAATGGAATCCCCGCATCCTGCAGAGCGCCGACGTGGTCGCCAAGGTACATGAGAATACTGGAATCGGGGGGCAAGCGGCGCAAGTTGTCGGCAAGCTGGGACTCCAGCGCAAGACGCGTACGTGAGTTGATCCAGGCTTCACGAAAGCAGACCGGCTGTGTGCGCCATATCCAGGCGTAACTGCCAAGAACGATAGTGAGTCCTGCCACGACGAGGGCGATTTTGCTTTGAATCGGCCGCGCGAGTGTAGCCAGGAAATAAATAGCCAGAGTCACAAATACCGTGGCAGCAGGCAGCAGCTGGATTCCGTAGCGGACGTTGTAATAAGAAAAAGGCCACCAGCTCGGGATAAACAGAGGGACGCCGCCGTAGACGATCGAAAGCACGTAAAAAGGAAATGGAATCCAGAGCAGCAAGAGAGAAGCAAGCCGGGCATCCAAAACTAAAGTGAGTAGCGTCCCCAGAACCGCCAGCGTGACCCAGAGTTTTTGCAGCTGGCCTTCGGCCAGGTTGAACTCGGCCGACTTCACAAAATATTGCGCGGCGGCTTGTAAGTGATGCGACCCAGGGTGCGGGGGGAAACCGGGTGTTGCCGTTTTTTGCTCGATTGCGCGCGCCGAGTACGGGCCATTGGCAAACTCCAGCGGGTTGCGGTAGATGATTCCGTTATAAGCGAGCCAGAACGCCGGGGCTGCCGCCGTGATCAGTAACAGATTTCGAAGGTCGCGGCGCAGTCGTTTACTGTCTCCCCGGAAACTGATGCGGCCTTCTCGCATAGCCATGAGGAACGCCGCGCCAACCACAGCCATCCCGGCGAACCATCCGTCATAACGGGTCAATTCAGCACCGGCTAAACATAAACCGCATTTCGCAAGCGAACGGGATGCGGACGCTTGCACTCGAAAGTCCGCCGTTCTGATCGACTGTATCCACTCATGACAAAAAACAACCGCCCAGATGAACAAGCAGAGGTACAGCGACTCGGTCATGGCCGTGGTTTGCAGATAAATCAGATTGGGGTTCGCACCATAGGTCAAAGCAGCCAGCCACCCGGCCAGGCGAGCGTCAATCTTCGGTTCGCTTTGAAAACTCAAAGCGCCTCGTACCAGGCGATAGACTCCCAACGTTCCTAATACATAGGCGAGTAATGAAGGGATCGATCCACCCACTCCGGTGCGCCAGAGAGAGGCGGAGAGCAGAAAAGGAATCATGAGCAGGTGAGGCAGAGGTAGCCAAACCGTCCCCAACTGGAGCAAGCCCGGCGTGCGCGAATCGAACACGCGGCGTGCGATGTTGATGTGCGCCACTGCGTCGCCGTAAAGCAGAATGCATCTGTGCTGGAAATAGAAAAGAAAAGCGGCGACTGAAACGCAAGCGGCAATAAGCGCGAGCACCCAAGTTTCGCGGTCCCAACGTCGCATAACCTCACTCGAGGTGCGTCAATTCACGAAATACCTGGAAACGTCCATCAATTTCCTGGCGCGTCAGCGATTGCAGGCGCTCTGTGCCGAAGCGCTCGACAGCAAAGGATCCCATCACGCCGCCGTAGAACAAAGCCCGCTTGAGCACCTCGCGATTGAGCTGTCCCTGGGAAGCGATGTACCCCATGAACCCGCCGGCAAACGAGTCTCCCGCGCCCGTCGGGTCTTTGACTTCTTCGATGGGAAGAGCTGGGGCCCGGAACGGGTGACTGCCGATCCCGAAAGCTCCTTCCCGAAAGAAAATCGTCGCGCCGTATTCGCCATGCTTAACCACCAACGCCTGCGGTCCCATGGCCAGCACCTTGCGTGCGGCCCGCGGCAGACTTCTCTCGTTGGCTAACATCCGGGTCTCGGCATCGTTGATGAGCAGCACGTTCATCAGCTTCAGCGTTTCCGCCAGTTCTTTCGGCGTACGCTGGATCCAGAAATTCATGGTGTCGCCCCCGGTAAGGCGCACGCGATCCATCTCCAGGCGCACGGCGGCTTGCAGCGTGGGATGGATATTGCCAAGGAACAGGAAAAGCGAATCTGCGAACTCGTCTGGAATTTGCGGCTGGAACTTTTCGAAGACGTTCAGCTCGGTGTAGTCGGTTTTTGCTTCGTTCAAGCTATCAAGATACTGTCCGCCCCAGCGAAAAGTCTTGCCGTTCGCATGTTGAATGCCGAGCGTGTCCACGCCCCGGTTTTTGAGAACCTGCTCATGTTCGGCGGTGAAGTCGTCGCCTACAACGGCGACGATTCGTACCTCGGTGAAGTAGCTGGCCGCCAGAGCGAAATAGGTAACGGAACCTCCTAACAGAGCCTCGGCCCGGCCCGAAGGCGTGGCAATGGTGTCAAACGCAATAGATCCTACCGCCAGTATGCTCATTTATTTCGTCTTGGGTTCCAAGTATTTGTCGAGAATCAGGCTGAGTTTCCGGCGCGTAGCCGAAGGAATCCTGTCCCGCTCGGTAATGATCGCGTGCGCCAGCGCCGAACTGCATTTACAGGATTGCTTTCTTGGCATTGCCGCGACCGTCTCGCGCACGACGGCGCATGCGTTTTCAGCATTCTTAAGCAGCACCGCGACGATCTGGTCCACGGTGACCGAGTCGTGCTGCGAATGCCAGCAGTCATAGTCAGTGACCATCGCAACCGTCACGTAGCAAATCTCAGCCTCGCGGGCCAGCTTGGCTTCCTGCAGGTTGGTCATCCCGATGACGTCCATGCCCCAGCTGCGATAAATGTTCGATTCCGCCTTCGTCGAAAACTGCGGGCCTTCCATGCAGAGGTATGTCCCGCCTGGTTTAACCGAGACAGCCGCCTTCTTGCAGGCACCTTCAACGATTTTGGCCAGTTCCGGGCATATGGGATCGGCAAAAGAAACGTGGGCCACGATGCCGTCCCCGAAAAAGGTATCCGCACGATGGCGGGTACGGTCGAAAAACTGATCGGGCACGACGAAATCAAGCGGCTTATGGTCTTCTTTCAACGAACCTACGGCCGATAGCGATAAGATTCGCTCCGCGCCAAGCTGCTTGAAGCCATAAATGTTGGCGCGAAAATTTAGCTCCGTTGGCATGATGCGATGACCGCGCCCGTGGCGCGCGAGAAATGCAACCTTGCGGGCCTCCAGCGTGCCGAGCACGTAAGCATCGGAAGGCTCGCCGAACGGGGTCTGCTGCCGCACCTCGCGCACATCCGTCAGCCCGGGCATGGAGTAAAGCCCGCTGCCTCCGATGATTCCGATCTCGGCTTGCGTCAAACGTTCTCCTGAAATCCTCGATTCGAGACAACGAACTTGGGATTATACAAAAGCCGCTGTCGCAGGCCGCCAAACCGCTACAATTCCTTTCATGAAGTCAGCAACTGCACTGATCGCTTTTGTGGTTGTGGCCTGTTCTGCATTGGCGCAAACGGTAACCACTTCCGCGACCGTCCCAATCACGCTGGATCACAATCGCATCATTGTCGATGTGTACTTTCCTGTGCCTGACGGCGGCAAGACGCGCGTGCGCGGCTGGGTGGATAACGGAAATGCCGATCTGTGGATAAGCGGCCGCTTGGCCAAGAAGTTAGCATTGCAACCGGTCGGTAGCCCAGCGGAGACCTCTCCGGAAAAACCTCGCAAGGTGCAGCCGCCCCGTGAATTGCAGATCGGAACGATGACCGTCCAGCTATCCGGCCTTAAGGAGGCGACGGCAGTTCCTGGGACAGTAATCGGTGGAGGCACGAGCGCGGAAATCAATCTGCCTTCTACCGTGCTGCGCAATTACGATGTCGTCGTCGATTATCCCAATCGCGAGTTCACGATCGGCGCGCCGGGGACGATTCACTTTCAAGGCAGTCCCGTGAAGCCGAACATCAATGGCCAGAACGGCCTCATCCAGATCCCGGGGAAAATCGAGGGCGAGACTCACAATCTTGCGCTCGACCTTGGTGCAACCGTGAGCTTCATCTCCAGCGACCTTCTTCCCAAATGGCAGAGAGCGCATCCCAAATGGCCGCACATGACCGGTGCTGTCGGTCCTGCAAACATGTGGGGAATGAAGGACGAGGCTAGTTGGGAAATGCTGCGCGTGCCGCAAATTCAATATGGCGGGTTGACTCTTAAGGACGTCGTGGTGGCCCCATTCCCGGTCAAAGAGCTGGATTGGTTTGAGAAGCGTGCCGGCGTCGCGACAATCGGCCTCATCGGCGCTGACGCCTTGCTGAAGTATCGTGTCGGTCTCGACTACGGTCACTCAGCGGTGTATTTCGAACAACTCAGCAAAATGCCGCCAATCAACATGGACGTTGTCGGCCTCATTCTTCACCCGGAGCCAGACGAGAGATACACGCTTCTGGGCGTGGCGGACTACGAAGGCAAGCCATCGGTACCAGAGGTCAGAGTGGGTGATATTTTGGTTAGCGTGGATGGAGGACGCGCCAAAGGCGCCACGATGGGTCAGGTCTGGTCCCTGCTGGAAGGCAGTCCCGGTACCGTTCGCACGCTAGTGTTGGAACGCGAGGGAAAGCAGTTCACCGTAAACGCTCCCGTCTGTCGATTTCTCGCGCCGGAAGCCAAGAAGGCAAGTTCGAAGGCCCATGCTCGTCAGCGATAGGCTTCCTTCCGCTGCCTAATTCTCGGGATCAGAACCACCGGGTTCGTGTCATCAAGATGGCTGATTATTCGATAGTCGCCAACGCGATATCTCCACAAAGCAATCTTGCCGCTGGTCAGAGCTCTGCTAATTTGACGAGGATTATTGGTGCTTTGGATACGCTCACGAAGGAAGTTCAGAAGACGTTTCTGCGGAGTGCGATCTCACTTCTGGAGTTCGGCCAACGCGCCAGGATCGAATTCAACCTTCCAGCCCAAGTCGCTTTCTCACCTCGTCCAAAGGAATTCGAGGTAGCTTCTCCTCCAGGCGCGTTAGAGCAATGAGATAGTCTTCCTGCTCATCCAGGAATTCTTCAATGGCCTTCTTGGCATAATGGGCCTTGGGCCGGCCGGTGCGCTTAGCCAGCTTGTTGAGCCTGGCTTCCAGCTTAGGCGACAAGCGAACTGTAAGCGTCCTTGATCTCCTGAAATACATGTATTACAAGTACAACAAATAATTCACTTCCCCGGGGCGTGAGCTCCAACCGCCTTGAGGGGCGACATCACCGCCTCGCGCAGCTTGCCGCTGGTCACATCGTCGAAGCTCTCGGTCACGAAAACCATGTCACGTTCGACGTCGATCACGACGTCGCCGTCCTCCGTCAGCCATTCGAGGTTGCCTTTCAAGCTCTTCAGGTCGTCGGTGACCTGGGATGCCTTTTCTCCTTCCGGAGCGACCGGCCGCACCGAGTGGTAACGCTTCTTTAGCGATTTCGCGTAAATAGCAGCGAACTCGGCGGCACTTTCCGCCGACGCCCACCGCGATACATAGAGTAATGCTAACGAAGCAGTCTCATCGCCCTTGGGCCTGGCGGCATAGTAGTAGCCACCGCGCCATTTTGGATAGAGCGCCTTCGAAGGATCCACGCCGGCATACTGATCGACCAGAAGAGCAACGTCGAACTCCCCCATGGAGCCCACATCAAACTTGCTGTAATCCTTGGCAAGACGCGCAAAGTCGGGTAGCGGCATAGGCTCGATCTGTTCGCCGGAAAGGTAGGTCTTGGGCTCCATGATCTGACGCGTGCTGTGAGGAGGGTCCTTGAAGACGCCGGCAAACGCTTTGTCTTTCCCACTCTTGGTAAGTACTTCAGTCACGAAGTCGAGACCATAACGATAAGGAAAGGTCAGGACCTCTTTCAGAAAAATCGGCGCGTTGGAGAACTGCACGGAGTCGGCGGTACCCACCAGCATGCCCTGCTTCAGTGCCTCGACTACTTGCGGCGAGCTGAGCAACGATTGGCCGGTAGGCGCCAGCATGTAGTCGATCAGGACAGCCATAGCCTGGCCCTCGATAACCGCCTGGCGCGCGGTTAACGCCTCGTCATTGTCGATCTCCTCAGGGGTTGGATCTTTCTTTTTGAGCGCCAGGTCGTTCATGCCCGCCTTCATCCATTTCTCCAGGCCAAATGATTGGTCCTGCAAGGCATGGGTAAGCTCATGCGCGAGCACCGGACGCTGTTGCTCGACCCCCAGCCAATCCAGCAGATTAACCGTCTTGGTCTTGGGGTCGTAATAGCCGGCTACTTGTTCGCGCAAAAGCTTCACTAAAAACTTGGCGAGATTAAAATCGCGCGGCAGCAGACCGAATTTCTTCAGCACCTGCTCGGAGCGCTTCAGCCGCTGCGCGTCTTCGTCTTCCGACATGTGCTTTTCCAGATACGCCTGAACTTCATCCCGGCTGGTCAGCCGCCGCTTGACTTGCTTGCGAATGGGCAGCGCGGAGTCCTGGCTGGTGAATTTGAGAATCTCGTCAACGGAGCGAAAGAGTTCCTCAGCCTCGGCCGGTGAAATCTTCGTCTCACTCCGTGGGGGTTGGGGTTCCTCGCCCTGCTTTTCCTCCTGAGTCTGCTGACCGGAAGGCGGCGAAGCAGGCGGAG
>DATEPX010000365.1:0-35663 GCA_035272945.1 Terriglobales bacterium
GTCCCATTAAGCGTGCAAAGTCTACCGTGGTGGGCATGGAGAGCACGGAGACGGCGGTGGAACCATTGTTTAGCGTGATGCTGTTGAGAGTGACATTGAAGGCTAATACCGAGGGCAGAGGGGCGTCTTCGCCGGTGATAAATATGGCGGCGGCCGGGGAGGCGTTAGTGCTGGGTTGGGATGAACCGGTCCCGCCACAACCAATCATTATCGCGAGCAAGGCTGGCAAAATCGCAAACAACAGAAATCGCTTCATGGCAAACTCCGGATTCTCGAGGTTTGAGGAACAGTAATTCACGGCACGCCGATAGGAACCCAGATGGTTGGCCAGAGTTGCTGAAATCTTTAGTAACGAAGTGGAGCCCTTGGGAGTTTATTACGCGGGAATCGAAACCCAGATTCCTCGGCGGCGAAGCAGCCTCGGAATAACAAAATATCTATATATCTATTGAATATCGCACACATGAGACGCGGCAAGCCGCGTCTCCAGCGTCCGTCGCGCTACTTAATTTCCAGGACTTCCTTTTCTTTGGCCTTGCTCATGTCTTCCATTTTCTTAATTTCGTCGTCGGTGAGTTTCTGGATCTCGTCGAGAGCCCGCTTCTCTTCGTCCTCGGTGATCTTCTTGTCTTTGAGAGCTTTCCTGATGGCCTCGTTGCCGTCGCGGCGGATGTTACGAACTGCGGTGCGGTGTTCTTCCAGGACCTTGTGCAGGTGCTTGACCATGTCGCGGCGGCGCTCCTCGGTAAGCGGGGGAACAGGCACGCGGATGAGCTTGCCATCGTTCATCGGATTCAGCCCGAGATCGGCAGCGCGGATCGCTTTCTCGATGGCTTGCAGCTGAGACGTGTCCCAGGCCTGCACGGTGAGCAATTGGGCCTCTGCGTGGGCCGTGGCAATCTGGTTCAAGGGAGTTTGCGTACCGTAGTAGTCGACCACGACGCCATCCAGCATGTGCACATTCGCTCGCCCGGTACGGGTGGCGGCCATTTCCCGGCGGAAGTCCTCTACCGCCTTGTCCATGCGCGACTTGAGCTGAGCGTACGTTTCCTTCAGACCTGCTACCGCTGCCATTGTGGGTTGAGCCATTTTCAGCTCCAAATCAGAATGAAAACCTTGAATTATAAACCTTCAAAAGCAAAGGGCCACGGATTGGCACGGATGAGCACGGATCTACTGACAAACCGGCGATCGTCCGTGCAACCTGCAGCTGATTCTCAGGCACTCACCAGAGAGCCGATCTTTTCACCGGTGACCACTTTGCGGATGTTGCCGCGCTGGTTCAGATTGAAGATGATGATAGGAAGATTGTTGTCCTTGCACAAAGAGATCGCGGTTGAGTCCATCACCTTCAGGCCCTTCTTGAGCACGTCCATGTAGGTGATCTCGGTAAACTTCTTGGCGTCTTTGACCAACATGGGATCGGCATCGTAGATGCCGTCGACTTTCGTGGCCTTAAGAATGGCGTCGGCCTTGGTCTCCATGGCGCGAAGCGAGGCCGCCGTGTCGGTTGAAAAGTAGGGATTGCCGGTGCCGCCGGCGAAGATGACTACTCTTCCTTTTTCCAGGTGGCGGATGGCGCGGCGACGGATGAAGGGCTCGGCAACCTGGTTCATCTCAATGGCCGATTGCACGCGTGTGAATACGCCGTGTTTCTCGAGAGCGTCCTGCAGCGCGAGAGCGTTGATGACTGTGGCCAGCATGCCCATGTGGTCCGCGGATACGCGGTCCATCTCTCGGGCCTGCTCGGCTACCCCGCGAAAAAAATTGCCTCCTCCGACAACGATTGCGATTTGCAGCCCGAGGGAATGAACGTCTGCCAACTCGGCGGCGATCTCGTGGATGCGGATAGAGTCAACGCCGAAGCCCTGGCTGGCAGCAAGGGCTTCCCCGGAGAGCTTTAGGAGGATGCGTTTGAAGATGGGAGTGGACATTGGTTCTCGGTTCTCAATGACTCGTGTGGAGGCGGGTCTTTGACCCGCCCGGACCGGTCAAAGACCCGTCCCCACACGAATACATAGATCCTTCGCTTCGCTCAACATGACAGCTTACTGTATTGTCGAGGGATCGCTGTCCTTCAACCTGCACTAAAAAGGGGCGCCGCAGCGCCCCTTGTTTTACTCAACCTTTGGTTCCGACTGGCTGATGGCTATGGTTTGGCCCGCCTCGCCGACCTTGAAGCGCGCGAAGCGGCGGACGCTGATGTTTTCGCCGAGTTTGCCGATCTTGGAGGCGATCAGTTGCGAGATGTTGATGGTTTGCTCCTTGATGTAGGGTTGTTCGTAGAGGCAGACTTCCTCATAGAACTTCTCCATCTTGCCAGCAACCATCTTTTCGGCGATGTTGGCGGGCTTGCCGCTGGCAATCGCCTGCGCGAGATAGATTTCCTTCTCGCGCGCAAAGGCCTCGGGCGTGACATCTTCCTTGCGGATGTACTTGGGGTCGGAGGCTGCGATGTGCATGGCGATGTTATGCACCAGGTCCTTGAAGTCGTCGGTGCGGGCGACAAAATCGCTCTCGCAATTGACTTCCACCAGCACGCCGATCTTGCCTCCAGCATGAATGTAGCTGGCGACAGAGCCTTCGCTGGTCACGCGAGCCGCCTTCTTAGCCGCCACCGAGACCCCGCGCTTCCGCAACAATACCACTGCCTGCTCAAGGTCGCCTTTAGCTTCAGTGAGCGCCTGTTTGCAATCCATCATCGGAGCTCCCGTTTTTTCGCGGAGCTCTTTCACTTGTGCAGCAGAAATATTCACAGTACTTGTGCTCATGGCTATATAGATTCTTTCCAGCAGTTTCAAGTTTCGCGTTTCAAGTTTCGAGTCGGAGAAGTCACCTCAGGGGCTAAAGCCCCCCATAGTTGAATTCTCAGCGGCACGGTTAAAAGCCGCTCCCTACCCAAATCCATTCTGACACCAGTTCTACAAAACTTGACCCGCGCCGGACGACCCGCGCGGGTCAGAATCTTCTCGGGTCAGACAGAATCTCCGTCGTAACTCTTTCGCCGCGTCGGGGCTAAGCCATCCCATATACCCATCCCACGGCTTACGCCGTGGGCTCTATCCTTGCGCCGCTTCGCGGCTTAGCGCGAAGGATTACTGATAGGTCTGAGTTTCGACCTGCGGGACTTCGTCGTCGGTTCTTTCCTTGGCGGCGGCCGGCTGCTTCCTGGTTTCCCCGCCGCCCAGCACATCTTCCATGCTGATATCTTCTCCACCGGAATCGCCCTCGGCAGGAATGTCGGCGCGACCCCCAACGGGACTTTCCGCGGCGGCAGCCTCAGCCTGCTGCGCAGCGCCTGCAGCGGCGGCCAGGTCGGCGGCCTGCGTGTCTTTTGCCAGTTGCGAGCCTTCGGCAACGGAATCGGCAATCTTGGAGGCAAACAGGCGAATCGCGCGCAACGCGTCATCGTTGCCCGGAATTACGTAATCCACCTCACTGGGGTCGCAATTTGTGTCAACCACTGCAACGACTGGAATGCCCAGCTTGCGTGCCTCGCGCACCGCGATCTGCTCTTTATTGGAATCAATTACGAAAATGGCGTCAGGCAGACGGGTCAGTTCCTTGATGCCGGCGAGATTGGCCTGAAGGTGCTTGCGCTCGCGCTCCAGCTTGATGACTTCTTTTTTGGGAAGCAGCTCATAACGGCCATCCGTGGCCATGTCGTCGAGTTCCTTTAGCCGCTTCACGGACTTCTGTACCGTGACCCAGTTGGTGAGGAGCCCGCCCAGCCAGCGCTGGTTGATGTAAAACATGCTGCACCGCTGGGCTTCTTCGGCGATCGCGTCCTGCGCCTGGCGCTTGGTGCCGACGAAGAGAACTGTCTTGCCGGTCGAGGCCAGCTCGGTCACGAACTTCGACGCTTCCTTGAACATCTTAAGCGTCTTCTGCAAATCGATGATGTAGATCCCGTTGCGCTCTCCGAAGATGTATTCCTTCATCTTGGGATTCCAGCGCTTGGTCTGATGCCCGAAGTGAACACCTGCTTCGAGCAACTCCTTCATGGTGATATTAGCCAATCAACCCCCTTTTTTTGATTGCATCCGAACACCAGTTTCGAGTTTCCAGTTTCGAGTATTCGTGCCGGGATCGGCAGGTACCCTCGAAACTTGGACCCCGAAACTTCTTTCGGATTTCCATTCCCGTCTGCCCCGTCGCATTGAGCTGACGGGAAGAATTTTACTTCTCAAAAAACCAGTTTCGAGTTTTCGAGTTTCAGGTGCGTCGGCCGACTCAACCTAACGTACTCGAAGCTTGAAACGGGAAACCCTTTAACGCTTGCTGTACTGGAAGCGCTTACGGGCGCCTTTCTGTCCGTACTTCTTGCGCTCCTTGCCCCGCGAATCGCGTGAGACCATGCCTTCGGCCTTCAGTTTCTTGCGCAGCTCGGCATTGAACTCAATGAGCGCGCGGGCGATGCCCAGTTTCAAGGCACCAGCCTGGCCGTTGACCCCGCCTCCCGAGACATTGGCGACCACATTGAAGCTGGCTGCGGTCTCGGTTGACGACAGAGGCTGCTTGGCTAAGTTGCGTTGCGCCGCAGTTACGAAATACTGATCGAAGGGGCGGCCGTTCACCTGAAAATCGCCGCCGCCGGGACGCAGAAAAACACGCGCCACACTGGATTTGCGACGTCCTGTACCGTAATACTGAACCAATTCGGCCATGTAGCGTTAGCTCTTAGCTTCTAGCGAGCCTGGAGCTGTTTACCCTTTCAAAAATTCGAAAACAAAAGACGCGGCAAGCCGCGTCTCTACCTAAACTATTTTGCCAGCGCCAGAGCTTGCGGCTTCTGGGCCTGGTGCGGATGCTTTTCGCCGCGGTACACCTTGAGCTTGCTTTTCATCTGCCGGCCCAGTTTGCTCTTGGGCAGCATGCGGGCGATCGCGTCTTCGATAACCAGCTCGGGCTTGCGCGCAAAACGCTTGCGGAACGCTTCTGTCCGCAAGCCGCCAGGATATCCGGTGTAGTGGTGGTAGACCTTCGACTCGGCCTTCATGCCGGTCATCCTGACCTTCTCGGCATTAATGATGACAACGTGGTCGCCGGTGTCGAGGAAGGGCGTGTATTTCGGATTTTCTTTGCCCATCAAGATGCGGGCTACACGGGAAGCCATGCGGCCTAAGGCCTGTCCCGAAGCATCGACGACGAACCACTTGCGCGCAATTTCCCCCTCTTTGGGGAAATAGGTTGACATCGGAAATCTCCCAGAAAATTAAAAAACGCAAAGAAGACCGCTCAGTGACCCCTTGGCGCGGAAAGCGCAGGGTAATCAGGCGGGCAACCGCAGGACTTCCAAAGATTTAAAGATAACGTAGGGGGCTAGCATTGTCAACGAATGATCGGCTCTTGGCTGTCGGCACTCGGCTCTCGGATTCAGGCTGCTGTACGCATTCCGCTCACGACCGTCAGGGTGCACGCTATGGTGGGAGCCTTAGCTTTTCAGGAGTGTACAGCCGGAGCGGATTATGAGCGGCACCTATGCAGATCTCATCGCGTGGCAAAAAGCGCGTGGACTTGTTGTTGCGATATATCGCGCAACACGCCAATTCCCGGTGGCGAAAAGTACGGACTTGTAGCCCAACTCCGGCGTGCAGCCGTGTCGGTGCCAGACAATATCGCGGAGGGGAAAGGAAGATTTTCCGATAAGGAATGGCTGCAATTTTCTGAGTAATGCCGGGGGGGCAATTTACGAATTACAGACGCAACCTACCGTTGCCCACAGACTCGAGTACATTGATGAACCCGAAATGAGTGAGATCTCTAAGGAAGCGGCAAGCGTGGGGCAACTGGTTAACGCACTGAGATGTTACAAAACCGACTGAAAGCGCGGGCCGCTGAGGTAACCCCGATTCCCGTAAATCGAGAGCCTAAAGCCGAGAGCCTACTCATACGCCAATGCGTCAATGGGATCCTTTTGGGCGGCTTTGTACGCCGGGTAGACTGCGCCGGCCAGCGATCCGAGAACAGCAATTACTGTGGCGCGCAGAATCCAGCCGCCGGTCACTTCGATTCTCACCAGCGGCATCTTGTAAACGATTCCCTTTTCGGCCACTAGACTTATCAGAATGCCCAGGATGATGCCAGCTACGGCTAATAAGGCAGTTTCACGCAAGATGACGTTGACGATGTAAGCCTTGGAGGCGCCCATCGATTTTAGAATTCCAATCTCTCGGGTACGCTCCATAACCGCCGTGTACATGGCCTGAAAGATGACGATCAGTCCGATCGTCACCGAGACCCCAATCACAACGTTTATGAATGTTCCGAGGTAGGGGTAACTCGTCGGGGTCATGAGCGAGAGGTACTCGCGCATGGAACGGACGTTGTAGCTCTGCATCCCGGGAATGCTCTTGATTTCTTTGACTACCTCTCCGGCGTTGTTGGGATCGTCCAGCTTCAAATAGAAAGCGGAGGCTTTGCCTTGAGCGCCAATGAGGTTTTGGAGGGTGGTGATGGGCAGGAATTTGCGGGCTCCTCTGCCGTGCTCCACTATGCCGGCGACGCGAAAAGCATGATTGAGGATTTCGATGGTCTGACCCACCCTTACATGTTGCGACTTGGCAAAGACATCGTCCACCACGACATCGTTTGGCCCCTGAAAAGGGCCGCCCTCGAGGTAATGAAAGGGGCCGCCCAGTTTCTCAAAGCTATTGAGGTCGATGCCGTAGATGATCTCCAGGGTACCCGCGGTGGAAAACTGCATCACCACCGGCGCCACTTCTACGACGTGGGCCAATTTCGCGAGCAGGTCGGCGATTTTCAGCGACAGAGGCGCGCCTGAGACACCGGCGATGACGGTTGTGCCGGGCGGCATCACCACGACATCGGCTCCCAAGCCAGCCTGACGCTGGCGGGAATCGTTCAGGATGCCGAGGGACAGGCCGACAATCAGCAGAATCAGCGTCACCTCCAGGGCAATGGCAATGATGCTGATCAGGGAGCGCACCGGCCGGTGCACCAGATTGGCGACGATCATGCGGTTCATCATAAGTGAAAGTTCGAAGATTTCAGCGGTTAAAAGCCGCTCATGAAGGAGCGCTTATTGCAAAGCTGAAAAGTGTGCGTGAGAAAAACTGGTGTCGTCCCTCCGGGACTCGCTCCGATTGCCCACTCCACCCAGGACTTACGACCTGGGCTAACCTATTTCGCCCCTCCGGGGCTGGCATGTTGCGGATTCTGTTCCACACCGTTTTGATCCGCAGAGTAGTTTTCTCGCAGGTGTTGAAGCGCTGTGCCACCCCAGCCCAGACTCCTTTTCCGCAGCCTGTAAAGCCGCTCATAACTCTTGACCGAGTTGCGGCACGGCTGAAGACGTGCCCTGATACAAATCAGGCTTTCATTGCGTTCCCTCTGTCTACTTTCCGTCTGCTCCTTGCAAGGTCTGCGCCTGGTTCGGGCTCTGGTCCAGGTTCACGACTACCGCTCCCGGGGGCTGCTGCAAGGCAAATTGATCATCGGTGAGCGGCTCATTCAGCTGCAGCTTCACAATCTTGAGCAGGATCGAATACTCCTCCCGCGGCCTCCAGATATCAATCTCGGTCGGGAATTTAATGGCGTTGTAATCCTTAGAATCTTCATAGCGCGCATCCGTAACCAGGTTACCGCGATCGTCATAGATGAGTTGCCGATGCGGCAACAGGTCGGTACGGCTAAAGATAACTTTGCGGGACAGGAACCATCCCGAGGAGCCCTTTCTTATGACATTAATCTCATAGTCGGGTTGCTCCACGCGATGCCCCTTACGGTCGGTCACGATTTCGTAGTCGTTCTCCAGAACGGCAATTTCATTCTCCGGATCGATCGCGCGCAGGAGAAGAGCATCATAGATATGCTGGGGGCGCAGGTTCTCCAGCGGCTGGCTAGAAGGGCGGACAAGTTCGTTATGGCCGAAGATAAAACGGTTCTTCGCCGGGATCCAGAGTTTGAACTCGTGGCCGTCGCTGACCATGTCGAAAGCCTTGTTACGAACGATCGGCATCAGCCCGATCATGCGCAGCATGGCTGGCTTTCTCGCCAGAACATAGCCGCGAATTTCCTGATAGTCGGTGACCTTGCCTTTCTTCTCTCCTCCTACAGAGGCATCGATGTCTACGGTGGCTTGCATGGTCTTGATCTTAGCCGCTTGAGAGTTGATGAAATCGATTAGTTCCTGTTGGGTAGCAGACTTCAACGGGGCCGTGTTCACCTGCCGTTCTACTCTGTGCGAGCGGAAGAGGCATCCGCCGAGTGGCAGAACCATGACGAGCGCAAGCAGCGCGCGGTGACGAAAAAGTCGGCTCATGAGGAGCTGGCTAACCCCTTTAATTTCCGTTTAGATGAGTATATTCGACTGTGGGCTGCAGGAGCTGTTGGGTGACTTGCCGGGCTATCGGCCCTGGAGGGTTCTACGAAGCGCGGCCACGTTGCGGTTGTGTTCTTCCAAAGAGCGGGCAAAGCGATGATGGCCGTTGCCATTGCTGACGAAGTAGTAGTAGTCGGAGTTTGCTGGATTCATGGCCGCTTGCAGAGAGCTTCGACCGGGATTGGCGATGGGGCCGGGTGGCAGGCCGGCGTAGCGGTAGGTGTTATAGGGCGAGTTGATATGCATGTCGGCGTGATGCAGCGCTCCCTGGTAAGTGCCGTCAAGGAGCTCAGCATAGATCACGCTGGGGTCGGCATCGAGCGCAATCCTTTTTGCCAGCCGATTGTAATAAACGCTGGCCACCATGGGCCGCTCCTCGGGCACAGCTGTCTCCTTCTCGACAATCGAGGCCATCGTGACGATGCGGTGCACGTCTTCGTGCAGGCCAATCGTACTAGCCTCCTGGCGAAAGCGCTTCACCATGGCCGCGAGGACGTCTTGCAAGCTCTGGGTGCGAGTGAACTGATAGGTATCAGGGAATAAGTAGCCTTCCAGGGAACGGGCCTGTGGATCGAGATCCCGGATCAGGTGGACGCCGGATTTGGCGAGACTTAGGAATTCGTCGCTAGGGCCCAGGCCAGCGTCCTGGACCGCCTGCGCAATATCGAAGATCGTGAACCCCTCGGGGACGACGAGAGTGTGCACATAGATGTCGCCGCGAGCCAGGCGGCGGTGCACTTCCGCCACGTTGGCAGACTTGTCGAAGAGGTACTCTCCGGCTTTCAGAGACCTTCCACGGTGGAAGTAATGCCAGAGCACAAAAGTGGAGGCATTACGAATTACGCCCGCGTTCTTCAATTCGGTAGCGATGCGACGTGTGGAATACCCAGGGCGTAAGAGAACGAACTTCTGCCCCGGCGGCAACACGGGTAAGAACAGAGCCCAAGCCAGCCATGCGTCAGCGGCAATCAAGACCAGCAGCAGGAATGTGAGAATTTTTCGCAATTTGGCAGTAGTTTAGATGATCTGGCCCCGCCGGTCGTCAGCCAGTGGTCGGTGGCCGGGGGTAACCCTGCCGAGACCTGTTATCCATCCAGGATTGCAGAATAAGGACGGCGGCTAGCCGGTCCACCACTTCGCCCCGGCGCCGAATCGACATCTCCGACTCGCGCAGGACACGGTTCGCCTCCGCCGAGGTTAGACGCTCGTCCCACAGATGAACGGGAAGCTGGAAGCGCTGGCGGAGGTCGTCGGCGAAACGTGCCATTTTCTCTGACTGAACGCCCGATTCGCCGCTCATGCGCAAGGGATAGCCGACCACTACTTCGGCCACGTCGTATTCCCGGAGAAGATTGGCCAGGGCCTCAAAATCCAGCCTCTTATTTTGACGGCGCAGGGTGGGCAGACCCTGTGCGGTAATCCCGAGGGGATCGGAAACCGCGAGGCCGATGGTCTTTGAACCGACGTCGAGGCCGAGGATTCGTGGTGCGGGACCCTGCTTGTGCTCGGACGCCACCCCGCGATTATATGTCGGGCCGAAAGGGGCAACTTCCGTTACGATATGCCCATGGATTCGGGCACAGTACCCGCGCGAGAAGCTTCCCCGGTCGGCCCGCCTCAACCCGCTCGCAGCCGCAATATGGCGCAGGTAATCATTGCCGGCGGCGTCATCCTTTATTTCTGCGTTCAGGCGGAGCCGGTCCTGTCGGTTTTTTTTGTCTCCCTGCTTTTGGCTTTCATCCTGGCGCCCCTGGTTGATTGGGTGCAACGCTTGCGGCTGCCCCGCAGTGTAGCTTCGTTCATCGCCGTAATACTGCTGTTGGCCGTGGTGGCGGGCGTCACTTATTTGTCCTATAACCAAGCCGCATCGTTCGTCCACAATCTTCCCAGGTATTCGGGAAAAATCCGCGAAGAGATGGTGCGCTTGCGGCAGAGCGCGGAGAGTTGGGAAACCGGCGAGGCTTTGCCCCGTTCTGCGGGTGTGGTTACGGTCCGCACAGGGACGAACTGGACAGATCTATTGACGCGCGGCTTCGGATCGGTAACCCAAGCCTTGTTTGCGGCTTCTTTTGTTCCGTTTCTGGTTTACTTCATGCTGAGCTGGCAACACCACGCACGTTCGGCAACGGTGATGCTTTTCCGCATGGAAAACCGCCACACGGCTTACGTTACCTTGAGTCTGATCGGGAAGATGATGCGCAGCTTCATGGCGGGGAATCTTCTGGTGGGATTGTTCATGTCAGCGGCGAGCACGCTGGTTTTTGGCCTCCTGCATCTGCCCTTTTTTTATTTCGTGGGCCCGCTCAGCGGTTTTGTGAGTCTTGTGCCTTACCTGGGGGTGCCTTTAGCGCTCGCTCCGCCTCTACTGGTGGGGATCGAGCAGATTCAATCGGGGGATGTGATTGTCATCGTGGCGACAGTGCTGGCACTGCACCTTTTCTCATTGAATGTGCTTTATCCCAAGTTTTTGGGAAACAGGATGCAGCTCAATCCCCTGGCGGTGACGATCTCGCTTTTGTTCTGGGGTTGGCTGTGGGGGGCAATGGGGCTGGTGCTCGCCATTCCGTTGACTGCCGCGACAAAGATCGTGTTCGACCACATCGAGCCGCTGCGGCCGTATGGAGCATGGTTGGGAGAGTAGGCAGACACTGTGTGGGTTCTTTCGCCCCTTTACGGCTGATTCTAAGGTCCACCTCGACCCAGGGCTTACCTGCGTCCGGTAGCCATGATTCTTGCGCCGATTCGCGGATCGGAGTTTAGGAAGAGAGTTTTAGAGTGCGAGGCAAAGGCGGGGAAGAAAGAAATTCGAGACCGGAGGAACTAAGCCTGGAACTCTGCGGCTTCGGGAAATCGCAACTTGCACTTGGCAAGGGCCTTGGAGAGTAGCTGCTCGACGGCCGATTCCTCGAGGTTCTTGGCCATGGCGAGTTCGCTGACCAGAAGGTATCGGGCGCGCTCCAGCATCTTCTTTTCGCGGAAGGAAAGCGGCTTGGTTTGATTCAGCAGCAAGAGGCCTTTGAGAACCGCAGCCACTTCCAAGAGCGATCCGGTGCGCATCTTGTCGGAGTTTTCTTTGAACCTGTACTTCCAGTCGGCGTTATTGCAGCATTCCCCATCTGTAAGAAAATCAAGGATCTTTTGGATTTCGCCGTTGCGGACGACGCGTCTTAGCCCAACGCTGTTGACGTTGTGGAAGGGCACCATTACTTTCAAGCTGCTGGATTTGATTTTGAGGAGGTAGAACTTCTCGACCGTCGCACCAAAGGTCCGGCTGCTGATCTGCTCGATGATTCCGACACCATGGTTGGGATACACAACTTTGTCGCCGATGTGGAAAAGCAGCACACTGCTAATCATGAGGAATACCCACGAGCGGGGCAAATACTGCAGAACAGCACTTAATTATTCTACTCCAGTGGTGTTGAAATGACAAACAAACCGGGGTTTTGGGGAGCTGTCAGCAGAAGGGAATTTCGTGAGAGGCGGTGTTTTTTGGCCTGTCTTACGTCGTATATAGCCGTAAGATAAGGCTCATGGACCATACCCCGCCTCCCCTCTACCTTCGCCAACTCGCCGCCGAACTGGCCGAGCCCAAACCTATGCGCCGCGGCTCCTTGTCGGAACGTACCATCAAGTGCAGCAAACCAGGTTGCGCTTGCGCCAAGGATCCCAAGGCGCGGCACGGCCCCTACTTCAGCCTCACCCGAGGGGTCGAAGGCAAGACTCGCTCGCGCTTCTTGACTCCGGAACAGGCCGCCCTGGCCCGCCAACAAATTGAAGCCGGACACGAGTTTCGCAGCCAACTCGAGACCTACTGGGAGGGCTGTGAGGACTGGGCCGACCGCGAGTTGGACGGATCCCCCAGGGTCTCCGCCCGGGAGGCCGAAAAAGGGGGCTCCAAAGCAGTCTCCCAAAAGAAATCGTCCAGGAAATCGAAAACCTCTTAGGTCATCAGTCGATCGCCGACTTGGATTTGGACGCCGTAGAGAGGGCGGCGCGGCACCAGGCTCTGCGCGTGGCCGCCCGCGCCCTGGAGCCACGACGCAAGGCCGACACCAGCGACCACCGGGGAGCGGAACTACCCTGGCCCTGCGGCGGCTCCGCCCCGTATCATGGCGGTCACGAGAAGACCTTCGAAACTGTCCTGGGGCCCGTGCACCTGCAACGCGCCTACCGGTACTGTGGGCAATGCCAGAGCGGATTCTGGCCGCGCGCGACCGGGCTCTGGGGTTGGAATGGTCTTCGCTAACGCCGGGCGTTTCTGCGCCTGACGGCGAGCGCGGCCGCGCTGGTGAGCTTCGACGAGAGCGAGGAGCTGGCGGGAGTGGAAGTCAGTGCCCAGCAGGTGGAACGAGCGGCTGAGGCGCTGGAAGCCGAAATCGCCTTCGATGAACACGAGCAAGTGGAAAAGATAGGACTTGGAACACAGCCAGCGAACTATTCCCGCAAGCCACTCAGATTCTCCACCGCTTCCATGCCAAGGAACATCTCAGCCAGCCGGGCAAGGCACGTTATGATGAACTCGACGAGGGCCGACTCAAATCCCTGGTGCCCGCGCTACACGGTCACGCGCTGACCAATCCACAGAAGCACCGGAATGCATCCACTACCTATGGAAGAATCGACGCCGGATGTGATATCCAAAGTTGCAGCAAAAAGGCTTCTGCACCTCGAGCGGTGTGGTGGAGGCAAAGTGGTGATCGGTACCCGCCTCAAGCGGGCGGGCATCGACTGGACCGTAAGGGGAGCAAACGCCATCATCGCCCTGCGCTGCCGCCAGCTCAGCGGCCGCTTTGAGGATTTCTGGGAACGCCGTTCAGAAAGAAAGAAATTGGCTGCATGACGTTCTCCCCAATTTTGATGTGCACCTGGGGTTTTGCGGCCCTCCCGATCTGCCCGGTGTGCAGCTAAGCGCCTGTGGACCTGAACACTTACGAGGGACCGCAGGTTGTCGGCTAGCCCCTCCCGATTTGAACAAGCCCAATGCAAGCCCGAAATGGGACGCGCTCATTCGGTTTATAATCAACGCCGGAAAGCCGATGCCTGAACACATCAAGAAAAAACTCCAGGAAGAGATTAATACCCTGGAACACGAATTAAGCCACGAGCTGCCTAAGGAACTGAAGAAAGCGGTGGCCTTGGGGGATCTCAGCGAAAACGCCGAATACCACATGGCGAAGCAGCGCCAGGAGTTCGTCAAGGCGCGCTTGCGTCAGCTAGGCAGACGTCTGGCAGACTTGTCTCTGATTAACCTGAACAACATTCCGAAAGACAAAGTGGGGCTGGGTTCGACGGTGAAGGTGTACGACAACGACAAGGGGGAGGAGATTGAGTACAAGCTGGTTACGAGCGAAGAATCGGACGTCGCGGCGGGCAAGATATCGACGACTTCCCCGATCGGGCGGGCGTTGCTTAACAAGAAGGTGGGGGACACGGCCACGGTGGTGACGCCGGGAGGCAAGCGGGAATTTGAAGTGCTCAGCCTGACCACGATGCACGACGAGGCGGAAGCTTCATGACGTGGACCAGCGCTTTCGGACGAGCCTGCGGGAAGCTTCTCCGTGTGATTGTAAATGCGATGGCGTTGGCCCGCATCTCGCCCAATGTTCTGACTTTCATGGGGCTGGTCATCAACGTGATTGCCGCGATCCTGTTTGGATACGCGAATGCCGAAAACCAAGCGCGGATGTTCCGTTACGCTGGATTGGTGGTCTTCGCCGCCGGGTTCTTCGACCTTGTCGACGGGCGAGTCGCGCGGGCCAGCAACCAAGTCACGCGCTTCGGAGGTTTTTTTGACTCAGTGCTGGACCGGTATAGCGATGCCGCGCTCTTCTTTGGACTGCTGGTTTACTATGCCCGTGGGAACCGGTTCTTCTATGTTGTGCTCGCCGCCCTGGTGATGATCAGCTGCATCATGGTCAGTTATACGCGAGCTAGAGCCGAATCGCTCATCGGCACGTGCAAGGTCGGTTTCATGGAACGTCCGGAACGGCTGGTGCTGATAATCATTGGGGCGCTCTTCAACCGCATGGCGCCGGTGTTGTGGGTGATTGCCGTGCTGTCCACCATCACGGTCATCCACCGGATGTACTACACTTGGCTGCAGACCGAGGCCATGGAATCCACCAGCGCAGGCCGGGCTGCTTAGTAATCGTAAATTCATTTCACTTCATGCGTTGGTTAGTCCGCGAAAACCGAGACCTGTGCTTGGCTCGGTTCTTGGGCGGTTTGCTAGACTGTCGGGTCGTTTCGTGAGACGACTCCGTGGGGAATATTTTGTCGCACAATCCTGTTCTGGTGGTTCACGGCGGTGCCTGGGCTATTCCGGACGATATGGTCGAGGCGCATCTGAACGGCGTCCGGAACGCGATAACCGCTGGATGGCGCGTTCTGGAGCGTGGCAGATCGGCGTTGGATGCGGTGGAGGAAGCGGTCGTCGTCATGGAAGACGATGAGACATTCGATGCGGGCCGCGGCAGCTTTCTCAATCGCGAAGCCAAGGTCCAACTGGATGCGCTCATCATGGACGGGGCGACGCTGCGGGCGGGCGGTGTGGGATGCGTGGAGCACCTGCGCAATCCCATTCGGGCAGCGCGCAAGATCCTGAGTGAGAGCCCGCATGTGTACTTTGTGGCGGAAGGGGCGGAGCGGTTCGCTCGGGAGCACGGCATTCCGTTGTGCAAGAACGAAGATTTGATCATCCCACGCGAAATTAAGCGGCTGCGCGAATTTCAGGCACGCATGGCGGAAGAGAAGCCGGACTTGTTCGCGCCCACGATATCCCACGATACGGTGGGGACGATTGCGCTCGATCGCGACGGAAACCTCGCTGCCGCAACCTCAACGGGCGGGACGTTGAACAAGGCACCGGGACGGCTGGGCGATTCTTCCCTGATTGGTTGCGGTTGTTATGCCGACAATCAGAGCGGGGCTGCGTCCACCACTGGTTGGGGGGAGCCGATCATGAAATTGGTTTTGGCGAAATGGTCGGCGGACCGCGTGGCTTCCGGCAGCACACCGGAATGGGTGGCTAAGGAAGCGATTACGCAGTTGGAAGAGCGCGTCAATGGACACGGCGGAATCATCTTGCTGGATACTCAGGGGAGATTTGGCGTTGCACACAACACTCCGCGGATGGCCTGGGGAGTGAAGACGGTGGAAAAGCAAAGGTCGGGGATTGAATGCAGTGGTGGGTTGTGATTTGTCCTTATCGCCAGAGCTTGGTCTGGCCAGAGGAGCAGCTATAGTCCTTTCGCCGCTTCGGGGATGATTCCCTTCGCCTTTTACCCACGGTTTGCACCGAGGGCTGTATTCTTGCGCCGCTGCGCGGCTTATCGTCCTCCGCGCTGGCAAATTTGTGGGTTCACCAACAGGTGGCTACTCTTGCACATTCCAAAAACGGGACGGGGCTGACTGGACCGGCTCTGCTCACGTATTTGGCTTGCTTTCTGCGTCAGGGTGATGTAAAAACCAGCCGAAATACCCTGCCTATCCCGTCGGTAAAGCGCAATTTTCGGGAACCCGCCCGAGGACCGCAGCGGCGTCACTGCGGCTCTCCAGCCGGCATGCGGGGTGAATCGTTAAGGGAGATCGCATGAAGATCAAGGCGAAAACACTCTCGGTAGTGTGTCTAGTCGGGTTGCTCGCGACGATTGCCGGCGCGCAAAGCTCGGCTACGGGTGATTTGCACGTCACGATCAAAGATGCCAGCGGGAAGGTAGTAACGAATGCAACCGTGATCGTGACCGACCTGGCCAAAGGCTTCGAGCGGACTACTACGCAAAATACCGATGGTGAGTACCGCCTGCTGGCGCTGCCGCCAGGGAGATATAACGTGACGGTGTCGGCCGCCGGCTTCTCCAAGGCAGTATTCCAAGACCAGGTCGTGACCGTGGGACAGATGGCGGAACTGCCGGTTATGCTTCAGGTCAGCGGCGGGGAAACGATTGTCAATGTCGGTTCAGAGGCCGAAGCGATTGAGACGCAGCGAACCTCGTCCACCGACACGATTACTCAGCAGCGAATTGACAACCTGCCCATCAACGGCCGCAATTACATCAATTTTGCCCTGACCGATTCGCGTCTGGCTCGCGACGACGCTCCCTCGATTGGCGCTGCTCCGACGTCTGGATTGAATATGAGCGGACAGCGGGCCCGCGCAAATCTCGTGAATGTGGACGGAGCGGATGCGGTGGATAACTCGGTCAACGGGATCCGGTCGACAGTATCGCAGGAGGGCGTCCAGGAATTTCAAATCATCACCAACGGATATGCGGCTGAATATGGACGGGCATCGGGCGGCGTCGTGAACATCATCACGCGTTCTGGTTCTAATGATTTCCACGGTACTACCTTCGGATACGTGCGCAACCGCAACTTTCAAGCGGTGAACCCGTTCAGCACTGTGTCGAATCCGGCCTACACTCGCGTACAGGCTGGGGCCGCGTTCGGCGGAGCCATCAAGAAGGACAAAACCTTCTACTACTTCTCTTATGAAGGAACGTGGCGACAGGAAACAGGGTTCTCGAGTATTGGAGCGAACAATTTCGGACTGCAAGGCTTCGACGGTTCGGCCTGGCTGGGATTGCCTCCTAACACCTTCCCGATCCAGGCCACTGCAGATCAGATTAAATTTCTGCAGACGGTCGCAACACCGGGAACGCCAGGCTCGTCACAGTACGTGGTCTTGTTGGGTCGGTCGTCCGGTATGGCGTTGAATGGCGTTTGGCCTGGCCCTCCCGCTCTTGGAGGAGGGGCCAGCGGCTTCCCCACGTCGTGCCAAGTGCCACCTTGCTTCGTGCCGCAATCACTTGTTCCCTTGAAGTCGCTGGTTGGCAACTTCCCGGTCTCGGAGCGTACAGACCTTTATTCAATCCGTCTGGACCACAACTTCAGCACCAATAACCGTCTCACGTTGCGTGGTGGTGTGAGTCCTAGTGATCAGACTGGAATCCAAGTGCAGGCGCAGGGCCCGCAAAATTTTGGCCAAAACGCCTTCTCGCGGACGTCGCTGCAGAACTATCACGACGCCAGTATCTTCGGCCAAGACACCTGGACGATTGGGAATGACAGGGTCAATGAGTTCAGATTCCAGTACGCCCGCCGTGGCTTGCTCTATAGCTTTTCCCGCGACCCTAGAGGCGGCAATGTCGCTGTGAATATTCCCGGGTTTGCGTTTTTCGGCCGCGAGCCGTTCTCCTACGTGAAACGCACCGAGCAACGCTATCAAGTCACCGACAATTTCTCCTGGTCGAAGGGCACGCACAATATCAAGTTCGGAGTAGATGGGAATTACCTGCCTCTGAATGCCGATTTCACCGTGAATTTCGGCGGGCTCTACAACTTCGGGCAAGAGACACTGATTCCCAACACACCTGCCTTCAGCCCGGTGCAGACTTATGGCGCAGGCATTCCTTCCAACTTCATCCAGGGAGTGGGTAATCCTCACGATGCCTTTTCGAACACTCCGGTAGGTGCTTTCCTCCAGGACAGTTGGCGGATGAGGTCGAACCTTACGCTGAACTATGGGGTGCGCTATGACGTGGAGTTCACGCCTACATTTGCGCCACTCAATCAAATCGCCGGCTTCGGACAGCAGTTTCTGGGAATCGCGCAGGGCATTCCGCGCGACTACAACAACGTAGCGCCCCGAATCGGCTTAGCCTGGAATCCCAAAGGCGATGGCAAGAGCGTGTTCCGCGCCTCGTACGGTCTGTTTTACGACCACCCTTTGCTGGCCTTGGCCTTTGATTCCGACGTGGCAGATGGCTCCCAAGCTCCCCAGATCGTGCTCATTCCCGGAAACCCAGGAACCTGCAATGCAACGCTCTCAAACCTGAACGCCACGAATGCATTTCAAGGATTGCTTTCCTGCCTGCCGGCAGGATTCAACTATCTGCCAAACGAACAGCGCTTCAATCCCGCTCCGAATGCGCCGTCCGTGTGGGTGGGGCAGGCGTTCCTCAACCCTTCTGCTCCCGTGCCGCTTCCGTTTCTGCCATTCGGCTTCCCTACCGCGAAGAATTTTCAGTACCCCTACTCGCATCAGGCAAACCTTACCTTCGAGCGGGATCTAGGGCACAATCTTGCGCTTGCTGTGGAATATAACTTCAATGGGGGTCGTCATCTGAACCGCCCCATTAACGCAAACGCAGTTCTGCCTAAAGCGCTTTTGGCGAACTGGCAGGTGGCTTTGGGCGATCCCAACTCCGGCGCAGCGCAATTCGGGCCCGAGGGCGTTGGTGCAACGGGGACACCGTGCGGGGTCATTTCATCGACGGGACAATTTTGGATTGCCGCCGCTCTAGCAAATTTCTTCCGACCTTCAGGATTGAACCCCGCGTTAGGACTTGCACTGCAGGCTACACCGTGTGTTGGCGTTGCCCAACAGATTCTGGCTGCGGAGGGCATTCACTCTAGCTGTGATCCCCGAACCCTGGCCAATTGCACTCCCTTCAGCGACATGCCTGCGAACTTCTCAAACGGAAGCTCGGTGTACCACGGTCTGACCGCCAACCTACGCAAACGCTTCGGGCAACATTACGAGTTCCTGGGGTCATACACCTGGTCACATTCCATTGACGATTCGACCGATCTGCAGTCTCCTTTGGAACCTCAAGACAACTACAATCTGCGGGCTGAGCGCTCAAACTCGCTGTTTGACCAGCGACACCGGTTTGTGTTCAGTGCGGTATATCAGAGCGGGCGTCTTGCCGGCAGCAACCTCTGGAGCAAGTTTTTCAGCGACTGGACGGTGGCACCCATCATTGAGGCGACTTCGGGACGTCCCTTCAACATCATCGTAGGCGACGACCGCAACCTCGACTTCAGCACACCCACCGACAGACCGTTGGTGGTTCCTGCCGGTACTCCCCAGAATGGCTGCGGCGATACGGCCACTGCTTCGAGATTCTCTCCGACCGGCTACCTGCAGCCGGCCTGTTTCCTCAACGGCACGTTGGTAGGGAATCTCGGGCGGAATGCTGGAACGAAACCAACAACTCTTTTCACCGATATGCGCATCGGCAAAAGAATCCACCTGGGAGAACGTGCAAGTCTGGAAGCCATGGCGGACGCATTCAACCTGATCAATCGTTTCAATGTCGCGGACGTGAACCCACTATGGGACAGTGGCCACAAAACCACGGCAGCTTTCGATTCGCGTCAGTTCCAGTTTGCCTTGAAACTAGTCTGGTAATACAGGCAAGAAATCCGGACAATGGAAGGCCTCGGAGGATTCCGGGGCCTTTTTTGTCGTACGATCAAGACTGATGTTGTTTTTACAATCTTGGGAGCATTTTAGGAATGGTATCGCCGGTTGCTTCAACATCCCGTACGCGCATCAACCGGGAACCGCAACGCGCGGTTTACGATCGGGAGACTGCTTATCAAATCCTGGATGAGGGATTTATCTGCCACGTCGGTTTCTCGGTAGATGGTCAACCGTATGTGATCCCGACTTCTTACGGGCGCGCAGGCGGCAACCTTTATCTGCATGGCTCGGTAGCCAGCCGGATGCTGCGCACGATAAAGGAAGGGGTTCCGGTGTGCGTCACGGTTACGCTACTGGATGGGTTGGTGCTGGCGCGGTCGGTTTTTAATCACTCGATGAATTATCGGTCTGTGGTGCTGTTGGGGATAGCAACGGCAGTTGAGAATTCAGCGGAAAAACTCGAGGCGTTGCGGGCGCTCTCAGAACACATCGTTCCGGGAAGGTGGGCCGAGGCGCGTCAACCGAATGAAAGGGAACTGAAGGCGACGCTGGTGATGCGCGTTCCCATTATGGAGTTCTCGGCTAAGGTTCGCACCGGCCCACCAATTGATGATGAGGAAGATTATTCCTTTCCAACCTGGGCGGGAGTGATTCCGCTGGAGATGGTCGCTCAGACACCAGTGCCTGACCCGAAACTCGACGAAAGCGCAGCCGTACCTTCCTATGTCCGGAAGTATTCGCGGCGGAAGGGTTGACCTTGCACTGGATTCTCTCGCCCCTTCGGGGCTAATCCATTTTCCACCCCTACGCACGGTTTCGATTCTCACGCACGCGTTTCAGACGTGGCGATTCCGCCCGGCATTACGTGCTGTTCCTGATTTGTGTTGTTATGCGGCGCCGCTGAAGCGGTGCCCTGATACAAATCAGCGCCCCTTTCAGCAGGCTGGGGGGGCCGCGCCCGACTTAGGGGGCAAGGTTTGCAGCCAGATTCTATCCAGGCAGCAACAATAGCTTGCCAGTAGTTCTGCGGCCTTCCAGCTCGCGATGAGCCTGCCCGGCTTGCTCAAGCGCGTAGGTATGCTCGATGCGGAGCTTCAGCTTGCCTTTGGTAATCATGTCGAAGACCGCCTCGGCGCGTGCCTGCAACTCTTGTGGCGTGATGATGTAGTGCAGTAAGGATGGGCGGGTCAGGAATAGCGATCCTTTCTGTGTGAGTGTGATCGGATCGAAGGGCGGCACGGGGCCGCTGGAGCCACCGAACAGGACCATCATCCCGCGCGGGCGGAGCAGATTCAGGCCCCTCTCGAAAGTCGTTTTGCCGACCGAATCGTAGACCACGTCCAAACCTTTGCCACCGGTCAGGCGTTTGGTTTCGGCTTCGAAGTCGGTCTGCGTGTAGAGGATGATCTCGTCGGCTCCGGCTTCGCGCGCAAGCTTGGCCTTGGCATCGGTGGAAACGGTTCCGATAACGCGCGCCCCGATGTTGTGCGCCATTTGTACCAGCAGCAGACCCACGCCTCCCGCAGCCGCGTGTACGAGGGCGGTTTCGCCTTTCTTCAGCGGATAGGTATCGTGGCAGAGATAGTGTGCGGTCATGCCCTGCAGCATGGTGGCAGCGGCTTGGCGATCGTCAACACCTTTGGCAACTCTGACCAGACGGTCAGCCGGGACAGCGGCATATTCAGCATAGCTGCCCAGGACTCCGGTGTAGGCCACGCGATCGCCGGGCTTCACCGAGGTCACATCTTTGCCCACGGCCGTGACTACACCAGCCGCTTCCTGCCCCAGCACAAAAGGGGTGGCGACCTTGTAGCGGCCTTCCCGGTTATAAACGTCTATGAAGTTCACGCCGGCGGCGGCAATCTTGACCACCGCTTCATTGGGTTTGGGTGGGGGGACCGGAAGGTCAACCAATTCCATAGCTTCCGGACCACCAGTCTGCTTCACCTGGATGGCTTTCATACCGGTCTTCGATTCGTCCTGGCTGTGGAAGGATTCCGAAGTGCTTCAGGCAACTGGAAGCGCTCAGTAACATTTCCGCCGGGCCGTGTCGAAAGTAACGGGAGGGAATGTCTTTGCGCATTGACCCTGTCGGCAACCGCAGAGTACCATTTTGTCATCAGTAAGTGTCTGGATCAGAAGCGCGGTTGGCCGTAACTGATAGGGAGTATGAACGTTAGAAAGCTGTATTTGCTGATCGCGCCGCTGGGCGCCATAATTTTTGCGGGTAGTGCCTGTCAGACTGCACATCGGCCGGCCAACCTGATGCCCGCTCCTCAAGCCGCACCACCTGCCCTGACCTCCGCAACCGCCTCGCCTGCACCTGCTCAACCTGTTGCGTTGGAAGAAAAAAAAGAAGCGACGAAAGAAGTCGAGGCAGAGCCTAAGAGTGAGCCCAAGCCGGATCCAGTTGCGGACTTAATCGCCAAGGTCGAGAAGCAATACGAGGCCGGTCGGGCCAATTATCAGGCTGGACGTCTGGAAGAGGCGAAGAAGAATTTCGATGACGCATTCAATCTGCTCTCGACCGGGCCGGTGGAAATTCGCTCGGACGAACGGCTGCGGCGTGAGTTTGAAAAGCTCCTCGAGGGAGTAAATAGTCTGCCGCTGACCGCGGTGCAGGAATCGGATGGCCTTGCCGAGCCAAAGTCGGAACCAGCGCCGATTGACGAGGCCAACGAAGTCAATTTCCCGGTTGACCCCAACATAAAAGCGAAAGCCGAGGCGGACGTTAAGGCCACACATTCGGACCTGCCTCTCATGCTCAACGATACGGTGGCGGGATATATCAATTACTTCTCCACGCGGGGACGAGACGTGCTGGAGCGAGCCCTGGAACGATCCGGGCAGTATCACGCCATGATCCAGCGCGTGTTGAAGGACGAGGGTGTGCCTCAGGATCTGATCTACCTGGCGCAAGCTGAGTCGGGTTTTCGCCCGCTGGCGTTGTCGCGTGCGGGAGCGCGAGGCATGTGGCAGTTCATGTCGAGCCGGGCCAGGGGGTATGGATTAACCCGCAACTGGTGGGTTGACGAGCGACAAGACCCGGAAAAAGCGACTCGAGCCGCCGCTCGGCACCTGAAAGATCTTTATAACCAGTTTGGCGACTGGTATCTGGCCATGGCCGCCTACAACTCTGGTCCGGGGACAGTGCAAAACGCAGTGAAACGGACCGGGTACGCTGATTTCTGGGAGCTGTATAGGCGGAACGTGCTGCCGCGGGAGACCCGGAACTACGTTCCCATCATTCTGGCCGTGACCATCATGGCCAAGAATCCGGCGCAGTATGGGCTGGACCGCGTGGTGCCGTCCAAGCCGGTTCCCAGCGACACGGTGAAGATCGATTACCCGGTGGATTTACGGCTGGTGGCGCAGTGCGTGGACGCGTCCCCGTCGGAATTGCAGGATTTGAATCCCAGCCTGCTGCGCATGACCACTCCCAAGGGTCAACAATTTGAGCTTCATCTGCCCGCCGGAAGCAAGGAAAAATATCTGAGCGCGATCGCGGCGATTCCACCTGAGATGCGGGTGTGGTGGCGGTACCACAAGGTCCAGGAGGGTGATACGCTGGCTTCGATTGCGCGCAGCTATCGCACTACCGCGAAGGCAATCGCATCGACCAACAATCTGGACGGCAGCGGGCTGGAGCCTGACAGCACGCTGATCATTCCCATTGCGCCCGGTAAACATGGTGTCATGGAAGACCCGGCAACCTATACGCGGCGCGCCACCGCATATAAGGTTCGCAAGGGAGATACCGTAGCCGCGGTGGCAGACAATTTCGGAGTACCGCCGGCCATGGTGCGACGCTGGAACCGGCTGAAGGGCAATAGTTTGCGGGGGCGGCGCGTGGTTTACGTGCACTTGCCGGTCTCGCCTAATTCGCCAGCGGCCCAGGTGGTGGCATCCAGCAAGCATAAGAAGAGGAGTAGCACGACGAAAACTCAAGCCCAGGTCGTACGCCACAAGGTGAAGCAAGGCGAGACTCTGACCTCAATAGCAAGCTCCTATAAGACCACCGTTTCCGCTCTGCAGCGCGACAATGGGAAGTTGGCTACGCTCCGTCCGGGGATGATTCTGATTATCCGGGATATCCACTGAGCTGTTCTTTCGCCCCTTCGGTTGCTTTGTAAAATCCCTGCCTCCAGCGAAGGGCGGCGCGTTATTTCGATCTCAGGCAAGACGTAGGGGCACGAGGCGGTATTCGCGGCACCCTCCTCGACTTCGCTCAGAGCCAGCTCTTTGAGCAGTTCTGTATGGCGCTGTAGCAGGACGGGTTCTCACAGACGCACAACGGCTCTTCAGAGACGCGGCAAGCCGCGTCCTGCCGATGTCTGAGCGGTTCTGAAGTGGCAGTCCGCTACGGATAATGCAATCTGGTGGCGTGGGGCCGGGCAGCTGCAAGGGTGTTAAGATGCAGGGGAAACGGCATCGAAGATTACTGTGGCGAGCAATATCGCTATGCTATAATCCGCGCCGTTCCAGTCTACATCATGCGGCGTCAGTCTTTTTACTTCTAAGAGTACATCCAGCTCTGGCCGACCCGGCGGAACCGGGGAGCAGCGGCCCGAAACTCAGGAGGAAAGATGACTTTTGATGAGAACTTCTACCTAGGCGATGACGAAGTGGATGAGTACGGCGATAGCGGGGCATATGGCGAGTCGCTAGAGGAAGACTTTGAGGAAGAGGAAGAAGAGGAAGAAGAAGCGGGACTGCCAGGAACCGCCGAGCCGTTGCCACCAGCTGTGCCTCCGCCCATGCCCGTAACGTCCGGAGGCGGAGGGGGGGCGCCGCCGAAAAAGAAAGCCGCCAAGAAGAAAGCGGCCAAAAAGAAACCGGCCAAGAAAAAGGCTGCCAAGAAGGCTCGAGCCGGAGCGGCCAAACCAAAAGCAAAGAAACCGGCAAAAAGAAAGCCAGCTAAGAAGGCGTCACGTCGGAAGGGCGGCCGGCGCCGCCGTTAGGACCGATTTTTGGTTACCTTCAGCCGCGGCTCTGTGCCGCGGCTTTGTCTTGATCACTACTTCCTCCCTTGGACGGCGGCGAGACAGCGGCCGTACAACTCCAATAAGTGGGCGGCGTACTCCTCAGGCTTGGCAGCAGCGCCGCCTCCCTGAAATCCAACCCCCGAGCCGCTGGTCCGGCCGTAGCCGGTGGTCATGGCTACAAATTTCATCATGTCCAAGGCGATGTCCTGGTCGCGACGCGAGCCGGGGCTGTGGGCGGGAGTCTCTTCCATGTAAGCCTCCGATGAGCCAAACAGCAGTGGGAATGTGTCGTCCATGTCTGCCATTTCGGCATTAGTCCTGGGTGGATGAACGATTACTAAATTATCAGAATTTTGCGGATGGGGTCGTGGTGTGCTGGAGTGTTGCATCAGGCCTTTGTCGTCCCTGTGAAGTCCGCGTCGTAGCTGTTCTTTCGCCCCTGTCGGGGCTGATTCACTTCGCGGCTTGGGGACAGTGCCTCGCCGTGGCCACCATTGAGCGCCACAGAATCAAAAGAATTCAAAGGGTGGGCACGGGCCAAGATCATGCGCCGCCCAAAGATTGTTTTAACCGGTAAAGGCAGTCGGGTTTCGATTGCCACGTAGCAGACTCGGCCGACAATGCGGTCGCAGGCTTTTTTGCCTTCCTCCATGGGCAGCACTTCTACAGGATAGGCCTGATTGTGCGGGCGGAGTACCAGGTTGTTGGCCGCAACTTCCACGTATTTAACGGTGCAGCCATTGTCGGCTTTTAGGGAGGCTGCCGTCGCTGCTGGGGCGGGAGTTTTTCCGCACGCGAGTTACGTCGTACCGTATGGCCAGCTTCGAAGATGCGGTCATTTTTGTGCACGACGTCGAGCATTGCCTGGAGGAACTGGACGAGTTTTCGCAAAAGCTGATCGCGAAGATCGTTCTGCAGGAGTACGTCGCAGGAAGAACCCGCACGATCGTTAAATTGCTGGCGCAGAACCGTGGGCCGGCATTTTCCCGATGCACTGGATCAACTCAGCGAACTCTTTCTCAAGGGCGGGTTGCTCGTGCCGTTAGCAGGTTTGGCCGCGGCGGAAGCTTGTCAAGAGGACGGATGCTGCGACCTGACGGTAAGTAATTGCGAGCACAAGCAATAAAACTGTGAGCGGCGTGTCCCATTTTCCTCAGCAGATCGGCTACTCTGGAATTAGAGACTCAAGAAGTAAATTCTGGCAGGCGCGCGAAAGCGCGCCTTTCGTTTTTCGCGGACGAAAGCGAAGAAAGGCTCGATGCCGTAGAATGGCCCAGGGGGCGAGCGGCGCTGCGAGGTCTGGCGGGATGGACATGAGCTGGGTCACAGGTAGGATTGCACTCGGTGGGGGTATCTGGAACAGCGAGAACATGGCGGACGTGGCCCGAGCCGAGGTGACCCACATCATCGACATGCAGATCGAGTTCGACGATACGGCGCTAGCCGAACCACATGGAATTCAGGTGCTGTGGAATCCGGTGGACGATGATTTCCAGCCCAAGCCGGAGAAGGTCTTCTGGCGGGGCGTCGAGTTCGGACAAGCGGCGTTGGATGAACCGGAGACCAAAGTGCTGATCCACTGCGCGGCGGGAGTGCACCGCGCGCCGATGATGGCGCTAGCTCTACTATGTTCTCTGGGTTGGAACCTCGAGAAGGCGATGGACCTGATTCAAACACGACGGCCGGTCGTCGACTTTCCTGACGTGTATGTAAACAGCGTGGAAAGATTTCTTCAGCAACAGGCCTCATCGAAGAGATAGCAAGATATTTTCCCACTTATGCCCACGGCTTGCCGCCGTGGCCTTTGTTTTTTGCGCCGCTCTGCGGCTGGCACGTGGCTGGCTTGGTGGAGTACGGGGATGGCAATCGTTCGAACCCTGGCTCTCGGCGGTCGAACCGATGGAAGAAAACGTACTGTGGGCGGCAGCGGGCGAGATTCCGCCCGAGTGGTATTGCGGAGATTGGGATGCGCTGGAGCAGTTGATTACGACTCTGCTCGGGCGTCGGCGATTAGTCCGAGAAGTGATAACGTCCTTTCCGGTGTCATCACGGCGACGGCACCGTCCAATGCCTCAATGCCTCAGTCGGGAAGAAATGAAGAGCTGTCTGGGCCCCGGTCTTTGACCGGGGCAGGCGGGTCAGAGACCCGCCTCCACACTAACCTGTCTTCAGCCTGCTCTTACTAACCAACCTCCTCGCTCCAGTTCTCCAGGGTCTTCTTGACCAGCGCCATAAATTGATCGGCCACTGCGCCGTCGATCACGCGATGATCGTAACCCAGCGTGAGGTGTACCAGAGAACGGATCGCAATCGAGTCGTTCCCCTGATTATCTGTGACGACGACGGGAGCTTTGGCAATTCCGCCAACTCCCAGGATTGCGACATTGGGCTGGTTGATAATCGGCAAGCCGAACACTGCACCAAAACTTCCTGGGTTGGTGATGGTGAAGGTCGAGCCCTGGACTTCGTCCGGGGCGAGCCGCTTGTTGCGGGCACGTTCGCCAAGGTCGGTTATGCCGCGCTGCAGTCCGAGGAAGTTCTTCTCTTCCGCATTCTTTAGGACCGGCACGATCAGGCCCCAATCGAGGGCAACCGCAACTCCTACATTCACATTGCGGTGATAGTGGATGTTGTCTCCTTCCAGCGAGGCGTTGATGATGGGGAATTGCTGCAGGCCGATAATCGCCGCGCGCACGAAGAAGGGCATGAAGGTCAGGCGAGTGCCGTAACGCTGCTCGAAGCTGTTCCTGTGCTTGTTGCGCAAGGTGACGATGCGGGTCATGTCCGCCTCGAACAGGTTGTGAACGTGGGCGCTGGTACGTCGCGACTCGACCATGCGCTGCGCAATGATCTTGCGCATTTGCGTCATCGGAACGACTTCGCCCGGGATCGCAACAGGAGCCACCGCCTGAGCTGTGGCGGCACCGGAGGCGGCCACAGGCCCCTTCTCCAGAAATGCTAAGACATCCTGCTTGGTGATCCGCCCGCCCAGTCCGCTGCCGGGCACTTGGGAAAGATCGATGTTATTGTCCCGGGCAATGCGCCGTACCAGGGGTGACGAGCGCACCCGCTCCTCTTCTCTTTCTCTTCCCTGGGGAACTTGAATGACTTCTTCATGCTCAGGAACCGCCGGTTTACGCTGAGCCGCGGTCTGCGGCTGCTCTCCCCCTTTTGGAATGGGTGCGGCTTCGGGTTTGCGCTCGGGAGGAAGGGCCGGTTTCGCGGCCGGAGCAGCTTGTTTTGCTGGGGCGGCAGCGCCTTCACCATCGGCCGCAATACTCGCCACGACGGTGTTCACCTGCACAGTCGTCCCCTCAGAGACCTTGATTTCCTGCAACACGCCGGACGTGGGGGACGGAATCTCGGCATCTACCTTGTCGGTTGAGATTTCAAACAGCGGCTCATCGCGCTGCACCTTCTCGCCCGGTTTCTTCAGCCATTTGGTGATGGTGCCTTCGACAATTGATTCCCCCATCTGGGGCATGATCACATCGGTCGGCATGGGTCCTTCCACTCTGACGAGAATTTCACCAAAAACGTAACCCTTTATTATATAAGGGCGGCCGATTGGCAGAGACGCGGCCCGCGTCTCCAGCACCCATCACCACTAATGGCTCTCCTGATGATGTCCCTCATGAGATTCTCCGGACGGCTCAGGAGTCACGGCAAAGGATTTCTGCCAGTAGTCTTTGGCACCGGGGGGCAGCTTCTCAACCCGGGACAGAAAAGCCGTCACTTTCCATATGTCCTGCTCACTCAATACCTTGCCCCAAGCCGGCATGCCGGTGTAACGAACCCCGGTACGGATGGCGTAGAAGATATGCCACTCCGGATCGTCCAGCGGTTCGAGAACCAACTGCGGCGGCGGCGGATAGAAGCCGCGCTCCAGCGGACTGCGCTTCTTGTCGAGCGCTCCGTGACAGAGGGCGCAGTTCATGGTGTAAAGCTTCATGCCATCGATCAAGTTGGCATCGGTTGCGGGCACAGGATTATTCATTCGCGGCGCATGCCGCTCCATCGAAGTATCCATTGCGCCGCTGGCGAGCCAGCTCTCGAATTTGCCCGGCGAGGCGTCTGCATTAGTCGGAATGAAGCCGAGCATTGCCATGCCAAGCCCAAGCAGAATGAGCACGACTAAGGTGGTGATTACTCCGACAATAAAGTTACGCATGCATCCTCCCATTTATCACGCGCCGCCCACGCCACGACCTTCAGAACCGAGGATTCGTTAGTATGCCTTGAGTCGGCGCGCTTCGCGCACCAGGTCACTCACCTTGGGCAAGAAATACTCTTCCTGCGGAGGCGAAAAAGGAACTGGCGTGTCCAGGGCGGTGATGCGGACAATGGGACCGTCCAGATCCTCAAACGCTTCTTCATTGATAATGGCCCCTAGCTCGCCTGCGATTCCTCCGGTGCGCACATCCTCGTGCAAGAGGATCACCTTGTTCGTCTTACGCACCGTTTGGGCGATGGCTTCCCTATCCAGAGGAGATAACGTACGCAGGTCGAGAACTTCCAACTCGATTCCCTCTTTGGCCAGGATCTCGGCGGCTTCCAAGGCAACGTAGACCATGGCGGCATAAGTAACGACGCTCAGGTCGCGGCCTTCGCGTGCAACCCGCGCCTTGCCGAGCGGCACAACGTAATCGTTATCTGGGATGTCCTCTTTGATGCGGCGGTAGAGATACTTGTGCTCAAAAAAGACAACCGGGTTGTTATCGCGGATGGAGGCCTTGATCAATCCCTTGGCATCATAGGCGCTGGCCGGACACACGACCTTTAGGCCGGGAGCATGCACAAACCAGGCCTCCGGGTTCTGCGAGTGAAATGGACCCCCGTGGACGTTGCCTCCGCTGGGTCCCCTTATTACCAGCGGGGCGGGGGCTCCCCAGCGGTAGTGCGCCTTGGCCACCATATTCACGATCTGGTTGAAGGCACAGCCGATGAAGTCCATGAACTGGAACTCGGCGATAGGCCGCATTCCGGTGAGGGCGGCGCCGAACGCAGCTCCCACGATTGCCGACTCCGCAATCGGCGTATCAATCACGCGTCGCGGTCCGAAGTGATCGATGAAGCCGTCAGTAACCTTGAAAGCTCCGCCGTAAATGCCGATGTCTTCGCCCAGGCAGAACACACTCGGGTCGCGCTCCATCTCTTCCCAGATTCCCTGGCGGATGGCTTCGAGATAAGTGACTGTCGACATTAGAGTGCTTTCGGTTCGCGGCGCGAACGACTTCGCTCGCTCGGGGATGACAAGCTATTTCAAATGCACAGCCTCCTCCCGCTTAGGAGTGGCGGATAAGGATTTCGTTAGCGACTTTCGGCGCGCCATATTTTGGCTTGATTTCATGGCACCCGTTCTCGCAGTACACCCCTACCGCAGCGGTTTCCGGAGCCGGCATCGGGGAGGATACGGCGAATTCCCGGTCGGCGCCGAGTTGTTTCTCCACGTCGGCAATCAGCTTTTCGTTCTCCCCGGCAGTGAGCCACTTCTTGTCCAGAAGAAACCCTTCGAGACGAGCGATCGGATCCCGCTTGCGCCAGTACTCAAAGAGCGGCTTGGGAACATATTCAGCGGCGTCGTGGATCGCGTGTCCCTTCATGCGCATCATCTTGGCTTCAATCAGGGTCGGCCCTTCTGCGCGACGGGCACGCTCGCAGGCTTCGCGGGCCGCATCGTAGACCTGGCAGGCGTCGGTACCGTCCACAATCACGCCCGGGATGCCATATGCAATGGCCCGCTCCGCGAGATCCTTGACGCAGAATTGCATATCGCACGGAGTGGAGTATCCCCAGAGATTATTTTCGACAAACAGGACGAGACCAAGCTTTTGCACGGCAGCAAAGTTCAGGCCCTCATAAGTGACTCCAGTTGACTGGCCGCCATCGCCGATATAGGTCATCACCGCGATGTTGCGTCCCTGGAGTCGAGCCCCAAGGGCCACGCCAGCTAAAACCGGGATCAGATCGCCGAGAGTCGAAGTTGGAGCCACTACATTTCGTGCTTGAATGTCGCCAAAATGCGACGAGGCGTCGCGCCCCTTGGTGGGGGAGCCGGCCTTAGCCATGTACTGCATCATGATGTCGCAAGCGGAGAAGCCGCGGACCAGGAGCGATCCCTGGTTGCGGATCATGGGCCCCATCCAGTCTTCCGGGCGCAACGCATAGGCCGAGGCACAGGAACAGGCTTCCTGACCGACGCCGAAGTAAACACCGCCCACCACTTTGCCTTGCTTGTAAAGATTCTCGAGGGCCGCCTCCATGCGGCGGTTCAGGAGCATCCAGCGGTAGATCTCGATGCACTGCTTTTTGTCGAGGTATTTCGATTCGCGGAGGGGCGGAACTGGGGCGCTCAGATCGCCGGTCACTTCGTAATGCACGTGCCCAGCGGCGCGTACCTGCTTCAGTGCGAAGCTTGGCCTTTCCAGCCGATAATCGACAACCGTGTAGGTGCGCTGATTTGAGGCGACCGATTGCAGCGAACGTAAACCCCGTCCGTTTGATTTGGCTATGTTGGTGGACTTCGCTCGTGTTTTCTTCTTTGCCATTGCGCGTAGTCGAACGACAGAATTACGCCCAGAACGTCTCTTCTTCCTTATGCAGCTTGCGGAGCTCGTTTGGAGGCCTCATCGGCACATCATTGGCATTGCCGGTCAATTCTTCCAGGGTGTCCAGGAGTGCGATCTGGGTACCGAATTCTTCTCCGAAGTGACGCGCTACCAACCTCGCTACCTCTTCCATGGAAATTTGCCTGCCCACTTCCTTTTGCATTGAGGTGACCGGTTTCGAGGGGATGCCGCAAGGAATGATCAGGTTGAAGTAGCCGAGATCGGTATTCACGTTGAGAGCGAAACCATGGGAAGTGACCCCTCGCGAGATGTGCACGCCGATGGCAGCAATTTTCGCGTGCTCAGTGCTGGTGTGGGGACGGGTCACAGACCCGCCGCCACACGTCCATACTCCCGTTAAGCCCTTCAGCCGTTCGGTGCTGATACCGAATGCGGCGCAGGTTCGGGTGAGGACTTCTTCCAGGCGACGCACGAATTCCACCGCCCCTAGATTCTTCCTTTTCGGATCGGATGATGCGAAGCCATGCAGATCAAAAATGGGATACGCAACCAGTTGTCCCGGACCGTGGAAGGTCACATCCCCGCCGCGGTCACATTCAAACGCCTCGACGCCGCGTTTTGCCAGTTGTTCCGCTGAAACCAGGATATTCGCAGCCCTGGCATTGCGCCCCAGCGTGATCACCGGCGAGTGCTCAAGGAGCAACAGGACGTCACCGATACGGCTTTCTTTCCGCATCTCTACGAGTCGCTGCTGCAGGCGCAGACCCGTTCCGTAATCTATCAGCCCGAGTTGCACGACAGAAATCACTTTGCCTCGATCTATCACGCGTTGATTGCCAGCCCGTACACGCTGTTGGATGCGTCCAGCATGGCCTCAGCCAGGGTTGGGTGGGCGTGAATGGTCCACATCAAGTCTTCGACTGTGGCTTCCAGTTCCATGGCAGCGACTGCCTCCGCGATCAGCTCAGTCGCCTGAGGTCCAATGATATGCACGCCGAGAATCTCGCCATATTTGGCATCGGACACGATTTTGATGAAACCTTCATGCTCGCCAACAATCGAGGCGCGCGCGTTCGCCGTGAATGGGAACTTGCCGATCTTGACGTTGTAGCCCATCTCCTTAGCTTTGGCCTCGCTCAGACCGACGCTGCCGATTTCGGGATGGCAGTAAGTGCAGTTGGGAATTTTTCGCAAGTCGATGGGCTTATCTTCTTTTCGGGCAATTTTGGACACGGCTACGATCCCTTCCATGCCGCCCACGTGCGCCAGTTGCGGAGTGCCTGCCACGATATCGCCAATGGCATAGATACCGGGCTCGTCGGTCTGCATCCATTCGTTGGTCTTGATGAAACCGCGGTCGGGCCTGATCTTGGTCTTCTCGAGGCCAACGTTCTCGGTGAGCGGCTTGCGGCCTACGGCAATCAGAATTTTTTCCGCCTCGATGGTCTGCTGCTTGCCATCGGCGGTGACCTTCACGCTTACACCATTCTTGGTTTTGTCGACCTTGTCCACCTTGGCGCCAGTGAAGAAATTGATCTCTCGTTTGCGAAACACGCGCGCCAGTTCTTTCGAGATATCCTCATCTTCTATTGGCACCAGGCGCGGCAACATTTCGAGAATGGTCACTTCCGCACCAAACGATCGGTAGATCGAGGCAAATTCCACGCCGACTGCACCCGCTCCGACCACCACCAGCGATTGGGGAATTGCAGTGAGCGCCAAGATCTCGATATTGGTGAGAATCCGTGGATCGGAGTCCAAGCCGGGCAGCATGCGGGCTTCTGAACCAGTCGCGATTATGACGTTCTTTGCCTTGATGGAATTCGTTGCGCTGCCCGCGCCAGAAACGTCCACCGTGAGGATCCCATTCTTGGCGGGCCCAGTCAGGCGGCCATAGCCAGTAACGGTCTCCACCTTATTTTTGCGCATCAGGAACTCGAGTCCTTTGGCATGTTTTGCGACGATTTTGGATTTACGCTCCTGGATAGCCGCCCAATTCAGCTTCCTGGAATCAACTCCCTCGATGCCAAACTCTTTGGCTTCCTTCAGGTGATCCCAAATTTCGGCGTTGAACAGCAATGCCTTGGTCGGGATGCAGCCCACGTGCAAGCAGGTGCCACCCAGCTTGTTGTCTTTTTCGATGAGGCAGGTTTTCAGGCCATATTGTCCGGCGCGGATGGCGGCGGTGTAGCCCGCCGGGCCGCTTCCAATGATTGCCACATCATAGATGGTTTCCGCCAAAGTCGTGCTCCGTGCTAGCTGGAATAGTGGGAGGTACCCAAATAGGTGATTCTACGACAGGGCGATTCGATTCGAAAAACGGCTAGGCGAGCACCTTGGCGGCATCTCTCGCGAAGTAGGTAAGGATGATCTGGGCGCCGGCACGGCGAATGGAAATCAGGGACTCCATCATGACTCGCTCGCGGTCAATCCAATTGTTGCGAGCGGCAGCTTCGATCATGGCGTACTCACCAGAAACCTGGTAAGCGGCCAGGGGCACATCGAAGCGTTGGCGGGCGGCGGCAATCACGTCCAGATAGGGCAGAGCTGGCTTGACCATGATCATGTCGGCGCCTTCCTGGAGGTCGAGGTCGATTTCGCGCATGGCTTCCCGGAGATTGGCCGGGTCCATCTGATAGGAGCGGCGGTCGCCGAATTGTGGCGCCGAATCCGCGGCCTCACGGAAAGGCCCGTAAAATCCGGATGCGAACTTGGCGGCGTAGGAGAGGATCGGAGTATTAAGGAACTGTGCCTGGTCGAGAGCCTTCCGGATCGCCGCCACTCGGCCATCCATCATGTCGGAGGGCGCAATGACATCGACTCCCGCACGCACTTGCGAGACGGCGGTGCGAGCCAGTAGCTCCAAAGTCGCGTCGTTGACGATCTCGTACTCGGTGGTCGTCGAAGGCGGAGGAGCCACAGCCGAGGCTGCCCCGAGAGACTGGGGTGCGGCCGTGGCGCGCACAATCCCGCAATGCCCATGCGACATGTACTCGCACAGGCACACGTCACCCATGATGACCAGCTTGGGAAGTTCTCGCTTGATAGCCCGCGTTGCCTGCTGAACAATACCTTCCTCAGCCCAGGCGCCGGTGGCCACTTCATCTTTGCTTTGGGGCAAACCAAATAAAATGAGAGACGGTACACCCAGCGAATATGCTTCGCGAGCGTCTTTTACCGCTTCATCAACCGAGAGGTTGAATACTCCCGGCATGGAGCGAATCTCTTTGCGCACAGCCTCGCCCGGGCAAACGAACATCGGGTACACAAAAGCCTCGGGCGTTAGGTGAGTTTCGCGCACCAGAGAGCGCAACGGTTCGGTGCGACGCAGACGGCGAAGGCGGGTAATGGGAAAAGCCATGATTGGAACACGATGGGCGGCAAAGCGCTCATCACTACAGGCGATTCTAGCAGACTGGCTGCGGCGAAATTAGCCAAAATAGCCCGCCGGAACCCAGGCTTGCGTGGTAGTTCCGAGTGTGATCTACGTCACAGCCCCTTGTGCCAGGAGGTGATAATTCAGATGCTCAGTAACTCGCACTCAGGCATTCCAACCCGGGGCGAGACTTCCGTAATGGACACGTTGACCCGCGTAACTTTTTTGTTTTCAGAACAGGGCATAGACTGCGGATAAGGATGAAGATGGGTCGAAACGGGTGGTTGTGGTGTGCGGGAGCATTCACCCTCCTTTACGCGATGGTGTCTCTCGCGGTTGCCCGCAGTTTTGCCCTGACGCTTCTGGGGGATATCAGCGCTCTTGCCCTCCTGCTTCTGGCGACCCTGCTGATGGCCGCAAATGCTATGTCCAGCCGGGAGCAGACCCGCATTTTTTGGATCCTGGCCGCGAGCGGTTTCGCTATGTGGACGGCCACTCAGGCGGGCTGGAGCTACTACGAACTGATCCTGCGCCGGGATATGCCCGATCCGTATTTCGGCGACATCATCCTGTTCCTTCATGTTGTGCCGTTAATGGCCGCGGTCGCTATTCGGCCCCACCGTCGGCCAGCGGAAGGAAAGCTCTATTTCAGCACGCTGAACTTGCTGATGCTGGTTGCCTGGTGGGTGTTTTTGTACGCCTTCATCGTCTTCCCCGACGAGTACGTTGCGCTGAACATTCCCGTGTACAGCCCCAACTATGATCTGCTCTATCTGCTGGAAAACTTGCTGTTGGTAGCGTTTTTCGGCATTGCAGCAGCGGCCAGCCAGGGTCTGTGGAAGAAAATCTACTGGAATCTGTTTGGCGCGGGCGGACTGTACACCATAGCCTCTGTGACCATCAATCTAGCAATTGGCCATGGCCGCTATTACACCGGCTCCATCTACGACATGCCGCTTATGGTGTCTCTCTGCTGGTTCGTGTGGGTGGGCCTGATCGCCGGGCACGTACAGACCGGCGCAGAACCCGCCATCGAGAATGAGGGGCGATTGATTGCGTTAGTACCTCGAATCGCTATGCTGGCCATCCTTTCGTTGCCGGTCCTAGGGCTCTGGGCATATCTGTTCGACCCGTCCCCGGCTCCTGCACGCCGCTTTCGGTTGTTGGTGGCTCTGGC
>DATEPX010000366.1:0-40524 GCA_035272945.1 Terriglobales bacterium
GATCGGCTCTCGTCTCAAACAATCGGGAATGTTCTGGACCGTGCGGGGAGCCAACGCGATCCTGGCGCTGCGCTGCTCTCATCTCAATGGCCGATTTGAGGACTATTGGGAAGAGCGCCGCGAGGCTCGGGCGGCATGACATCCACTTCTATGTCGCCCGCCCAACCAAGTTTCAAGGGTTCAAAATTTCGAGTTTCCAGTTTCAAGTTTCGGAGTCTCCGGGCTTCGAAGGAGTCCCTCTTTGAAACATTGAAACCTTGCGACTTTGAAAGCGTTCCCTAGGGGATTCCCCCGAGGGTAGACGACACTTTAGTCACTTGTTCCCACGGGGAAGCAACGCTACGGTAAGCGCTCAGGAGAACACGAATGAGAGTCTGGCGCAATCGGTTGCTGGTCTCGGCCACGGTGGTATCGCTGTGGACTGTCACGGCCTCGGGAGACTGGCGCGCCGACCAACTCGCAAGCCTTCGACAACCTCCAGATGTGCGGGACGAATCCGATCCCAAGGATACGCGCTCCTGTTACGCCATGGGACAGCTGGAAATCTCGTATCGCAGCCAGGAGAGTCAGTCGCCCACAGTGGGAGTGTTGGTAACGGATCCGCGCGGACGAAGGATTGGATATGATCCTGCCGGTCCCAACGCCTGGCAAGAACTGCCTCTAGCCCAGGCCTTTATTGACTGCGCCGACCAGAATTCGAACGGCCGGCCGCGAGCCTGCACCGGCTGGATTCAAATTTGTGGTCCTTTGAGCGGAACTTACAAGCTCCAAGTCGTCGCTTCCGAAAATAGTGAGTATTCGATCGACGTGTCGGCAGTCAGCCGCCAGAAGCGCGATGACAAGGGATTTCATGCGACGGAATCTCGGGTAAACGTCAGGAGTCTTTCGATTCGAAAGGGCGCTCAGGACACATTGCTTCTGGAGTATTCGCGTGAACCCGGTTCGAAAGTAGCACTGACGCTGCGTGAAAACGCGCCGCTGGCGAAGAAGCAAACGCTCCCTACTTCGCCACTATATTTACCAGCTTCCCAGGTACCACGATCACTTTGACAACCTGCTTGCCGGCAATTGCGGCTTTCACCTTTTCGTCTGCGAGGGCGCATTCGCGGACAAATGCATCATCGGCATCCGCAGGCACAAGAATGCGGCTGCGCAGTTTGCCGTTGACTTGCACTGGGATCTCGATCTCTTCCTCTTTGGCCAGCGCCGGATCGTATTTCGGCCACGGCGCCCGCAACAAGTTTTCTTTTTCGCCCAGCATTTCCCACAGTTCGTGCGCCAGGTAGGGAGCAAAGGGAGCGAGCAGCAGCACCAGATTTCGGAAAGTCCCCTGCACCACTTCCGGGAGGATGGCCAGATTGACACCTTTAATCTCGCTTTCCTTCTTTTTGGCGGAGTGAAGGTCACCTTCCAAGAATAGATAGAGTTCATTCACCAGTTCCATAATGGCGGCGATACAAGTATTAAAGTGCCACCTGCCACTGAAATCATCACTAACGCGCTTTATCGTCTGGTGCAGCTTTCTTTGAATTTCACGGCTCGCTCCAGGGCCGACCGGCTGTTCCATCAATATCCTTTGCCATTCAACACGCGGCATCTCGCGACCTTGCTTGGCAACAATGCGGTACACGCGCCCGAGGAAGCGTTGAATGCCTTCGATGCCGGTGTCCTGCCAATCAAGATCGCGGTCCGGCGGAGCGGCGAACAGGCTGTAGAGCCGCGCGGCGTCGGCGCCATAACGGGCAATCATTTCGTCGGGCGTGACCACGTTACCGAGGCTCTTGGACATCTTGGCGCCGTCTTTAATCACCATGCCCTGAGTGAAGAGACGCTGCACCGGTTCGTCGTTCTGAACCAATCCCATGTCGCGCATGACCTTGGTCCAGAAGCGCGAGTAAATGAGGTGCAAAATGGCGTGTTCGACGCCGCCAATGTACTGGTCGATGGGGAACCAGTAGCCGATGATCTTGCTGTCGAATGGAGCTTTTTCATTGCGCGCATCAGCGTAGCGATAGAAGTACCAGGACGAATCCACAAACGTATCCATGGTATCGGTCTCGCGACGTGCGGGACCGCCACAGTTGGGGCAGGTCGTGTTGAGAAATTCGGGCACGCGCGCCAGAGGTGAACCGCCGGTCAATGTGATCGCGACGTTGTCGGGCAAAATCACTGGTAAATCTTTTTCAGGGACCGGAACGATGCCGTCTTTTTCGCAGTAGAGCATGGGAATAGGTGTGCCCCAGTAGCGCTGCCGCGAGACCCCCCAGTCCTTCAACCGATAGGTGACGGTTGGCTTCCCAAACCCTTGCCTTTGGGCATACTCGGTCATTCTCTTAATAGCTTCCTCACAGCTGAGCCCAGTAAAGGGACCCGAGTTGACAACAACGCCATCCGTCGTCGTAAACGGCTCTTCCTCAACGTTCAACGGCTCAACGGTCGTGCGCGGCTGGATTACCTGCCGAATTGGCAAACCGTATTTTTTCGCGAACTCGTGATCGCGCTCGTCGTGCGCCGGCACGGACATGATCGCGCCTGTACCGTAGTCCATCAGGATGTAGTTCGCAACCCAGATCGGCACCTTCTCGCCGTTGAACGGATTGACTGCAAACCGTCCCGTGTCGACGCCATGTTTTTCAATCTCGCCAATATCACCTATTTCTTTAGCTTTTCGCTGCTCTGCCATCATCTGGGCGACCTTGGCACAAAGCTCTGGACTACCGGCCGTGAGGTCGGCAACCAGGGGATGTTCCGGCGCTAATGGGACGGAAGTGGCCCCGTAGATGGTGTCCACGCGTGTCGTGAACACCGGGATGGTGGAACCGGCCGGACCAGAGGGGCCGTCGAGCTTGAAATCCACCAGCGCGCCTTCGCTGCGGCCGATCCAGTTGCGCTGCATGGTGACAACTTTTTCCGGCCAATTGGGGAGCTTATCCAAGTCGCGCAGGAGCTCTTCCGAGTAGTTCGTGATGCGTAAGAACCACTGTTCCAACTCGCGCTGCTCGACGGGAGTGTCTTCGTGACGCCAGCAGCAGCCGTCCACGACTTGCTCGTTGGCCAGCACGGTGGCGCATTTAGGACACCAGTTCACCCGGCTTTTCTTGCGGTACGCCAGGCCGCGCCCGTACATCTTCAAAAAGAACCACTGGTTCCAGCGGTAGTATTCAGGAAAGCAGGTGGTGACTTCGCGCGACCAGTCGTAGGCGAAACCCAGCCGCTTCATCTGCGCCTTCATGTTGGCGATGTTGCGGAGCGTCCACTCGCGGGGCGGCGTGTTGGCCGATATTGCCGCATTCTCCGCGGGCAGACCAAACGAATCCCAGCCCATGGGATGGAGCACGTTGTAGCCGTTCATCCACATGTAGCGAGCGAGCGCGTCCCCGATGGCATAGTTGCGCACGTGTCCCATGTGCAGCGCGCCGGAGGGATAAGGCAGCATCTCCAGCACGTAGTATTTCGGCTTGGTCGAGGTGGGCTCGGCGCGGTACAGAGAAGGATTCTGCTGCCAGCGCTCGTACCACTTGGTCTCGAAGCTATGCGGGTCGAAGCGTTCGTCGCGGGTTGTCTTATTCACCTGCGTTTCCTGCGGCATAAGAGAAACAATTTGTGCTGAGGATAAACTTTAATTTTACAACGAGGGAGGTGAATCCCTGGCACCTGTGGAACAGGAGAGCTGAGCCTATTCGAGTTCCAACGTCAGCCCCGGAAGAGCGAGCCCTTCGACTTCAGCGGTCCAACGATCGCCGGGGCTGGTCAGGTGACCCGCCGTAAGCGTTCCGGAACTGACGATCTCGCCTGCGCTCAACGGCTCGTCTGGAAAGCGACGCTGAATGGCGGCGCCAAGTTCAGCGAGGCACAGCGCCGGGCTGCGCAGACAGTTCCTTCCCGATCCCTCTTCGACGAGCTCGCCATCCTTTTTCATCCGCAACTTGAAACCTGCCAACTCTTCGACCAGCGTGGGAATCTGCTGCGAACGGACGGGCACGCGCGCGCCTATTACAAGTGCGGCATGAAGTCCAAAGGACGCGACGAAGTCGCTGGGCTGAAACTTCCATTCCGGAAAAGGACAATCGATAATTTCGAATCCTAGAGCCAGCCAATCCGTAGTTGCGAGAGCGGCGGAGGCATCAGCGCCTGCAGCGATTGGTTGCTTCAAACCGAAGACAATTTCCGGTTCGATCTTCAGAGAACGAGCATGCGGAACCGCCCCGGTCGCGGAGTTGCTGTCACTCTGGTGCACCGTATCGTCATACATGTGGCCCCAAACCAGGGTCTCCAGCTTGAGCACGCGCCATGCGGCCTTATTGGCATAGCCCACCTTGCGGCCGATGGATTTGTGGTCAGCCGCTTCGCGCCACTGCTTGAGTTTGTTTTCCACGGCATAGGCGGCATCGAGGTCAAATCCGGGACGTGCAGACGGCGGGACAGAAACCAGCTGCCCGGTTTCGTAGGCCGACATGAGTTCGCGGGCTAGAGAATCGACATCCATATCGGACACAAGTTAACCTTGGTTCCCATTATCACATTCGGTGCACGATGCGCGTGGGCTAAAAGCCCAGGACATTTCTCGTCACCTGGGCGGCATGCTTGATGTGTGTGAGGATTTCTATCGTCCCTCCGGGACTGGTTCCAATTTCCCATTTAATCCCAGCGCCGAGGGCTGGGCTATTTTCATGACACCCCTTCGGGGTTGTTCTTGAACGGCTCTTGGTCACCGGTCCAGTTGCATTTACGCCGCAGGTGAAATGCAGGGTCCTTCGCCTCCGCAGACCGATTCGCAAGCGAATCGATCTGCTTCGCTCAGGATGACAGCGGCTTGTCTTTTACCAAAGCCTTCAGCACATCGACATTTTTCTTGTCGTCGCCGGGAGCGTCGATGGGAGTTTCCGCGATGAAGGCTGCATGGGCGAATCGCGGATCGTTCAGCAATCGGCCGAAGGGCTCCAGCCCGATGCTTCCCTTGCCTATGTGCTGGTGGCGGTCGAGCTTGGAGCCGCGTGCGGCCTTGGCGTCGTTGCAGTGCCACACGCGAACATTCTTGAACCCGACAGTCGAGTCCAGATGCTCCAGAGTTTTCTTCATTCCGGCCGGACTCACGATATCGTAGCCGGAAACGTGCACGTGGCAGGTGTCGATGCAGGCGGCGATTGGCACCATATCGCGCAGCAGTTCGAGCAATTCAGCGACCTGCTCAAGGCTTCCGCCGAGCGAGTATTGAGCTCCCGCGGTGTTCTCGATCAGAATTGTTAAGCCGCCTTTTGCTAGATCCAAGCCTTTGCTGGCGACTGCTATCGAAGCGGCAACCCGTGCCAGGCCTTCGTTCCTGCTGGCTCCTCGGAATGAACCGGGATGTAACACCAGATATTCCGCGCAAAGATTCAGAGCCCGCTCCAGCTCGCCTCGAAATGCCTCGACGGATTTCGCCAGAAACTGCTCCGTCATGCTCGCCAGATTGATGAGGTAGTTGGTGTGAATCACAAGTGGCTTCAATCCATACTTCTTCCGCAAGCGGTTCATCTGATCGCATTGCGGGCGGCTCAGATCATAGGGCTGCCACTGGCGCGGGCTGGTGGAAAAAATCTGAAATGTATTGCAGCCCAGGCGATACGCCCGTTCAGCAGCGTTTTGCACTCCGCCGGCAATAGACGTGTGGATGCCAATGCGACGAGAGGTCAAGCGGGGCGGGCGCTTGGGAGCGGACAGCTTAACGATGTCCTGCTCGCGAGCCATCGAGCGAGGCATGAGAAGAGTATAAAGGCCCCCCCACGTGTGCCCTGTTACAGATTAATTCGGCGTGATCACTGCCCTGAAGCGCACCTTGCCATTGGCTACGCGGTCATAGGCCTTGGCAATTTCGGCGAGCGGATAAGTTTCCTCCACGACCTTGACCTTGCCCTTGGCGGCATAATCAAGAGCTTCGAAGAGATGTTCACGCGCGTTCTGGGTCGATCCGATCAGGCTGACGCGTTTAAACATCATCTCCGCCGTAAATGGCAACGGCTCGTGCGAGACGCCCATGATTACGATGCGGCCCTCTGGGCGCATGCCTTTCGCGGCATCGCTGGTTGCATTCCACGAATTACTGGTAGCGAGAAGCACATCGGCGCCCCCTGAGGCCAGCAGAGCATCCCCGTCTTGCACAACTTCATCAGCACCCAATTGGCGAATCATCTTCTCTTTGTCTTTCGACTTGGTCACCGCAATGGTTTCAAAGCCTGCCGCCTTGGTGTACTGAATGGCGAGATGGCCGAGGCCGCCGATGCCAACCACCGCAACACGATCGTGCGGCTTGGGCTCGGCAATGCGAAATCCGCTCCACACCGTGTATCCCGCGCAGAAGATCGGAGCTGCCTGCTCGTAGCTAAGCCCGTCGGGAATCAATTGTGTGGCATCGGCGAAGGCGACCATGTACTCGGCATGGCTGCCTTGGGTTTGGATCCCCGTACCCACGCTGTTGGGACACAGCTCGCGCTTGCCGCGCTGGCACCACTCGCACCGGCCGCAGGAAGCCTGCACCCAGGGAACACCGACCCGGTCACCGACCTTGCGGGTCGTAACCCCAGCTCCGAGCTCAACGATTTCTCCGACGGGCTCATGTCCCAGCGTACGCGGAAATTGAGTGGGCAGCATTCCATTCGTGATGTGGACGTCGGTGTAGCACAATCCGCTGGCGTGGATCTTGATGAGAACCTGATTTGGACCTGGTTTGGGGGTGGGTATTTCTTTGACTTCCCATTTGGCGGAAACGGCGGGGACAACCGCAGCTTTCATGGCAGAACTCTCCGATCGTTACGACTAGCAATATTAATATTGATGTCCATCGAACTTCAGGGATGCATAAATTCAAGAGACGCGGCAAGCCGGAAGGAAGTCAGGAAGTCATCGGCCGGTTTGCCGTGCACGCCTACCCGCGATAAACTGACAGTTTTCGAGGTGGTTCATGTTAGTGGTCATGCAGGCGCACGCGACCGAAGAGCAGGTACGCGCCGTCTGTCAAAAAATCGAGTCACTGGGATACCGGGCGCACTCCATTCCCGGTGCACAACGTACTGCTATCGGAATTACGGGAAACCGGGGCGAAGTCGAGGCGGGCACCCTGGAAGAAATGCCGGGCGTGCAGGAAGTGATCCGAGTCAGCAAGCCCTACAAGCTGGTGAGCCGCGACGTGAAGGAGGAAAACACGATTGTCTCCTTTGCCGCCACCAATGCGACGTTCGGCGGAACGGGACTTGCGATTGTCGCCGGCCCGTGTGCGATTGAAAGCCACGAGCAGGCCTTTGCCGTTGCCGAACGAGTTTCCCGCGCCGGCGCGCAGTTCTTCCGTGGCGGCGCCTATAAGCCGCGCACCTCACCCTATTCGTTCCAGGGCCTGGGCGAAGAAGCCCTGCGCATCATGGCCGAGGTTCGCGAACGGTACGGGTTGAAGATTGTTACCGAAGCCATCGATAATGAATCTCTGGAATTAGTTGAGGAGTACGCCGACGTCATCCAGATTGGCGCCCGCAACATGCAGAATTTTTCTTTGCTGAAGCGCGCCGGCCGTTCCAAGAAGCCGGTGATGGTAAAGCGCGGCATGTCAGCCACCCTGGAAGAATTCCTGATGGCTGCCGAGTACGTGATGAGCGAAGGCAATTACAGCGTGATCCTGTGCGAGCGCGGCGTGCGTACCTTCGCCGATCACACGCGCAACACGCTCGATCTCAGCATCGTGCCTGCAGTCCAGCGCCTGAGTCATTTGCCGATCATTGTTGATCCCAGTCACGGAACTGGGAAACGCAACAAAGTCACACCGTTATCGCGCGCGGCGGTGGCAGTGGGAGCCGATGGCCTGATCGTCGAGGTGCATCACGAGCCCGACAAGGCGCTCTCCGACGGCATCCAGTCGCTCTACCCGGAACAGTTTGAAGAACTGATGGCTCAAGTGCGTCAGATCGCGCCTGTTGTAGGACGCACCGTGCCGGCGATCGGAACCCATAGCGCAGCTGCCAAGGTAATCGGAGTCCAAGCTGGGGTTCGACCCGCCGCCAGCTAAACTTGAGAAAACTCCTTTTAACGGTTGTCTTCCTCGGAATCCTCGGAGGGCTGCTGTGGTGGTATGTCCGGCCACAGCCGCTGCCCGATTACGGGCCCTTATACCGCGAATACGCCTACATCACCAATGGCAAGAGCAACACGGTCAGTGTTCTTGACCTGACTCCGCGACCGCTGCCTCGATTCAACGTTCTGAAAAATATTCCCGTGGGCGCCAACCCTACTGGCCTTGCCGCCAATAGCAAGAAGAATGAGATTTACGTGGTCAACACGGACTCCAGCAACGTCAGCGTAATTGACGCTGAGCGCAATCAAGCTGTGGCCACCATCGGTGTCCACGGTAAGCCTTATTTCATCGATGTCTCGCGGGATGGCAAGAGGGCGTATATAGCCAATTCGGGCTCCGCGAACCTTTCGGTGATTGATCTGGAAAAACGGGTTGTAGTTGGTACTGTGCGGGTGGGCAACGCGCCAGGATTGGCGCGAGTAACTCGGGACGGCCGCACGGTCGTGGTCAGCAATCGCGGCGATAGCAGCGTATCACTGATTGATACCGGCAATCTGACCGTGCGCGCGACCGTGCCAGTCTGTCAGCAGCCCGAAGACATTGCGATACTCCAGGACAGCAGCAAGGCTTTTGTCGCTTGCTCGGGTGCAAGCGAAGTTGCCGCCGTGGACCTGAAAAACGCCAAGCTCCTGACCTCGATGGACGTTGGCCGCACACCCGTGGACCTGGCCCTCAAGCCTGATGGCGGCGAGTTGGTGGTCTGCAACTTCGATTCCGACAACATTTCCATGATCGAGACTAGCACCAATGAAGTGGGCAATAGCTATTTGATCGGAACCCATCCGGCACGCGGGCTGGTGACGGCCGATAGTTCCCGGCTCTATGTCAGCAACTTCGGCTCGAATACGGTCGCGGTGTACGACATCGACAATGGGAGGGTCATTGCATCAGTGCCCGTCGGCAGCCATCCTGACGGGCTGGCTCTCTCAGCTAACGAGGAGTACCTCTTGGTATTGGATTCGGGATCGGGCGACGTGGCTGTCATCGAAAAACGTAAGCCGACCAAACTCGATCCAACCGAATACGCGCTTCTCACGTTAACGCAGGTTGGCTGGCAGCCGAACAACATTGTCGTAAAAGCATTTCGGTTGACAAAACCGTCAGAGGCCGCACCTAAGCGATAGCGGCGTGGGTTGGCGCGTTCTTCTGCGCGCAGTCACGGTTTACCGAGCAAGTCCAGCACGACGGCGGTTTCCGCTTCGATGCCGGTCTTCAGGCTAGGCTCGCGATCGGGAGCGAAAAATGGCGAGTGCAGACCCGGGAGCATTTCACCACTCTGTTTTGCGGCAGCAAACTTCGCAGGCTCCACCGCGCCGAGTGCGAAAATCATTGCGGGTACGCCTGCATGGCCGTACTCGGCAAAGTCGTCCGAAGCCATGATGGGAGGCTGCTCCGTGACGTTTGCGTCTCCCAGCGTGCGCCGCATTGCCGCAGCTTCGCGTTCGGTTAGCTTGGGATCGTTGTAGATGGCATTCACACTCTCGATCACCTGCACAGTCGGCTTCTTGTCTTCACCGGCAGCTGCGGCTTCGGCATTGGCAATCCGCTCAATAGCCGAGAGAAGATGTTTTCTCACCTCTTCCTTGTATGAACGTACCGTGAGCTGCAGGTGTACTTCGTCGGGAATGATGTTGTGCTTGGTGCCGCCGTTGATCGATCCCACGGTGATGACGGCCGGGTCCCGGGGATCGATTTCGCGGGCCACAATGGTTTGCCAGGACAGAATCGTGCGGGCGGCAATCACGATTGGATCGATAGTCCTCTGCGGCGCTGCGCCATGACCTCCTTTACCGTAAATGGTCACGTCCACGCTGTCGGCATTTGTCGCGGAGTAGCCGGGAGTAAAGCCGACTTTGCCCGCGGGCAGGTCCGCCGAGTCGTGCAGGGCCAGCGCGAAATCAGGCTTGGGAAATCGCGTGAACAGGCCATCCTTGAGCATGGCGCTAGCGCCCCGGATTCGTTCTTCGGCCGGTTGACCGACATAGATAAAGGTTCCATGCCACCGATCTTTATTCTGAGCGAGCAGCATTGCCGTGCCTATTCCGACGGACATATGCAAATCGTGTCCGCAAGAGTGCATCACCGGAACTTCCACACCGCGATCGTCATGGGTAGTCACGTGGCTGGCATAGGGTAATCCGGTCTTCTCGGGGACCGGCAGGGCGTCCAACTCGGCACGAATCATGACGGCCGGACCTGCGCCATTCTTCAGGACGCCCACAACCCCGGTACCGCCTACTCCGGTTGTGACGTCGAAACCAATCTTGCGAAGCTGATCAGCAATCTTGGCGGCGGTCTTCTCTTCGTGGAGGGACAGTTCCGGATTGCGGTGGATGTCAAGGTAGAGCGCTTCCACCTGTGGATAGATCTTGTCAATCTGTTCTTTTGAAGGAGCGCTCCAGGGATCCGCGGCCAAAAGCGGGGAGACCAGCAACAGACAGCAAGAGAAGGCAGCAGTAGAACGTCTCATCGGAATTCCTCGGTGGAGTATTAAAGCACACCACGGGTGAGGCGCGGTTTGCCGAGCCTGGCGACCAAAATTCAAGTGATCCAGAGACAGCGGCTAAAAGGCGTGCGGGATTCAGCGGTTACGGGAAACGTGCCTGATACGAATCCGACAGTTTTGAGGAACCGGAGACGCGGCAAGCCGCGTCTCTACCGGAGGTTCACTAGCGAGCTGACGAAGCGGATTTCGCGCAGAACTTATCAAACACGTCCTTGAGTTCGGCGGCCAAGTCCACGGTTTCGCGGTGTTCGATATCGCTGCGCTGCATCATGTAGAGGAGCTGCCCGTCGCGCAGCAACCCAATTGAAGGGGACGAGGGCGGATAGCCAACAAAATAGGTGCGCGCCCGCTCGGTCGCTTCCTTATCTTGTCCCGCGAAAACTGTGATTGCCTGCTCAGGCTTGGTGGAGTGCTGCAACGCGAGGCGAACCGCCGGACGCATTCGGCCTGCAGCGCATCCGCATACGGAATTCACCACCAGCAGGGTTGTGCCCGGACGAGCGACGGCCTGGTCGACCTCCGCAGCGCTGCGTGCTTCCTTGATCCCCAACCGGGTGAGCTCTTCTCGCATGGGAATAATCATGATCTCCGGGTACATGGTGTCTCCTTGAGAAGTTTCTATTTTTATACCGCAAATCCCCGCTGGCGGCACTACCCAAGAGTGCTGTATCGCCCATATATACTGATGCCGCTCATGCACATCCAGGAGCAGGTTTTGCTGGCGCCGATGACAACGCTTAAGATCGGCGGCCCCGCGCGGTATTTCGTTGAGGCGGGAAGCATAGAAGACGTGCGCCGGGCAGTGGAGTATGCCGGTGCAAATAGTGTGCCATTGTTCGTCTTGGGCGGCGGCAGCAACCTCGTTATTTCGGACTCCGGGTGGCCGGGACTGGTTCTCAAAATTGCAATCAAAGGATTGGACCAGCGGAACGAAAGCGGCAAAACCATTTTTGAAGTGGGCGCCGGCGAGGACTGGGACGACTTCGTGGGCCGGGCGGTGAGTCGCAAGTGCGCCGGCGTCGAGTGCATGAGCGGCATTCCCGGAAGCGTGGGCGGAACTCCCGTGCAGAATGTGGGCGCTTACGGCCAAGAGGTCGCTGAGACAGTTAACTCCGTCCAGGTACTCGATCTGAAAGATGGACACGTTCGCGAACTCTGCAACGAGGCTTGCGGGTTTTCTTATCGCACGAGCATCTTCAATACCAGCGAGCGTGCCCGCTATATTATCTTGCGGGTGACTTACGCGCTTCGGCCCGGGGGTGCCGCCAAAATCGAATACGCTGATCTGAAGAAGTATTTTGCAGGCCGGGAAACGCATCCGACGCTGGCAGAGACCCGCGAGGCGGTTCGCCAGATTCGCGCCAGAAAAGCCATGCTGATCACACCGGGCGACGAGGACAGCCGCAGTGCCGGGTCGTTTTTCAAAAACCCCGTGCTCTCGCCTGGGCAGTACGACGACCTCACGAAACGGGCAACCGCGCGCAGGCTGCAGGTCCCTAGTTATCCGGCGCTTGCAGCGCAAAGAAAAGTCCCGGCGGCATGGCTGGTGGAGCACTCCGGGTTCGCTAAGGGATACAGCCAGGGACGTGTTGGAATTTCCCGCAAGCACGCATTGGCTATCGTGAATCGTGGCGGGGCGACGGCAAGGGATGTGCTCGCCTTGAAAGAGCGCATCCAACAGCACGTCTGGGAAACCTGGGGCATTCGTCTGGAGCCCGAGCCGGTATTCTTGGGATTCTGACCAAGCCGTGTGGAGGCGGGTCTGACCCGCCTGGACGGGTCAAAAGACACATCCCCACACAGTTCCCCGCGCTGAAAAAATTCCGAACAAGAATTAGGCTACTCCGGTCTGCTATGGGTGAGGGCGTACGAGTGGTGGCTGGATCGGTGATCTTAAGCGACGCCATGGCAGCGGCACAATCGGGCGAGAATGCTCTCGAAGCCGCGGTCCGCGAGCACGCGCGCCTTGTATACCGCATCGCGTACTCGGTGTTGCGCAATCACCATGACGCCGAAGACGCCACCCAGGACACTTTCGTAAAGGTGCTCCGTTATGATCGAAAGTTCGAACGTGTGCGCGACCGCAAGACCTGGCTGGCAAGGATTGCGTGGCGAGTGGCGGTGGATCGCCGAAGGAAGCGCCCTGAGATCACGCTGGATGAGCTGCGCGCTTCCGTGGATCATCTTCGCTCCGCAATCGCCGCACCCGAGGACTTGGCAATCACGGCGGAGATGACCGGCTTGTTGGCGCGGCTGATCGCAGGATTGCCGGGCCAGCTTCGCGATGCTGTGACTCTCTCGAGCATTCACGAGATGACGCCGCGAGATGTCGCCCAAGTGTTGGAGATTTCCGAAGCAGCCGTCCGGTCGCGACTGTTTCGGGCACGGCAGATCCTGAAGGAACGGATGTCGGCTCTGTTAGAAGGCAAACATGAAACCTAGAGATCAACAACTGGACCAGTTCCTGGACCAGATGCTGGCCGAGTATGGGAAGGCTGAGCCAAGAGTCGGCCTGGAGAATCGCGTCCTGGCTAAGCTGGAAAGGGAAGGAATTGCCGGTAGGCGGCGCTGGTGGTGGCTGCTCGGTACGGTTTCTGCAACCGCGTTGGTTGCGGCCGTTGTCTGGATGGGCTCCAGACCACGGGATCACCAAGCAAACTTCCAAGCTGGCGGCAACTCCGTCAGAATTACACCTGCTCCGGCTACGAGCGCAAGGGAAGGTCTCGCTTCTGGGATCAGCGTTGCGCAGGCGATTCCCTCGGCGAAATCCCGGCGGGCGATGCGTGCAATCCGTCCACATGCGGGGGAGCAGGGGGCCAGGGCAACGCCGAAATTGGACCAGTTCCCTACGCCCGCACCTCTGAGTGAACAGGAACGAATTCTGGCGCGGTACGTATCGGAATATCGCGAGCAGGCTGTGCTGGTCGCGCGTGCCCAGACCGAGCTGAGAAATCGGGAGCGCCGGGAAGAACTGGAAACTCAGCCGAGAGAATCGCAGCCAGCCAGGTCAGATCAGTAGGAAATATTTAAAGGAGAGCATATGCGCGGAAAAGCCGTTGTAATATTTGCCGTTCTCTTCGCGTTTGTTTGTTGGAATGCCCAACTCGCCAGTGCGCAGGAATCGGCACCGTCTTCTAAGACGAACTCTTCTGCTGCTGCGAAGCCCAAGCCGGAGCCCGCGCCGGGTGGTGCATATCGTCTTGATTTCTCAGTAAATGAACTGGAAGACCTCAAGAAGGTCAACACCCGCCAGTACTCGCTGAACTTGAATGCGGGCGATGCGAATGAGGTCAAAATCGGGACACGTGTGCCGGTGGAGTTTAAACAAGGAGAGTTTCAATACCTGGACGTGGGCACTAAGATCTGGTGCAGACTTGGTGAACAAGGCGAACACCTGGTATTGACGGTGCACGGCGAGATCACCAATTTCGCCAGCCCTGACCAACAGGGTAAAGTCATGCCGTTGATGCGCCAGCTTGCGATCAACGCCAGCACCTTGACAATGCCGGGCAAGGCGATGGTAATCGGAAGCGTAGATGATCCCAATTCCAAGCGCCAGTTTCAGTTGGAGGTCACGGTAACGAAGTTGAAATAAAGCTTGCGAGTAGTTATGCAAAAATGAACTGCCATTGTGGAGGCGGGTCTCCTACGCGCCTGGACGGGTCAAAGACCCGCCCCCACACCGACCTACCTAGTCGCCTCTCGGCGTATTCGAAGCTCTTGGTGTTGAAATGTCTTTTTTCGCCAAGAGCGCAGCTTCACGAAAGATTTCGGTGAACATTTTCTCGCTCAATTTGCCGGTATTGGTGTTCTGATTAGAGGGATGGTAGGACGCCAGGAGAACCCGGCCATCCGGCATCGTGTACTTGGCCGCATGGGCAAATACATAGGGAGCCTTGGTCGAGAGCTGCCCACGCCGCTTCAGATAGTTCAGGTAGGCATCAAACCCGATGCGACCCAGGCCCACCACTACTCTTACGGTCTTTAGCCCATCAATCTCGCGATCCAGAAACGGGGTGCAGGAGGCGATCTCCTCAGGGTTGGGCTTGTTGTCGGGAGGGGCGCACCGGACCGCCGCCGTAATGTAGGCGTCCTTCAATATCAGACCATCTCCGCGATGCGTGGCGTTCGACTGGTTAGCAAAGCCTGTCCTGTACAACACGGGATACATGAAGTTTCCCGAAGAGTCTCCGGTGAAGGGTCTGCCCGTGCGGTTCGACCCATGCGCGCCCGGAGCTAAGCCAAGAATCAAGACCCGCGCGTTGGGATCACCGAATCCGGGAACGGGCTTGCCCCAGTAGTCCCAGTCGAGGTAGGCCCGACGCTTCTCGCGCGCAATCTTCTCGCGATAGATCACCAGCCGCGGGCAGCGCGTGCAAGCAATGACCTCTGTATTGAGTATGTGAAGCCAGTCGTTGGTTTTTGGTCGTTGGTCGTTGGCTACACTAAAGTTTCCCACAGTTATTCAATTATGCAATTTGGGAACAGCTCTTGGCCAACGATGATGGTAGAAACGGGGCTTGCCGCGTCTCCACCAAACTGTTACTGGGACTGCGCTCGGTCCATGGCAGCACCACGGTGCCGCCGCCGACGAGCAATGACTAACGACGCGTTTGACGCTGCCCTTATGTCTCTTTAAACTCAAGCTTATGGTTTGGACGGGTTTAGGTCCCCGTCGCTCTGTGCCACGAAAGGTTTACCGTGAGCCCCACCGAGACAACTGATAGCACCAAGCGAGAGATTCAGGTCGAGATTCCCGCCGATGAGGTTACCCGTGCGACCGAGTCCCTGATTCAGAAATATCAGAAAATGGCGCGTCTGCCGGGCTTCCGCCGTGGTCATGTCCCGGCGTCTGTCATCCGCCAGCGTTTTGCGGAAGACATTAAGAGTGAGGTCGTTGAAACCCTGGTACCTCGGTATTTCCGGCAGGAAGCCCAGAAGCAGGGACTGATCCCGGTGTCGCAGCCTCGCGTGACCGATCTGCACATCCAGGAAGGCGAGCCGCTTCGTTTCAAGGCCAATTTTGAAGTCATGCCCGAGGTCAAGGTCGAGGGCTACAAGGAACTGCGGGCCGAAAAAGGGGGGACCGCGATCACAGACGACGAGGTCGACGAGTCGCTGAGCAGTTTGCGCGAACAGCACGCCACGTTCACCTCGGTCGAAGGCCGCCCACTGGTCGAAGGCGACTTCGCCCAAGTGTCTCTCGACGGAACGCCCAAAGAGGGCGAAGGCAAGCCAGTCCACATGGATGACATCCTGGTGGAGATCGGCGGCAAGAACACAATGCCGGAATTCACTGAGAACCTGCGAGGAGCCTCGGCCGGCGAACAGCGGACCTTTGACGTCGTATACCCCCAGGATTTCTCGGATCAGCGTTTGGCGGGCAAGACCCTGACCTATGCCGTGAACATTCAGTCCATCAAGCGAAAGAACCTACCCGAGCTGAACGATGACTTTGCCAAGGAACTGGGCACCGAGTTCACCAGCCTGGAGGAAGTAAAGAAGAGGATTCGCGAAGGACTGGAGGCGGACAAGAAGCATCGCGCCGAGCATGAGGCCAAGGACAAACTGCTGGATGAACTGGTCAAGCGGCATGACTTCCCCGTCCCTGAGGCGCTGGTGGAGCATCAAATTGATGTACGCCTGGAACGGGGATTACGCGCCCTGGCCGCCCAGGGTATGCGGGCCGAGGACATGAAGAAAATGGACCTGAACCGCTTGCGGGCAGGCCAGAGAGAGCAGGCGGTGCATGAAGTAAAAGCTTCCCTGCTGCTCGACAAGATCGCCGACAGTGAGAAAATTGAGGTCAGCGACCAGGAAATCGATCACGAGATCGAGGCTTTGGCCAAACAGTCAAAACAAACAGCCGAGGCTATCCGGGCTCGATTGACACGGGATGGGGCGCTCGATAGGATTAGGTCGAGAATCCGCAGCGAGAAGACCCTCAACTTTTTGTATCATCAGTCCGCCTGAGGCGGACCTTTCGATCCTCCCCGGCTCTGAGAGATGCGGTTCGGGCAGGAGTGTGAAAGGCGAACGTGAAAGAACCACAAGCAATGCTGGTTCCGATGGTCATCGAGCAGACCGGGCGCGGCGAGCGCGCCTATGACATCTACTCGCGCCTGTTGCGCGACAACATTATTTTTATAGGTACGCCCATCGACGACAACGTGGCAAACCTAGTGATCGCCCAAATGCTGTTCCTGTCTCAGGAGGATCCGGAGAAGGACATCCAGCTCTACATCAACTCCCCAGGTGGCTCGATTACCGCCGGGATGGCGATCTACGACACGATGCAGTACGTTAAGAACGATGTCGTGACCATTTGCATCGGGCAGGCGGCCAGTATGGCTGCGCTGTTGCTAGCTTCTGGGGAGAACAAGAAGCGGTTGGCGCTCCCGAATTCGCGAATTCTGATTCACCAGCCCTCGATGGGAGGACTTTCCGGCCAGGCGACGGATATTGACATTCACGCCCGTGAAATCCTGCGCATGCGGGAGATCACGAACCAGCTTTTGGCCAAGCACACAGGGCAGCGTCTTGACAAGGTCGAAAAAGACGTAGAACGAGATTTCATCATGAATGCACAACAAAGCAAAGAATATGGAATCATAGACGATATCATTTACAAGACGAGATAGAGGTATGATCGGGTTTCAGCCGGTCAGTTCCTGGATCTCGGCGTGAGAAGGCTTTTCCGGCCGACCCGGCGAAGGCGGCCAGGGGGCGGGCGAGCCGGCAAGAGAATTTAGGAGTAGAGCCGAGTGAAAAACAGGTCGGGCACCGAAGAGATTCTGCGCTGTTCGTTCTGCCACAAATCGCAGGATGCGGTCGCCAAGCTGATCTCTTCGCCCAGTGATTATCCGCGCGCTTACATTTGCGACGAGTGCGTTGCCGTCTGCAACTCCATCCTGGAAGATGACCGCGCTGCTACCCCGCCGGCCCAAACTCCCAATCAGCTTCCCAAGCCGCAGGAAGTTAAGACTTTCCTCGATGAGTATGTGATTGGGCAGGAGCAGACCAAGAAGAAGCTGGCGGTAGCCGTCTACAACCACTACAAGCGGATTTACATGAACCGGCAGCGGGGCGAGGGCGTCGAGCTGACCAAGTCCAATATTTTGCTGATTGGGCCGACCGGCACAGGTAAGACGCTGCTGGCGCAGACCCTGGCCAAGATGCTGGATGTACCTTTCGCCATCGTAGACGCGACCACGCTAACCGAGGCCGGGTACGTGGGCGAGGATGTCGAAAACATCATCCTCAAACTCCTGCAAGCCGCGGAAGGCGACGTCGGGCGGGCCCAGACCGGTATCATCTATATAGATGAAGTTGACAAGATCGGCCGCAAGGATGAAAACCCGTCGATCACCCGTGACGTATCGGGTGAAGGCGTGCAGCAGGCCCTTTTGAAGATTCTGGAAGGAACCATCGCCAATGTTCCTCCCCAGGGCGGGCGCAAGCATCCGCACCAGGAATTCACCCCGGTAGATACCACCAACATCCTGTTTATCTGTGGTGGCGCCTTTGTAGGGCTGGACAAGATTGTCGGCCGCCGTGCCGGCAGAAAGTCCCTTGGATTCAAGACCGGCGAGGAAGAGGCCGAGGTGGTTGCGACCCCCACCAAGAAGCGCCAGGCGGAGCTGATGGCTGATGTGCAGCCTCAGGACCTGATCAAGTTTGGCCTGATTCCTGAATTTGTAGGCCGGATGCCGGTGGTCGGAGTACTCGAGGAACTGGACGAGTCGGCGCTGATCGACATTCTGACGCGTCCCAAGAACGCCATCGTCAAGCAGTATCAAAGGTTGTTCGAGTTCGAGAACGTGCGCCTGAAATTCAGCGAGGATGCACTGCGCGCTATAGCCCGCCAGGCTATGGCCCGCAAAGTCGGGGCCCGCGGATTGCGCATGATTCTGGAAGAGCTCATGCTGGATTTGATGTATCACCTCCCCAGCCAGAAGAAGGTAAAGGAGTTCGAAGTAACGAAAGAAATGGTGGAAAAGAGAGACGTTTCTCTCGCTATGATGGAGAAGGCAGGGTAATCTTAGCGGTAGGGGACGTGGCTGCCGCGTCCGATTTTTCAGGACGCACGCAAAATCTGGAGAATTAGTTGACGACTGCAAAAGAAAAATTCGAGAGCAAGAAACTTCCCATGATGCCCATCCGCGATGTGGTCATCTTTCCCCATATGATGACCCCGTTTGTAGTGGGCCGCGAATCCAGCGTGCGCGCTCTTGAAGAAGCCCTGGCATCCGACAAGAAGATTTTTCTGGCAACGCAGCACGACGCCAGCATCGATGAGCCCAAACCCAACGAGATCTACCAGGTCGGCACAATCGTTAACATCGTGCAGAGCCTAAAGCTCCCCGACGGGAATATCAAGGTTCTGGTCGAAGGTGTGGAGCGCGGTAAAATCCTGCAAATCACCGAAACCGAAGGCTTCATGCAGGCCACCATTCGGACGGTGCGCTACTCGCCGGAGCCAAACCCGCAACTCGAAGCTGGCATGCAGCGGGTCACATCCCTGTTCGAGCAGTATGTCAAGCTGTGCCAGTCTCTGAACTACGAGACCATGATTGCCGCGGTCCGCATGGAGGACCCGGCCAAGCTCACCGACACGATCGCGGCCAACCTGCAGCTCTCGATTGAAGAAAAGCAAGAACTGCTGGAGATTTTTGACCCCGCCGAGCGGCTGAATCGCATCGGCGATGTCCTCGATATCGAGATCGAGAAGCTCAACATGGACCGCACTATCCAGTCGCGTGTAAAGCGCCAGATGGAGCGCGCCCAGAAAGAGTATTACCTCAACGAAAAGATCAAGGCCATTCAGAAGGAACTGGGCCGTGGCGAGAAGAGCGAGTTCGACGAGCTGAAGAAGAAGATCGAATCCGCCGGCATGCCGAAAGAAGTCAAAGACAAGGCCATGCAGGAACTGAAGAAGCTCGAGGCTATGCCACCCATGTCGGCCGAGTCCACCGTCTCGCGCAACTATCTGGATTGGCTGCTGGCGGTACCTTGGAAGAAGCGTTCCAAAGAGATCCGGAATATCTCGCGCGCCGAGAAAGTTCTGAACGAAGACCATTATGGGCTGGAGAAGATCAAGGAGCGCATCCTTGAATTCCTGGCCGTCCGGCAACTCGTGAAGAATCCGAAGGGTTCTATTCTCTGCTTCGTTGGACCTCCGGGAGTCGGCAAAACGTCGTTAGGCATGTCGATCGCCAAGGCGACAGGACGGAAGTTTGTGCGCATGTCGCTGGGCGGAGTGCGTGACGAGGCGGAAATCCGCGGCCATCGGCGCACTTACATCGGCGCCCTTCCCGGCCAGATCATTCAGATGATGAAGAAGGCGGGCACGAAAAACCCTGTTTTCATGCTGGACGAGGTAGAAAAAATGTCCATGGACTTCCGCGGCGACCCGTCGGCGGCCCTGTTGGAAGTGCTCGATCCCGAGCAGAATTACATGTTCGTGGATCACTACCTCGACGTCGAATACGACCTCTCGCAAGTTTTCTTCATCGCCACTGCCAATGTGATACATACCGTCCCGCCGGCCCTGCAGGACCGCATGGAAGTATTGCGGCTGCACGGTTACACCGAGCCGGAGAAGGTGGAGATCGCCAAGCAGTTCCTGGTGAAAAAGCAGATGGCGCAGGCCGGGTTGTCGGAAAAGAACCTGAAGTTCACCGACGCTGCCATCACTACCATCATTCGCGCGTACACCCGCGAGGCGGGGGTTCGTAACCTGGAACGCGAGATCGGCAATGTCTGCCGCAAGGTCGCGCGCAAGGTGGTGAAAGAGGGCGAAGGCTACAACATCACGATTACAGGCGAGAACGTGAATGACTTCCTGGGCGTGATTAAGTTCCGCGACACCCTCGCTCATGAGAAGAGCGAAGTGGGTTTAGTAACCGGCCTGGCATGGACGGAAGTTGGCGGGTCGATTCTCAGCACCGAAGTCACAGTCGTGGACGGCAAGGGCAAGCTGATGCTGACCGGCAAACTGGGTGACGTGATGCAGGAGTCGGCGCAGGCCGCCATGTCTTATGTGCGCTCCCGCGCGGCTCGGCTGGGTCTGCCTCGCGATTTCTATCGCAATCTCGACATCCACGTGCATGTGCCCGAAGGCGCGATTCCCAAGGATGGTCCCTCGGCGGGCATTACGATTGCGACTGCCATCGCCAGCGCTCTCAGCAAGATTCCGGTGCGCCGCGATATCGCCATGACCGGCGAAATAACTCTCCGGGGCAAGGTCCTGCCCATCGGCGGATTGAAGGAGAAATTGCTGGCGGCCCATCGCGCCGGCCTGTTCGAGGTGATCCTGCCCAAGGACAACGAGAAGGACCTGGCCGAGGTCCCCGAGAACTTGCGCAACGAGATGAAAATGCATTTTGCGGAAAATATGGATCAGGTGCTGCAGGTGGCATTGGAGTCGCCACTGCCTGAGCCGTTGGCGCTGGCCGAGACGCCGCAGACGATCACACCGATATCCACGCCAACGGAAGGACCTTCGGCCCATCAATAATTTTCGCAGTCCTGTGCTCCTCATCTTTATCTTTGGCCCGCGTAAGCGGGCCTTTTCTTTCCTCGGAGTAATGCAGATAAAATGGCTACATGCAGCCACAGGACCACGAGCCCCGCGGTGGAATTTCCTTCAAAGGGAGCGCTGGGCTAGTCGTCGCGGGGAGTGTAGTCACACTGCTGCTGGTAGCTTTGCCGGCGTACCGCTTGTTCTTCGTGATTAGTGTGGCGATCGGAGTAGTAGTAGCCGGCATCCTGTACCTCTGGCACAAACTGAAGCCGGTGAAGTCTGAGCACGTGGACAAGCGGCCGCTGAAGCTGGATTGATCGGGTTGCCGGTGTCAGGACTCAGGGGTCAGTTCTCAGTTTCCAGTTCTCGGTTCTCAGGGCGCGCGTTGCAGCGTGCAAGGTGCCGGAAAGGATACTTCAAAATTAATTCCTCACACCCGAGACCTGCCCCCTGAGACCTGAGACCTCCCTTGCAACCTCCCTCAAGAAACGACAAACTAGTGTCATGCGCGTCCTGGCTCGATTCATGGTGGCGGTGAGCGACGCCCGCCAGTTCCCCGCCCCCGACTTGCCGGAAATTGCGTTTCTTGGCCGCTCCAATGTGGGCAAATCCAGCGTTATCAATTCCCTGCTGGGCAGCAAGGTGGCGAAAACCAGTTCCACTCCAGGACGCACGCGCAGCATCAGTTTCTTTGAAGTACGCTGGCCCGGAAAGCCGCGTCCGGAGCTCGTTTTCACTGACCTGCCCGGATACGGATACGCCAAGATTTCCCGTCAGGTCTCACAAGAATGGCCGAAGTTCATTGAGCCCTATCTCAAGGAGCGCTCATCGCTCGCGCTTTGCCTGGCGCTGATTGACGTGAATGTTCCGCCACAAGAGAGCGATCGGCAGTTGCTGGAATTCTTGATGGCAGCCAGCAGGCCATTTGTGGTGGTCGGGACCAAAAGCGATCGGCTTTCCGGCAACCAACTCAAGAATTCCCTGTACACCTTGTCGCAGGAATTCCAGAATGCGCGGGTATTTCCCTACTCCGCCAAGACCGGTGCGGGACGAGACGATTTGTGGCGCCAGATACGGGCCGCCGCCGAGTCCGCACAGATCCAGTCCCGAACTAACTCCCGGAACGGAACCCTCTGAACGTTTTTCGCGGCGGGTCTGAGCCTTTAGCGCGCCTGAGGCAAGGCCCAGCACGCTAGCATCAGACAGGAATATGTCAGACGATACTCTGGACGAGGCTACTGCTCAGTACCTGAAGGCCTTGCGGTCAGACGACGCGCTTCACGGCGATCGCCGGCGCTATCCGCGTTGCCCTTTTGTGCGAGAGCGGTGGGACTGCGTACTCAAGGCGATAGCGTGCGCACCTTGGTTCCCTTACGGATATCAGCCGAAGTGGCTGCTACGTGGAAGTTCAGGCTACCTTCCCTCCAGGAACGAAGATGCATTTCTCGCTGGAGTTCCACGAGTGTCACGTGCACACCCAAGCTGTGATACGAGTCACTCACCCGTTCGTGGGAATGGGCCTCGAGTTCAGCGAAATGACGGAGGACAACGTTGCCAATCTCGGGCGAAGATGAAGTCGGAAGGACTCGGAATACCGCTGCTCACGATTACCGGTTCAGCCTCGGCAATTGATGCCCTGATAAAACACTTTCGCGACAGTGACCGCCTCTCCCGGGAAGAATTTCTTGTCCTGATCCGGGACAGCCAGACCCGTTCCAGTCTCTAGGCCCTCTCCTTCAGCTTCTGGCGGTATAAGATTGACTCAACAATCCTCCTTTGTGAAAGGAGGGGCATTGTGAAGCGTCTCCTGACGGTTCTCGTGGTTTCTGCGCTTTTCCTCTCGCTCTGTGGCTGCGGCAGCCAGTTCTTGGTTCGCGGTGCTATTAACAGTGCTACGGTAAGCGGAACGGTGAGCGTCGTGCAGTTCTCTACGGCGGAGGGCGGTGGAACCTCGCTGACGGTCACCCTGGTGACATTTCTGGAAAGCGGCAGCTTCAAGGACGTGACGTTTTGTGGTGATCAGCGAACGCAATTTCCGATGAACAAGTTCGTAAATGCCACCTTTACCCCGGGGCCGCTGTGCGGAACGATCATACAGATCGTGATAGTCATTTAAAGGCCGATGTCAGCTCTCGGGTGTCAGTCTCAGGGGTTCAGTCCAGTCCTTTTCGGCAGAAACTGCAGGCTGCCCTGATACAAGCCCAACCAACATTCGTTATCATGATTCAATATGTCCACCTATCTAATTACGGGTGTTGCAGGATTTATTGGATCGTCGTTGGCGCGGGCAGTCCTGGAGCAGGGCGATAAGGTGCGCGGGGTGGATAACTTCGCCACAGGCAAGCTCGAGAACCTGCAGGAAATCCTTCACCAAATTGATTTTCGAGAGGCTGACATTCTGGATCTGGACGCCATGAATGAGGCCTGCAAGGGCGTAGATTATGTTCTGCATCAGGCAGCGATTCCATCCGTGCCAAAGTCCGTTCTGGATCCTTTGGGGAGCAACCGCGCTAATGTGGATGGCACCGTCAACGTACTGGTGGCCGCACGCGACGCGAAGGTGAAACGGGTCGTCTACGCGGCCTCGTCGTCGGCTTACGGCGACACTCCCACCCTTCCAAAGCATGAAGAGATGGCTCCCCACCCGCTCTCTCCGTACGCGGTGGCGAAGCTGGCCAGCGAGTATTACATGGTTTCATTTTTCCGCTGCTATGGACTGGAGACCGTCTCTTTGCGGTACTTCAATATCTTCGGGCCGCGCCAGGATCCCACGTCGCCGTATTCTGGAGTTTTGGCGAAGTTCATCATTCAGATGCTGAGAGGCGAGCAGCCCACGATCTTTGGTGACGGCGAACAGAGCCGCGATTTCACGTATATAGACAACGCCGTCAGTGCGAACCTTCTCGCCTGCAAAGCGCCCAGTCAGAAGGTTGCGGGTGGAGTCTTTAACGTTGCAACCGGCCGCCGCGTCAACCTTAAGGAAACTTTTCGAATTTTGAAAGAGTTCACCGGTTTTCAGGACGAAGTAAAATTCGGCCCCGAACGCCCAGGTGACGTAAAGCATTCTCTCGCCGACATCTCCAGGGCCAAGAAACATCTCGGCTACACACCGATCGTGCACTTCGAAGAAGGATTGAAGAAAACGGTGGATTGGTATCGGGTGAACTCAGTGGACAGGGGCCAGTTGGCAATGGTTAGTAAGAAGTAGGCGACTACCGAAAGAGGAGCAGCTTCAGACGCCGTTCGCGCTGTCATTACCTTGGTGACCTACCTGCCCGTTACGGGTAAAGCTACGATCACAGCATGACACTCGAATCGGTGCTCGTCTCCCGCGACTGGCAAGAAATCAGTGTACTGGAATGCATCCTGGGCAGTCTTCACATTGGCGTGCACGTCGAGTGCGATCCCGACAGAGCCCGAGCCAAGCTTTCCAGATCTAAAGTCGATGCTGTCATCATCGATCGAGACCTCCGTGGGACCGAAAGCCTAGCTGCCAGCCTGTGCTCATTGCAGGGCAATGGGAACTCAGTGCCACTGCTACTGTTGAGCGGCTCTCCGGGGCATCACGACCTGCCGGCTACAGGTGCTACGTTCTTTTTCGAGAAACCAATCTCTGTGGAACAAGCGGTTCGCACACTTTCCGCCGCACGCAACATGATGTTGACGGGGCGGCTCCGCTATTACCGGCAAACACTCGATATTCCGGTGTCACTTACGTTCGACACCCGCACCAAGGTGAATGTCCAGCTCACCAATGTCAGCCGGGGCGGAATTGGAGTTCGGGTGCGGCGTTCCATCGATATCAGCGGGCCAATCAAAGTTCGCTTTTCCCTACCCGGCTTGAAGGGTCCGGTTCAGGCAATGGGGGAACTGGCGTGGACGGACAAGAATGGAAATGCGGGAATTCGTTTTGTGCAAATTCCTGAGCACCTGCAGCGCAACCTGCAACTGTGGCTCGAGAAGCAGTACTTTGCGCGCTGACGCGACCTTGCCAGTACCCAGCTTTCGATGCAATCTTCAGCGGAAACGAGGCGCCTCCTCCTGGGGTTTCCGCGCCCAACGCACCCCCTCCACGGCAAGACGCGCCAAACGACGGCCGACCGTCATTCCGGTCAGAGTCGCGCACAAATAGCGATACACGCAGCCAAGAACGAATGTCGTGAGTGCGGCAAGCGCTAGCGCGACGCTCCGTGTCGGAAAAACTCCGGTGGTTTCGACAGCAATTACGGAAAAGAGCAGGACCGCTGAAATCACAATGGTGGAATCCACGAAGCGAGCGAAGGTTCGCGGCGAAATGTCGGTGGGCCACCACGACAGGCGCACCGGCACTGCTCGCGTCTGGTCATGCACTTCAAGGTCAGCCGCGTCTCTATGAGGTTTCGGTTCGGCCAAGCGGATTGCCGAGACCGGGCCCGCCGAAAAAACTAATCCATCGTACTCGTCTTCCCCCATTCCGAAGATCGGCGCCCGGCTTGGGGCTAATTCGCTGGCTGCGGCCAGCAGTTCGGTAAAAACCCATTCCTTAACTACCTGCCGCATCCGTGGAGATAAGTCGAGGAAACGTAGTCCCGCCTGCCCAGTAGCATCCGCCCAGGCAACCAAGCCACTCGCTTCGATCCGAATTCTGGGTTTCAAGAGTTCAAAACGCAGGTGAACGACTTGCCCGGCCTGCAGGCACGCCACCGCCTGCACGGCCATGCCGGATTCGCCCAGGTCGCGAATAACGCCGCCATTGGTCTGGTCGAGACGCACATAGGCCAATGAACTCACGGCGTGTCGATAATGTTGGCGCCGATTGTGCACTCTGAATGGGGAGATCAACAGCCATCCCGTGTCACCGGGCTCTGACTGCAGCTCTATGCTTCGATCTTAGACTTGCTGAGAGTAAAACCTAAATAACCGTAATGGTTCCGGTGGAGTATCAGGAAGCGGAGCGCTTGACGTCCTCGTCGGTATGGCGCTGCAGCTTGATGCGGCGGGCACGTTCCCAAGCGATCAGGTGATGCAGGTCGTACGAATAAGGGCCGTAGCTGCGAAAGCCCTCTTCATCGAACAGGCGCTTAACTCCGCAGCCCAGACAGACCTGGTAAGAATGCTCCTGAGTGCGAATCGGCCAGCTCATATTCTGGTGCCAGCAGCCACGCAACACTGCCACCGCTGCCCCAGCCACGCCTGTAGCCATCAAACCCAACGGCCACAACCACTTAGACTTCTTGCCCTTTTGACTCACCCACGCACCGTCCGGCAGACCTGTTCATGTCTAGAATATGCCGTGATTGCCTCCCGAGGCAAACACAATCGGACACGAGGCCGATAAGAGACAAAACCGTTTCGGGAATCTTGGCGAACGCGCTGGCGCGTGCTTACGTAAGACCATGTCCCCAAGGCCCATGTTACTTTGGCGTCAGGGAAACGTTGCGCTTCCGGCGAAAGAACGGTAACTTACGGTAAGTACCGGAAAAAGCATGGCCGGAGGCCCCCGTCCGCGTCGGCAAGTGGTCAGCTCGCCCATTCGCTGGCTTTGCCGGTCAGCAGACCCTGATTGGAAAGATCAGGGCAGCGATAGAGAAAGAATTCATGGCCACGAGCCCCAATAAGCCAGGGTTGGATGCGTCCAAGTCCGCCGGCGCCGCTGCTGCTCCCAGCCAAGCGGATAAAGCGCCTAACGACGCTCTGGGCCGTGGCCGCGATGCATTGCAGGCTCTGCTGGCCTTTTCTTCCCTTCACGAGCAGATTCGCCAACGACGCGCACACGAAGCCAGAAACAAGAAGGGTGGCATCGCACCCGCCTATCAGGAAAGTCCGGACGAGTTTGTCCTTTATGAAGTGCTGCAATTGGTCGCGGAACGGGCGTTGGCGCTCACGGGTGCCGATGGCGTCGCCATAGCGCTAGTCCAGCAAGGCCAGATTGTCTGCCGCGCTGCTGCAGGCCCGATTGCTCCGGATTTGGGTGTGCGGCTCGATCCCAATTCCGGCATTTCAGGCGCCTGTTTTCGCACGGCGGAGATCGCGCGCTGCGACGACACAGAAACCGACCCGCGCGTCAACTTGCAAGCCTCTCGACGTCTGAACACGCGTTCGATGGTCGCAGTTCCGTTGTGCGGCCGCCGCAGCGTGGTGGGAATGATCGAAGTGTTCTCGACCGAAGCTTACTGCTTCAATGATAGCGATGTCCGCAACCTGAGTCTTTTGGCCGAGTTGATTCTCGGAGCGATGAAGCCGGAAGAGGAAGAGCGCCTCGAGGCTTTGTCTCCAGTAGCCATTCATCCATCTCGCGCCGCGCAGATACCTCGACCCAAGTTGCCACCGCCACCGTCGCGCAGCCAAAGCAAGCTGAACGAGCCAGTGCCCCATGCTTTTCTCGCGCCGCTCGCACCTCAACGAGTGTTGCCGGAAAACCTGGTGCCGGATGAGCCTGAATGGCTACCTGTAGCCGACGTTTCCGCTGCGCTGATGCTCCCCCCTGCGACCCCAGCCAGCAACATGCCTGGGTTGCGGCTTATGGTGGCTTTGGTCGCAATAGCGATTTTCCTAGGCTTGGGACTCTGGTGGAGACTGCACAGCAAGACCATGGCATCGGCGTCAGCAGCACCGTCTGTGAGCGTTCGGACTGCCCCTCCAGCGCCTGCGCCCAGCGCCCCTGACCCAACCACCATAGATTTGCCAGCGCCGGTTTCAGCAGAAGACGCTGGCCGCACTGTGCTGCCTCTGGTGACCGGAGTCCGCCATTGGGAATCGGATGACTCGACTACTGTAGTCATTGATTTACAGGATCAAGTTCAATACGAAGTGCACCGCTTGAGCGCTCCCGAGCGCATTTACTTCGATTTGCACGACACCGCCCTAGACCCAGACCTTTCCGTAAAAACCATCGAAGTCGGGGATGCCTTGCTGCTTCGTATCCGCGTGGCTCAACCGGTACCCGGGGTTTCGCGGATTGTACTGGAGACGAAAGATGTCTCTACATTCTCCGTCAGTCTAGAAACGAATCCGTACCGGCTGGTCGCCGAAATTCGCAGCACCGCTGTTGACAGGGGTCCCAAAGCGAAGATGGATTTACTCCGTCCCGAAGCTCAGCCTGAACCGGGCAAGTTGAGTTCGGCTGCTCAGCCTCTGACGAAGGAGGATTTGCGGCTGCGCGCCCACGTGCCGAAAATGCGGATTGTGGTAGACGCCGGTCATGGCGGATGGGACTTGGGCACGGTGGGACGCAAGGGCCTTCTGGAAAAAGATCTGGTTCTCGATATCGCGCAGCGCCTCGGTGATCTGCTGCAGAGCCGGTTAGGCGCCGAGGTTATCTACACGCGCGCCTTTGACACCTACGTTCCGCTGGAGAGACGCGCTGAGATTGCCAATGAAGCCCAGGCGGACCTGTTTGTTTCGGTGCATGGCAACTACAGCGACCATGAGACCGCCCGGGGCGTGGAAACCTACTACACGAACTATTCTGCGCCGGCCAATTCGCTGGAAATTGAGAAGCGCGAGAACGCCACCGCTAACCATGTTCCTAATGCTTCGGCCCTGACCGGCGTCGCTCTGAAGGAGAGGACGGAAGAATCGCGGCACCTGGCGGCCAGTGTCGAACGCGAACTCTATGCCACGCTGTCGCCGAAAAATCCCGGCCTCCGCGACCGCGGCGTGAAAGAAGCGGGATTTGTGGTCCTGACCGGCACGTCCATGCCCGCCATTTTGGCCGAGGTTTCCTTTGTCAGCAGTCCGACGGACGAAGACAACCTGCAGTCCTCGTCCTATCGTCAAAAAATTGCGCAAGCACTCTACAAGGGCATCGCGCGCTATGCTGCGAACTCGAGTCATACCAAGATGGCGAGCGCCGCAGGAAAGCCCGCCGGCCGCTAAACACGGCGTCTTAAATAATGCAGCATAGCCTCCGCAAGGTCGCGTTCGTCCAGGCCAACGATTGAAACAGGTATTGACGGCTTTGGGCACTTCACCGAGTGTAGGAAAGTAGCGGTTGTGCGTTGCTAGGCGCCGAGTCAGTTTCCAAACCCGTGGCGCGAGCTGGGGACTGTAAGGTGGAAGAAACAGGAGTTTCAAGTGTGCAGCGTGCCGGCGCAGGAAGGGGCCAGGATCACAGCATGATGATAGCGAGCATTATCGAGCACGACGATGATGCGACGGCCTCGCGTTCGATAGCGCAGCAACTGCGTGAGGAAGCGCTCGAACGTTGCGGCATTGAACACCTTGCAGATCCGGCGCACGAGGTTTTTTTACCTCCGCAACTTTCAGGCATCAGCTGGAACGACTCGGGGACGCTGTTTGCGGAGCCGAAAGCCCATGCGGCGGAATAGCCTTTGACATTGCCGTACACCCAAGTGCACGCCGTAGCGTCGACGCAGATGCTCAGACAGCACCGGGCCATCCCACAGCCTGGCAGCTAAGCCGAAAACAAGCGGGGTCTTGCGCAGATCACGTGGGAGATTGCGCCACTGGCCGGCATCCAGGGCCGCGGGGCGTCCTGAGCGTTCGCCCTCCCGCAAGGCCTCGAGACCGCCTTGCTCAAAGCGGCGGACCCAACGCTGCACCGTCGTACCATTCTCACCAAACAGTTCTGCCACCTGCCGGCACGATTGCCCTGCCGTCACCAGCAACAGCCCGTGCAGACGATGGTCGTAACGCGATTCCTCGCTGCGGGCAATTTCCTGCTGCAGGGCTACTCGCATCACTTCCGCATCTTCGATCTGCAGTTTGCGCATCGTCCCCTCCAGGAGAAGTGAACCATGCAATGTTATCATCATGATGCTGTATTATTTATGTCGCCATGTTTTAGAAATGCGGCTTCCCTGAAGACAGTGTTGTGTGGGGGTCTTCGACATTATGTGGGGACGGGTCTTCGACCCGCGTCGGAGACCCGGCTCCACAGGAAATGTATGAACTGCTCTTACTCAGGCTTTCGCCTGCTTTGCCCGGCTTGCGCCGGAGAATAAGGACTGGCGAGTGTAAACCAGAAGGCGGCCCCACGCCCGGGTTCGGCAGAGGCCCAGATACGCCCGCCGTGGCGGTGGATGATGCGCTTGACCGTTGCTAACCCGACGCCGTGTCCAGCAAATTCTTCCTGGTGGTGCAAACGCTGGAATGGCGCGAACAGTCTGTCGGCGTAGCGCATGTCGAAGCCAGCGCCATTATCCCGTACAAAGTAGGCTTTGGAGCCGTCCGACTGCATGGTTGAGCCAAATTCGATCCTGGCTCTCTCCTTTTTTGCGGAATATTTCCACGCGTTGGACAACAAATTTTCCAGAGCGGCTTTGAGCAATCCCGGATCGCCTTCCACTTCCAGATTGTCCTCAACGATCAATTCCACGGAGCGTGCGGGATCTCTGAACTGGAGGCGGGCAACGATCTCTCGCGCCATCTTGCTCAGACTGATTTTCTGGAATTTCAATTCGATGCGTGTCAGCTTGGCCAAACGGAGTAAGTCATCGATCAGCCCGGCCATCTGGCTGGTCCCGTCGTAAATCCGCTGCAGGTATCCCCTGGCTTTCTCGTCCAGGGCGTGTCCACACTCCTGTTCCAGAATCGAGGCGAAGCCGCTGATGTGCTGCAACGGCGCCCGCAGATCGTGCGAGACCGAGTACGAGAAAGCCTCCAACTCGCGGTTGGCCTCTTCTAATTGCAGCGTCCGATCCTGCACGCGCCGCTCCAGATCGCTGTAGAGTTGAGTCTGCTCGAGGGCCCCCGCCGTAGTGTTAGCTAATGCCTGCAGAACCTCGACTTCTTCCGTTGTTGCTAGGTGCCGTTGTGCCCAATAATTCCCAATCGCCCCAATGGGCGCATCGGTGCGAATCGGGACCATCGCCAGGCTTTTGACGAAAGTGGGCCGGTAAGCGTCCACCGAGATGCGAGCATCGGAGTAGATGTCTTCGATGACGGCGGGCTGGCGATTCAACATGGTCCAGCCGCTGATGCAGCCGCTCAGGGGAAAGCGCTGGCCCTTCCACAGGGGCGCGATTGCGTCCTCGTCGGCGTAGAAACATTTGTCAGCATCGCGAAGAATGAAAGTAGCGCCATCGGCTCTAGTCAACTCCCGGGCAGCCCGGCGCACCACCGCCATCACAGCCTCCAAAGTGCGCGCCAACGACAGCTCCTGCACCGCCCCCACCAGCCGCGTCATCGTCTGATTCTGGTGTTCCAGCAGCGCCTGCGCTCGGTCGCGTGCGACCAACGCGTTGATATGCCGAATCACCAGACCTAGCTGCGACAAGTTGTTTTTGTGCACGAAATCGGTGGCGCCCGCGTTCAGACTGGCCATGACTTCGGATTCGTCCGCCCGGGAGACGATTAGAAAGGGGACGCGGGGACACTTGGCGCGGGCCAGATCGAGGGCGGCCCGGCCACTAAAACCGGGCAAGCCGTGATCTGCGACAATCAGATCAAAGCCCCCAGCTTCCACGGCAGAGACGTACTCGGTCAGGCTAGGGGCGTGAATCACCTCCAGAGCGAGCCCACTCCTCTGCATCGCCCGTTGCACGAGCAATGCATCATGGGGATTATCTTCCAGATGAAGAACGCGCACGGATAGTAATTAAAACACAGCTCCTGTGACCCACTACATAGCGGAAGTAATTACTCCCGTAATATAGATGCTTCGCCTTAGAACGGTCGCGGAGCTGCGACTCCCGATCTCACGAACTCTTCCCTGAGTTCTATCGCGGCACACGATCTACAGCCATTTTTCCTTTGAGCAATTTACGGAGAATAGCGATAGCTCTCCGAATATGTTTCAGTTCAGCCGACGTGCCGGGGTGACTCCCCCATTCCGCAGCCCTCTTCTCCAGCATGATGGTTGCTTGTTCGACACGGGCGAGCAACCTCTTGGGGTCGGATTCTCGCAGAGCCGACATGTAACCCTTCTGCCAGGAATAGCGTGCACGCCCCATCTGGAGCCTCTTCCAGCCAGAAGACGAACTGACGCGAGCGATCCCCCGGACGATGCAACGAGGTTTTGGTGACTTAGTGCTCACATGCTATCGCTTTCACTCCGAGTTGCAAATGGATTTATTGGATCAAGATGCTCCTTCCATGCCCAGGCAAGTCCGTGAAACGTAACCAGCATCTGAACTTGCACAGTGGGAGTGGGTGCGGCGTGAAGCACCTCAGGAAGTGCCTTCTGTCATCCCCAACATCGGTACATGCCCAATCTCGACCTAAAAGGGTGACGTATGTGTGCGCTGACCGGGATGGTTGTGCCACGCATGAATCGCCGAGAAGGTCATTTGCTGTTTTAGGCTCACTCCAAGGGATGGTCCTGTTTTTGCACGTCAGCGCCGTCCCGATCTGAAATCCGGACACTCCGTCCGGTGACCTCAATCACAGCGAACAGTTGGGGATTCGCGCAAGGATTAGCTTGTTCCACCAGTTGTTCATTTCGCTGTTTCCGAGGAGAGTGGATCATGTGGATTAAAAGCGCTGGGTATGGGTGCGATCCTGCTGTTTGCGGTTTGAATTATTGCCGTGCTCCAGGGCTGGAGCAAGAGCGCTCCTTGCGGCCGCTTAATCGGGGTGGGCTTCATCGTCATGATGGGACTTGCAGCGGCTTGGGGCGTGCGAACGTTGACCGGAGTGCCGCGCTGAAATCTCGCAACCAAGCAGATCGGTTCAGAGACTAGTCTTACGGAACCTAAACGATGTTGCCTAATGCATTCGTTGGTAAACCGGAGAAACCGACGGACCCTGAACTAGCAGCAGAGTTGGGTGCCGCGAAGGCGCTCTGGGATCAGTTGCTCGCCGACTTGGCCAAGGAATCTAACCTGGATGTCCGAGAGTGGAATTCCTATTCCATAAAAACCGGATGGTCGTTGCGCCTGCAACGCAAGAAACGGAACATTGTATATCTGTCTCCCTATCGAGGCGGATTCCGCGCATCGTTTGCTTTGGGGGACAAGGCGGTGAAGGCGGCGCAACAGAGCAAGTTTCCAACTCAAGTTCTGAAGAGCATCAGCCAAGCCAAGCGCTATGCCGAAGGAACCGCCGTCCGCATCGAGGTTCATGAAGCCAAAGATCTTGCGCTCGTTAAGAAACTGGTGGCGCTCAAACTGGAAAACTGACAGGGCCTGCAACTGGTTCCCTTGGCGCCGGGAGCCCGCGAATTCCGCGGCGCTCGCCCAGGTGCAGTTTTTCTCCGAGTTTTGCCTACTCCATGCCTCAGTCATTCGCGCATGGCGAGACGTCGGGACCAAGTCGAGCGCCGTCGGGTCTTTGTGAAGAGAAAAAGGCGAAGAATTGTTTCTTCGCCTGACTCGCGTGATGATTGATACGCCCGGCTTCCGGGATTACTTGCTGCAGCTGTCGCTGACCATCTTTACGCTGGAGACCCGCAGATCGCCGTATTCGTGTTTTTCGGCGGCCTTCTCCATCGTTCCTTCTTTCTTTTCTTCCGCCTTTTCCTTCTTTTCTTCCGCCTTTGATTCGCGCATGGGCGAGCCCGTGATGGTCACTTTGTGGCCAATGTGCTCGGAAAGATTCACTTTGCCGCTGCTGCGCAGTCCCCAGGTTTTCCCGTCGTCACCCGTAATGGTGAACTCGTCCGGTTGGTCGCCTTTTTGCAGGCAGCCAGTTATGGTCTTAGGGTTGTGCGTAGCTTTCTTTTCTGCCTTACTCTCTTGCTTCTCTTGAGCCTCTTTCTCCTGAGCGAGGAGCGCGCTCGGGCAGAGGCATAACAACAACACAGGAACCAGCCAATAAGCCAACTTAACGATTTTCTGAGACATGAACTACCTCCTTGACTATGCGTCCGGCCGTAGAAATTCAGGGAATGGGCGAACGTTACAACCCGGCAGCCATCCAGGCAATACAGGAAAGGCCCTATGACGAAGTGATTACTCATTTCCCAAAAACGGGCTTAGCGCCGGGAGCCCACGAATCCCACTGCTCTCACTAGATGGAGTTCGTCTCTGAGCGTGCGTACTCTTTGGTTCATCGCAGCCGCACCGGTGTCTAGCACTTCCACGGAGAAGTGACTTGCCTGGGGAAACTCACTTTTGGCATGCAGCAGTGCACGCCGCAGATTTACCGCCCCATCTGCGTGGATCGGAGTCTCGATCTGAAACAGAAAATACACGCCTCCCTTCCTGGGAAGCTTTTTGATTTCGGAGCTGATGAAGGGATGAAGTTCGTGGAGCGCCATTGACTCGATAATAACAGTTGCCAGTTGCGAACGCATTCCGTCGTGTACCAAGTCTTGCTAGCAATGTAATCCTCTATTTTCCACCCCTCGGGGGTTCGCGCATTTCAGATCTCACGCGTGGAGTTACCCCTTAGCAGGAACTTGTCCCCGTATCCAGCGGAACCGCGGTAGTTGGGCTCGAACACCCGCCAACCCCGGGTGGCGGCCAGACGGTCTCATTGGTACCAATCGGCTTCGAAGTGATTGCCATCGGCGTCAGCCGGGCCGCCATGGATCAACGTGAACATCGGCAGGTTTTTCTGCTCGAATTTTCCCGGTGGATAGAGCAGCATGCCTTCGACTTTGGTTCCATCATGGGCGGTCCAGCGATACGGCTTGCTTTGGGAAGCTCGCGCTCGGTAAAAAGTTTGTTGAAAGCCGTTACCTCCCCCTGCCGTTAGAGTAAGCTAGTCTTTCCAACCGCAAACCTGCTCGTTTATAAGACTCTTGCGAGAGCAACCGCTCAGGGAGCTGGTTCCGCATCTTTTAGGGCATCATCCAAACTCTGGTTGGTCTTAGCGCCGCCTTCCACCACGCGCCAGCCATCGTCGTAACTCTTGAATGCCACGGTGGATTTGAAGTTCACGCCGCCCGCGACCAGCGCAGCGCCCACTTCGTTCAGCGGCACCCACTTCCAAGTGAAGTCGACGTCGGCGAGATTGCCACTGCGGCTGATGCCGGTGATGCCTACGAACTCGCGACGCGCAGTGGGAATCGCAAAATGCTGCTTGGCGCCAGCGTCGCTGGGAATGAGGGTACGAAAGGTCTCAACACCGATGGGTGTCAGACCCACATCCCAACACGGCGGCGGCGAGACTTCCTCAGTGCACCGAACCGTGGATCCCGTAATCCAGCCCCGACGCTGCAAGACGAGGTATTCCGGCGAAAGATAGTCCTTATTGGAAATTACGCCCAACCGCAGGAAGAATTGCTGCTGGGTTTTGAAGACGTCGGCGCTGCTGATGAGATCGCCTGCCAGGCGGCGGGTCAGGAAGTTGCGAGGCGAGCAGCCAGCGCTAAGCAGGCACATTGCAACGGCAATGACGAGTTTATGTCCGGGCATTACGATTCGGTTAGCTATTTCAGGATTGTAACCAGCCGTGAGGCTCGGCGCGGCAAAAAAGGATGGGCGGTAATCTGGCCATCAAATTCCGGCGCCCAGCGGCCGGGAATGGCGGTCCCGCAAGAAGGACAGGAGCCATTAGGGTTCAGCCGATAGTCTTCGACCAGGTAGCTGTAGCGCTTCACCAGGGTCTTGCCGCAATTGTGGCAGCGCGTGTCTTCCATGTCGCCAACCATGCCCGGCAGATTCCCGGCATAAACGTAGCGCAGTCCGGCCCTCTTACCGATCTCCGCAGCGCGAAATAAATCCTCCGGCTGCGTGTCCTCCGGATCGGTCATCTTGTAGTCCTTGTGGAAAGCGGTCACGTGCCAAGGAATGTACGGTGACACGCCGGCCAGGAATTCCGTCAACCGCTTTAGCTCGTCGTCGGAATCGTTGAAGCCGGGGATCAGGAGGGTGACGATCTCCAGCCAGATATCCATTTCATGGAGACGGCGGATGGTTTCGAGGATCGGCCCGATGCGGCCGCCCAGCTCGTGGTAATGACGATCGTCGAAGCTCTTGAGGTCGACCTTGTAGAGGTCAATCCAGGGCCGCAAGTATTCGAGCACATGGGGCGTGCCATTGCCATTCGAGACAAAAGCGGTAAGCAGGCCGGCGGCTTTCGCCTCTTTGAATACGGCTACGGCCCACTCGCTGGTGATGAGTGGCTCATTGTAGGTACTGACGATCAGCTTGGCGCCCTGGCGCAGTGCATCGCTCACCAGGGACTCGGGACTAGCCTCGAACGGAGGTGAGACTGCGCTGGGGTCGCGTAGAGCCTGGGAAGTGACCCAGTTCTGACAGTACGAGCAATGCAGGTCGCAGCCCAGCATTCCAAAGCTGTAAGCCAATGCGCCCGGATAGGCGTGGAAGAAGGGCTTCTTTTCCACCGGATCACACTGTACACCGCCTACATACCCCCACGGCACGTATAGCGTTCCACCCTTGTTGTAGCGGACTCTGCAGACGCCGGGTTGGCCCTCAGGAATAGGACAGCAATGGCCGCAGGAGAAACAGCGCACCCGGCTGCGATCGAGCTTCTCGTAAAGCTCGGCAGCGCCCTCGCGAACGTTCTCGTCGAGGATCTCGCGCAGCGTAGCAGGCATGCTTATATTTTACGCCTCTAGAGGAGGCATGAAGTTGTCAACCAAGCATCGTTTTGAATGAGTTCGAGCAAGGACAGCACATACGTTTACGGATTGTGTACGCAAGATCCTTCGGCGCGTTACGGACGCTTCAGGATGACGACATTAGTAGATTGGGAGGTCAGTGAGCTGCGCTGGCTTCGTTCTGGTGCTGTCGGAGCCACTCATCGGCCTGGCGCTGGGCTTCGAGAACCTGAGTGTGCGACATACGGGAGGCCAGCGAGGCAACTCTGTACTTGCTGCCTTCATCTCCGCCCGCTCGGGCCAGCAGCGACCAAAAATACGCCTTGCTCAGATCGGCAGGAACGCCACGTCCAGCCCAGTAGTAAACGCCTAAAGCCGCCTGGGCGCCCACATGGCCTTGCTCCGCCGCCCTGGTGAACCAGCGCACGGCTTCAGCCTGATCCTGCTTGACGTCTATGCCCTGAGCGTAGCGAGCGCCCAACGCATACTGGGCCACCGGATCGCCTTGCGCGGCGTACTTGCGGAGGTCTTCCAATGTCCCAATCAGCGGCCCTTGTTGCCGTTGTACCTGGGCGGACTGAGAGACACCCACTCGGGCTGGACGACGGACCAGCCAGGTCAGGAGCGTACCCAGGATGAGCAGCACGAGGAGGGATGCGACGGTCAGCAGGACGAGGTTGTTGCTTGCCAGCGTGAGTAGCGGGCTCCGTCTTCTCTGCGGACTGGTTTCCGGCAGGATCACCACTTGCCCCGCGTCGATAACTACGCTGCTCGCCGCCTTGGCAATAACGTCGGCCAGCCGGCGCAGGCCAATGGCATCGGTTTCTTCAAAGGCGCCAGCATTCGGCGAGAAGACCTCCAGTAAGCCGATCACTCTCTCCGAACAGACCACCGGGGCCGCGATCATGGAACGGATACCTAGAGCGCGGCAGCTCTCGCGATCTACCAGCGGATGGGTCTCGGAGTCGTCACAACGCTGCACCTTGGCGGTGCGGACGCATTCTCCCGAGACTCCTGACCCTACCTGCAAGCGGGCACCCAACGGGGGAGCCTCGCCCGAAGAAGCCCGGCACACCATTTCGCTTCCCTGCTCCAGGGCGATGGCGGCTCCGGAGGCCCGGGTGATGGTTTGCGCACGCTGAACCAGGATAGCCAAGGCTGCGTCAAGATCGGAACCGAGGGCCGCGATTTGCCGCTGGATGGCATTGAGCGTGGGGGCGTCGACGGCGAGTTGCGGCGGTTCGAAAGTTAGCGCGCGAGCCGACTGAAGCTCATGCTTTTCCTCTACCATTGCGTTGGGTTGCTCGACCTCGCCTTCTTCGATCTCCATCAAGAGGAGGTCGGCTGGATCAACTTCCTCCACGGCAGGTTCATCTTGTTGCAGTGCTTCCAAGATGATGGGATCAGCTTCAGCGTCGTCGTCGTCATGCGCAGACTTATAAACAGCATTCAAAAGGTTCACAAACAGCCACTCCTTGAGCTGGCGCCGATTGGTCTCGGAAAGTTTGGAAAAGCGGACACCTGCACGACCAAATCGGTCAGTCCAGACCACCAGGCCGCTGGTGTTGATATATGCCTTGGTATCGGAAAGATCCAGAACCAGGTTCAGAGTGCGGTTTGGCGCGACTGGCGCCGTGGTGTGAATGCACACGCCCGTTTCGCTGAGGTTCAGGACTTCGGTGAGATCGAGAACCGTCCCCCCGGAGATCCGATCGAAGGTGGCGTAGGTCGGAGTATGAGGTTTCTGACGTACACTACCGCGCCGTTGGCCGCGCTGAGGCAATTCCTCGAAAGACGGGACGCCCTGCTGGAAAGCCATACTCAAGGTCCTAACATATTACTCCGGTCGGGTGACTAGCGAAACAGGGCAGGAAGAAAATAAGGGGTATACCCTACGGAATTGCCCGTCCCGCTTGCCTTCCGGCGGAATGGCTGATGCGGCGCGAAGGGTTGGCCATACGTCAGTCCTGACAGCATCTGCAGGCTAGCTAAGTCCTGGTGATTAAAGACATCAAAGCCGAAGACAGGGCCTCAAACAAGCTCAGGGTCCGGCAAAATAGCGGCGGGGGAACTGCCCATCGGGAACTCTTCTGCGCGTGCTGGGACGAGAAGGGTCAGCTGGCTGGGGCGATGACATAATCCCTTGCGTTTGCCCTCTCCAAGAGGGACTCCTCTTGGGACGCGAACGCACGATCCAAGGCATCCGCCAGAGCGACCGGGAAAACAGATGTGAGGAGATTGATATCCAGCAACAGGGCTCGTTGCGAATACAAGCGATAGAGATTCATTGAACCACGGCGGCAGTTCCCGGTTGTCACCAGATCCAGCTTCAGATTCCATGCAGAGAGATTCTCACTCCGCTTTGGGCGACCGGGCTTGTTCCAGCGGAAGCGCAAGATCTCATCGGAGGCCAGCAGCGCCGTTAGGCTCTTGGCAGACGCACGTTCGTCCGACAGCAAACTTACGTACAGATCAAACCCGTCGAAATCGTTGTTGGAGAAGGCGGCGTCAAGAATTCGACATAACTGATTGTAATCGCGGCTGACCTTCAACTCTTCGATCGCCCGGCGAATAGCGAGGTCGTTGATGAAAATATCCCTCTGCTCCATGGTGCGCTGGGCGACTCGGCGAATTTCGCCGAACTCGAGATACCCCAGGTGCTGCACACCTAACCAGATGCCACTGCCGAGAACAGCTAGCACCAAGCCCAAGGTACTTCCGGTGGGCCACAGCAGGAACAAGCTGAGCAAGGCAAACAACGCCGATACCGCATACAGTACGATCACCACCTGGCGATGCGACAGTCCGAGCTGCAGCAACTTGTGATGAATGTGCTCGCGATCGGCGGTGAAAACGGGCCGGCCCCCGATAAGACGGCGTAGTACAGAGAGCGCCGTCTCCAGAATCGGCAGGCCGAATGAGACGACCGGGATGGCAACCGCGATGAGTGTGGGCGACTTCTCCGTACTCTGCAGGGCGAGGGCGCTGAGCATGAATCCGACGAACTGGCTGCCGCAATCGCCCAGGAAAATCGTTGCCGGGTTGAAATTGAACCGCAGGAAGCCGAGGATCGCCCCTGCTAGCGCAATGGTCAGCAAGGAAACCAGCAAAGAGTGGCTGGAAATTGCGACCACAAAAACAACCAGAGTCGAGAACAATGCTGAGCCGGCCGCAAGACCGTCCAGGCCATCGATGAGGTTAAATGCGTTTGTAATTCCAATGACCCAAAGAATCGTGATCGGCAACCCGACCATACGGCTGAAATGGTGGGCACCAAACAGGACAGGCAACTCCAGAATCCTTAGGCCACCGGCAAACAGCAAGGCCCCAGCAATTGCTTGAACTGCAACTTTGGCGTATGGGCCGATAGAGAAGATGTCATCGCAAATGCCGAGGAAAAAAATCAGCGTCGCCGGTATGAGAATGGTTAGGAGAGTCTTTCCGGACAGGGCGGAAGACAGATTCTCCGAATAGCGGCCCGCCAGAAGAGCCATCCCAACACTGGCCAGAAATGAGAGGTAAATGGCCACGCCGCCCAGACGCGGCAGCGGGGCCTGATGCAGGTGACGTTCAGAATTGGGCGGAGCTACCCATCCGTGAGAAACAGCAAGACTGCGAACGTTCCTTGTGAGAACGAACGATAACAGCAGCGATAGCCCAAAGAGACCCAGGTAAACCGATGTCAACTATTTCTCCGCAGCGAGGCCCGGAGCGTGTGACTTGCTGCGACCAACACAGCTGCCTTGGTACAAGCTCTTCAGCTTAAACGTAGTTTTTGGAGCTCAGTTGGCTTAACTATAACAACTTATAAGTGGCAGAACAATTTGCTTTTTCGGTACCCCTGTGGAAATCGTTGGGCGCCCCTGTTCTCCAACCGGGCACTGCAGGCCGGATTCACAGGTATCCTGACCAGGAACGCTGTGCTAGACTTCGCTTTTCAAGGAAAAGAAGGGGTACCTGATGCAACGTGCCCAGTCCCGCACGCTGGCTGTGATGCGTTCGGT
>DATEPX010000367.1:0-16462 GCA_035272945.1 Terriglobales bacterium
CATAAACCGGAAGCAGCGCAGTTATTGGCGGAGGCGCTCCGCATGCAGCCGAAATCGTTCGACATCCTCTTCGATTCCGCCCGCTTTGCCGCCGAGGAGAACCATTGGAAAGACTCGGTGGAGCTGCTGAAGCGCGCGGACGCGGTCAAGCCGGACGACCCCGCCGTGCTGATGAAGATTGCCGTCGAATCTATGCAAATCGGAGAGCTCGAGGGCGCCAGGTTGGCATCCAAGCGCCTGTATGACCTCGAACCCGACAATCCGGACGCGCAGTACGTCTATGGCAGGGTATTGCAGGAGACGCAGCGGTTCCAGGAAATCCTGGCTCCCCTGGCGCGGAAAATGGTGGCGGAGCGGCCCGACGATCCGCATGCGCTGTTTCTGCTGGGAATGGTCGATTACGACGAAGGCAGCGAAGCCGAATCACGACAGGAGTTCACCCGCAGCTTGCAACTCGATCCTAAGAATAATGACACGCGCTATTATCTGGCGATGCTGGATGAGCGTGATGGGAATTTTGAGGAGGCCCGTAAGGGTCTGGAAGAAGTGGTGAAGACAGATCCGAACCACGCTGGTGCCCAGCAGGAACTGGGGGTGATCCGGCTGCGTCAGGGAGAGGTAGCTGGCGCGCGAACTGCCCTGGAAATCGCAGTTAAACTGCGGCCCGATTTGCCGCAAACACACTACCAGCTGGGACTGGTCTATGCGCGGCTGGGAATGACCGACCAGGCAAAGACGGAAACACAGACATACCAGCAATTGCACCAGGCTGCGAATGACAAACTGAAGCGCGAGATATATCCGCGATCTCTGAATACGAAGTCTGCTCCACAATGATGCCGCTCCCAATTAGCCGGGGAATATTCGTTGCCTGTGCGTTGGCGTTCGCGATGTCCACCTGTGCTGCCCAGTCGCCCGCCAAAACAGCGGAGTCTGGCGCCAAGAGCACTCGGCCGGCGCCCAGAACGGCGGCGCCCAAAACCGACGCCGCGCAACAGCATTTCAATTCCGCGCAGACCTATCAACTGGCCGCAGATTTCGAGGGTGCGGCCAAAGAATATCGGCGGGCGATCGCCATCGGGCTCGACCACCTGGGCAATCTTCGCAGCGCCAGGCACGATTACGCCGGAGCGGAGCAACTGCTCCAGCAGGCGCTCCGAACCGACCCGGATAATCCGGATCCGGCCGTGGACCTCGCCATCACTGAGCTTTATTCCGGCGACATGCAGAAGGCGAAAACCGACGCGAAGGCGGTGCTGGAGAAGAATCCGGACCATGTCCGCACCCGCGTCCTGCTCGGCAAAATTGATTTTTTGCAGGGGAACTATCAAGCCGCGGCCGACGAACTGCAGGCCGCTCTGGCTCTGGCCACCGATTTTGATGTGGCGTACAGCCTTGCGTTGGCTGATCTGGAACTGAAGAAGGTCTCGCTGGCGACTGTGCTTTTCGACGAGATGAAGAACTCGCTGCCCGAGAGCGCGCAGCTGCACATATTAATTGGGCGGGCCTTGTTGGCGACCGGCTATCCGCAGCTGGCGACAAAAGAATTCGAGCACGCCACCACGCTGGACTCAAGGTATCCGCAAGTCCATTTTTATTTGGGGCTGGCCTACCTGTTCAGCGCGCAGGCGCCCGATGTTCCGCCTGGCGAGGGCCATGTGGAACTGGCCAAAGCGGAAACCTCCCTGCAAGAAGCCATGAAGCTCCAGCCTCAGGACTCGCGGGCATTTTTTTACCTGGGCCGGTGCTACGCGTCCGAGGAGCAATGGGCAAAGGCGGCGGACGCATATCGCTCTGTAATAAAGCTGACGCCGGCTGCGCAACAGATGGATGCCGCGATGGCGGGTGCCTATGAAGGTCTCGCTGAAGCGCTGCACAAGCTTGGCAAGAACGCGGAGGCCGACGAGGAGGCGGCGAAGGCGCAGCGGCTTCGCACCACGCTTCAGAAAGACGGGGCAAGCGCGGGCGTAAGCGATACCGGGAGGGCGAACGGTGACTCTAATCAGCAGGAACTTCAATCGATGATGTTGCGGCCCGGCGACTCCGAGCGGTACGACGTCAAAGCGGAGGCCGCGTACACAAAGTCAGTGTCTCTGCTGCTGGGACAGGCGTATCACAACCTGGGGGTGATTGACGCGCGCGCGTCGCGTTATACCCAAGCCGCTGAAGAATTCTCGCAAGCCGCGAAATGGGAGCCTTCGATCGCCAGTCTGGACCGCAACTGGGGCCTCGCCGCGTTCCGTGCAGAGAAATACGACCAAGCCACCGGACCGTTGGAGCGGGAGTTGCGCCGCACGCCGAATGATCTCTCCATCCGAGAGATGCTGGGCGTGTGCTACTACATGAGCGATAACTTCGCCGGGAGCGCGGAGACGTTGCGCCCGGTGCTCGATCAGCTGCCGGACAACGCAGGACTGCTGTACGCGGCTGGCACGTCGCTGGTGCGCAGCGGTGATGCCAAGAACGGCGCGCGCGTTTTTTCGCGGATGCTGGAAAAGGACCAGACCGTGCCGGCCGTACACCTGATGCTGGCTCAGGCTTACGCCCAGGAGCAGAATTACCCGGAGGCCCGGGCGGAGTTTGCGCGGGCGCTGCAGCTCGATCCGCATACCGCCGAGGCGCACTATGGTTCTGGAATGGTGGCACTCAAGCAGGGAAAGCTGGACGCGTCCGCGGATGAATTTCAGCAGGAGCTGTCGGTCAATCCGGGCTACATCCCGGCGGAATACCAGTTGGGATACGTTCGGCTGGAGATGCATCAGGCGGATACGGCCATCCCGTTATTTCAGGATGTAGTGAGTCGGCAGCCGAACCATTCCGATGCCTATTATGAGTTGGGAAAGGCCTTGCTGGAACAGGGAAAAGTGAAGGACGCCATTCAGGATCTGGAAACCTCCATCCACCTGCACCCGACAGATTACGCATACTATCAGCTCAGCGTCGCATATCGGCGGGATGGGCGCGCCGATGACGCAGAGCAAGCCGTACTCATGTACCAGAAGCTCAGGCCCAGACCCCATGTGTCGCAGCAATAACGGGCAAGCGGGTTGAAGGGCCTACCAGTATGAAGCGATTCGTGGTGCATCTTGGGATGCTGCTGCTCTTCGCCGCTGGGCTGGTCACGGCGCAGCAGCCTTCTCCTCCCCCGAAAGACCCGGGGCTGGTGCTGCGCGTAACCACCCGCATGGTGGTGGTGGATGCTATTGTCCTCGATAAAGAGGGCCATTCGGTCAAAGGCCTGAAATCGGAAGACTTCACGGTCACCGAAGACGGCGTTCGTCAGAGCATCGCATCCTTCTCCGAGCACAATTCTGAGCGCGCGAATGCGACACCGCCGCCGGCCCTTCCTCCGCACGTGACGACGAACCGTCCTGCCGTAACGCAGACGAATGCAGAAAAGGGCACGGTCGCCGTGCTGCTGCTCGACGGTCTCAACACTCCGGCTCAAAATCAGACTTACGTGAAGCAGCAGATGCTGGAGTTTTTGGCTCGGCAATACGATCCGAATACGAGGCTGGCGGTGATTGCCTTGACCAACAAATTGACGGTGCTGCAGAATTTCACCCAGGATCCGCTTCTGTTGCGGGCGGCATTGGGCCGCTACCTGGCTGAAACACCGGCGCTCGCGCGCAGAGGTGGCCAGATGGAAACACCGTCAGCTTCTGTTCCTGCGGCAACTGTCAATTTGCCGGCGCAGGCCAAAGGCGGGCCCACCGGCAGCGGCCCTGACCCGGGGCTTCCTGCTACGCTAGCCGCCGGCGGAAGCAGCGCCAGCATTTTTGAAGATATTGCTTACATGATGGACCGCTTTGAGCGGGAGTCGGAAAACTTCTCGCGCGATACCCGCATCTCGGCTACCCTTTCGGCTCTAGAGGAAATTGCCCGTTTCATGTCCGGACAAAATGGACGCAAGGTGTTGCTGTGGTTTTCCACCGGGTTCCCTTTTTCCGTGGTGGGAGATTCGCCCAGCGCCATGGAGGCGGAAAGAAGTTATGGCGATCAAATCCGCCGCACCATTAATCTTCTGAACGATGCGCATGTGGCCACGTACACTATTGACGCGGGCGGGCTGGCGACGAACAGCCTAGGAGATCCGAGCCTCAGCGGGCGCGATTCGGAGGGCAAGGTTCACCTTGGCATCGACGCCAATCGGACGTTGAGCAGCGAATCCTTCCAACGATTCTCCACGCACGACGCTCTGGAGACGATTGCCCGCGATACGGGCGGACGCTACTTCGGTAACCGCAACGACCTTGATCAAGCCATTCAATCGGCGCTGAGGGAATCGAGCTCCTATTACATGCTCGGCTATTACCCAAGCAAGAAAAAGTGGGACGGGAAGTTTCGCAATATCAAGTTGCAGGTGGACCGGCCGGGAATACAGTTGCGCTACCGCCGCGGATATTTCGCGGTGAACTTTTCGGATTGGAGAAAAGACAACGGCGAGCAGATGTTGACAGCGGCTCTAACGGCGAATTCGCTGCCCTCGACGGAAGTGACCTTCATGGCTCGGGTGCTGCCTCCGCAGCCAGATTCGGATACAGTGGTTGAATTTGCGGTGGACCCCTCCACGCTGTCGTTTCAAACCGAAGCCGGGAACCTCCACCACTGCATGCTGCAGTTTGAGGTACAGGCGTTCACCCTCGAAGGCAAGCGTGTAAAGGCGGAAGTGCAGACCGCGGAGGCATCGCTGCACGAGCCGAGCTACGAAAGGGTGAGCGGGCAGGAGCTGCCCATGAGCGTGCCCATCCGGCTAGCACCGGGGAAGTACATTTTACGTTTCGGCGTGCGCGATAACCTCACCGGATTGTTTGGAACGGCTGATTTGGTATTGGAGGTTCCCGCCAAGCGGGAAAGTAAACGGTAGCCCGGCATTCCGGGATCGCAAATCGGTGCTGCTCGTTCCAGGTGGGTCTATAATTTGTCCGTTTCGGAGCTATGGGCTCACAAAAAATTTCGCTCGAATGGGTGTTCCCGCACGACGAACTGGTTTTCTGTGTCAGCACAAGGACGGAGGGGACAGTCATGAGGTCGAGTCATCTTTGGTCGCTGACTCTGGCGCTGGCCTTTTTCTGCGCGGCAAGTGCCGCGCAACAGCCGACAACTATGAGTGCTGGTACTTCCGGTGGACTTACCACCATTACCGTTCGTGTCAGTTACCAGCAGAACCACCGGCCCGCGTCGGCATTGCGGGTAGAGCTGATTTCTCCGTACGGGGGCGTCGTGGATTTGCGGACAACCGACGGAAATGGCGGTGCGGCCTTCGACAGCGTGTCCAGCGGGCGTTATCGGGTGCGGGTAAGCGGGCCTGACATCGAGACAACAACAGGCGATCTTATTGAAACGGGCGGCAGCCTGGGTGGGCCGTATATCACCGAAAACATACAGGTTCGTTTGACCCATACGGCTGGGAGTGGGGCCGTCGGCGCAACTGTCACGGTAGTCGTCCCAGAGGCTGCCCAGAAAGAATTCAAGTTGGGCTTGAAGGAAATGGACAAAAAGCGTTGGGAGGAAGCCAAAGATCATTTTCAGAAGGCGATTGCTGCGTTTCCGAAATACGCAGAAGCATTCAACAATCTTGCACTGGCGGAAATCCAACTGAAGGACGGCAAGGACGCCGTGGAATCGTACCTCAGCGCCACACAGATTGATCCGACTCTGCAGCAAGCCAATCTCTATTTGGGTCAGTTCTATTACGAGAACAAGAAATACAAGGAGGCCGAGCCGTATCTGCTGCGCGCTGCTGCCGACCAACCCGAAAGCGCGCAAACCCTCACCGCGCTTGCCAACGTTCAGCTGCAAAACGGCGAAACCGACCTCGCTCTTACCAATGCCCGCAAAGTGTCTTCTCTTCCCGACCACAAGCAGTTTGCGATTTCACACCTGATCGTGGCGCAGGCGCTCACCGGAAAAGGCAAAGATGATGAGATCGCAAAGGAATATGAAAAGTATTTGAAGGAAGCGCCGGACTCTCCCTTGACGCCCCGGGTGAAGGATGCATTGGCGAAGCTGAAGCCCAAATAAGTAGCGAGAGGGGCCTGGACGCCTGAGCAGCCGCTGGTGGCTGTCATGGGTGCAACCTATCCCTGTAGGCCGCCGCGCCCATTGCTCCATCTGGTTTGCGGCCTTCCGTTTGGTGGACGTCGAGGTTGATCAGGGTTGAATAGATGATCCTGAATATGTTGAGGTCTGTCTCGGTTGTTGGCGTGCTGCTCCTGATCATTCTAGTGGCGTCTGGCTCCTTTCTAATCTCCGCACAGTCAGACTCTCGCAAAAGCCACGAACTCAGTACTGCAACTGAAACTCGGCTGATTGACCCGGGGTGGTGGCCAACCAAGGGAACTGCCCCGCGAGATCAGTATGTGGGTTCGGAGACTTGTGGACGCTGCCATCAAGATATGGTTGCCGCGCAGAGGAATACGCCTATGGCCCATGCAGTGAAACCGGCAACCGCAGATGCGTTCACAAATATGCCGCACTTAATGCAGTTCCGCACCGGGACCTACGATTATTCTGTCTCCCAAACGGCGACCGGAGCAGAGTATGCGACCACCAACGGCCAGCAGTCCGCCTCAGCGGCCTTGACGTGGGTATTCGGGGACCGACAGTTCGGGGATACTTTTCTGTATCAGCGGAATGGAATCTATTTTGAGAGCCGGGTGAGCTACTACAGGGCTCTGAACGGTTTGGATTTGACAACCGGAAGGACTCGGTTTCAGCCCAGCCGCATCGACACCGCACTCGGTCGGCGCATGTCCCCGGACGAGCCTCCGCTGTGCTTCGGCTGCCATTCCACGGCCTCCAGTACGGACGGTCAATTTCATCCCGAACGATTGATTCCGGGCGTCAGCTGTGAAGCATGCCATGGTCCGGGAGCACAGCATGTGGCGCAGATGAGCCTGGAACATGATGCGAGGACTTCGACGCTCATCTTTAATCCTGCGCGCCTCAGCCCGGCTGACTCGGTGGATTTCTGCGGCGCCTGTCATCGTACTTCGGTCGATGTCAGCCTCAGCTTCATCACTGGGATTTTCAACCTGCGGTTTCCTGCCTACCGTTTAGAGCAAAGCCGCTGCTGGGGGAATGGCGATGCGCGACTCACCTGCACAGCGTGCCACGACGCCCACAAACCCCGAGTGCAAAATGCTGCTTTCTACGACAAAGTGTGCTTGAGCTGCCATTCGCCAGCGAGCGGCGCCGCGAAAGACCGAGCTCACACGGTCGGCACCTGCAAAGTTTCAACCCACGAGTGTGTGAGTTGCCATATGCCGAAATATACGATTCCTTCCATGCATACCGATTTTACGGATCACAAAATAGCAGTCCACGGAGACCGATTCACCGAATGAATAACCGGGGTAGGTGCATTCTCACAGTGGCGCGTGTTGTAGTCCTGAACCTGGCCTGGATGTTTCTGCTTTTCCTTTGCGGAGTTGGATTGCGAGATGCTTCGATGAACGCGCAAGAGAAGGCGGCGCAGCCAAAGTTTAAGAACCTGCAAGTTTTGAAGGACGTTCCTCCAGACCACTTGATTCCGGCGATGCAGTTCATATCGGCATCGTTGGGCGTCGAGTGCGAGTTCTGCCACGTTCGCGATGCCTTCGATAAGGACGACAAACAGTCGAAGCAAACCGCCCGCCGCATGATCCAGATGATGTTCGCCCTCGATGCGGACCAATTTCATGGGGAGCGGGCTGTTACTTGTTACACGTGCCACCGCGGTGCTGCAAAGCCCGTGAGTATACCGATGGTCGACAGCACCGCGCCATACGTTTCCGAGGCTCGATCGGCAGCAAACCCAGCGGCTCAGGGTGGGACAAATTTGCCATCGGCGAACGACGTGATCGAAAAGTACATACGAGCCGTTGGAGGCGCTGCCGCGAATCAGAATGTGTTGAGCCGCGTCGAAAGCGGCACGGTCAGTTTCGGGGTCGGGCCTGGCTTTCCTGTTGATATTCTTTCCAAATCACCGTCACGACAGGCCATGATTGTGCATTTGCCCGCGGGAGATAGCTCTACGGTATTTGACGGTCAAAATGGATGGTTCAGGTCCCCGGCAGGCCCGGTTCGCGACATGACTCAGGAGGACATCGAAGGCGCCAAGCTGGACGCGGATTTGCAATTCCCAATCAATGTGAAGAAGACCTTCCAGGAATTAAAAGTCATAAGAACAGAAAGAATTAGTGACCACGACGCGATCCTGCTATTTCCCACGAACTCGTCTGGCCCGCCCTTGGAGTTGTATTTGGACCGAGAGACCGGGTTGTTGCTCCGGCAGCTGCGTTTTGGCTCGTCGCCCCTCGGTCTTAATCCCACCCAGATCGACTACGGTGATTACAAAACCTTCGATGGCGTACAAGTTCCTCTACACCTGGTTATTACCAGGCCTAATCGAACGCTGAACATCCATTTGTTGCAAGTTAAGCAGAATGTCCCGGTAGATGATGCGAAGTTCGCGCGTCCGTAGGCGCTGCCGCGTTCCCCAGGCGCTTGTAAAGGTGTGGAGGGCGATCACGACTCGAAGTCCACGCGCAGGAGGACTTCGTTCAGAAGCTGCCAGCCGCGCGCCCCGATCAGACATTGGCCAAACTCATCAATGGCCTCGACCCAGAAGGCACAAAGTCACCGGCTGCTTGGCCTCCACCGGCTCTGCGCCCGCCGCTCCCTTCACCTGGATGGACTCGAGATAGCGGACCAGCTCCTTGATTCGCTGATCGGGCCTTCTCCTCATTGCGGCCGTTGACGGCCATGAACGGCTTCCCCCCGCCGGCATCTCCTTCGAGGCGTGTCCTATGATCCCGCCGCCCCACTTGATGACCTGGTACACGTCACCGGCGGGGAACTTTCCGCCTTAGGATTTTTCTCTCAAAATTCAAGCGGCGAGCAGTTGCAGCACTCAACATGTCGCTAGCTGCTAGGTTCCCATCGCTATGGTTGACCTAGAGAGATTTTGCTTCCGCTGCGATAGAACACAGCCAACTTGTCGTCGCGTCTCCGCGATGGCCGATGAAGAGGGCGAACGAGGACTGTGAAATTGGCCTTGTCCTGCTCCAGAGTGACTCCCACCTCCGGGCAACGCTGCGCAACCGGTGGCGCAAGTAACAGCATTGCTTCGTCGCATTAGGGAGCTTCCCATCTTCCACCGTTCCACCTTGTCAAGCGAGCCTCCAATCTCCAGAGCCTTGGCGAAGCCCTCGGCATCGGCTTCGGCATATTTGACGGTGCGGATGCTGTAACCGCGTCTATCTCGACTGCAATGACAATTGCCAGCCTCTTTTCCATTCCTGCCCTCTCGCTTCGCAATTCTCGCGGTTCTCGCCGTGCTACCGTTCTTCAGCTCTTAATAGCCCCTACTTTTATCGGAACCGTTCAAGCTCGGTTCACCACACAGGATTTGCCGTGGATATACTAAAATATATCACATACCTATACTGATATAGAATAATATATACAACCGCTTGGCTATGATGTTGTATATTATATCAGACATGGAAAACAATATAACAAAGAATATCAAGCCGCTCCGACTAGGAGCCCTTCCAGAGGATATGCGCTGGGCCTTGAAGGAGGCCCGCGAGAAGCGCGGCTGGACCCAGAGAGATCTGGCCAGCCGCCTCGGGCTTACCCAGGCGCACATATCCGGCATCGAGTCCGGCAGGATCGTGCCGCGCTACGACACCCTTTTGGAGCTGGTCCGCATTCTCGATCGCGACCTCCTCATGGTCCCGCGCGCCCTCGTCCCCGTCGTGCAGTCGCTCATCCGCGATCATCTGCAGCCGGACCAGAAGGGCGAAGGCGAGGAACGCTCCCTCTACGCCGACGCCGACGAGGACAGCACCTAAGGAGCCGCGCGATGAAGTTTGATCCGAAAAAGCTCGACGCGCTCGCCGTGCGCCTGCACGGACGCCAGATCGGTGTCATTAACCGCCTCGCGGGCGACCGCCAGATCTTTGCGTTCGAGCAGGGCTATATCGACGATCCGCAGCGCCCGACTTTGAGCCTCTCGTTCAAGGGCCGCACCGGCGGGCTCGTCACGGCCCTGCGCCTGGTGCCGCGCCGCGTGCCGCCGTTCTTTTCGAACCTGCTTCCCGAAGGGCACCTGCGCGAGTATCTCGCGAAACTTGCCGATGTTAACCCTGAGTGCGAATTTTTCCTCCTCGCTGTTCTCGGCGCCGATCTTCCCGGCGCGCTCGTCATCGAGCCCCTTGCGGGCGATGTAAAGGAAGATGATGCCCATCATGATGTTGGTGATGCCGATCGCCCTGATGATCGCCCGCGTGAGGCCGTGCTCCGGTTCTCTCTTGCCGGCGTTCAGTTGAAGTTTTCCGCCGTGATGGAAGCATCCGGAGGCCTGACCGTTCCGGCTGGGGGCATGGGAGGGTCGTGGATCGTCAAGCTTCCCTCCGCCCGCTTCGCCGCCGTCCCCGAGAATGAATTTGCTATGCTCGAACTCGCGAGCCGCGCGGGTATCGTGGTACCCGACAACCGTCTCGTCGAAATGTCGGAGATCAAGGGGCTCCCCGAGGAGGCGCGCGCGCCGGGGAGCAAGGCTCTCGCCGTGCGGCGATTCGACCGCGCGGCAGGAGGATCGCCCGTTCACATGGAGGATTTCGCGCAAGTGTTCGGGCAGTATCCGAACGACAAGTACCACTTTCGCAGCTATGCCAACATCGCGTCCGTCCTGTGGGCAGAAGCGGGTGAGGACGCCGTCGCGGAGTTTGTCCGTCGCGTTGTGTTCTCCGTTGTAATTGGCAACGCCGATATGCATCTCAAGAACTGGTCCCTCCTCTATCCCGACCGGCGCAAGCCAGTCCTGTCGCCGGGATATGATTTCGTGGCGACACTTCCTTATAATCCCAATGACACGCTCGCCCTAAGTTTCGGCGGCAGCCCTAGCCTGTCGGAAATCACGCCTGGCCAGATGCGACGCTTTGCCGACACGGCCCGCATTCCGGCAAGCGCGCTGTGGAAAATCGCGGTTGAAACGGCGGAGCGGGCTGCCGCCGCGTGGAAGGGTCTTGAACAGGCCGACCTGCTGCCCAAGGATCTGCGTGCCTCCATCAACAAGCAGATTCTTGAGGTCGCTGCCACGGTGAAGTGATGGAGGAGAGCATCGGCCACAAGTTTCCTCGATCATCACCTGAAGTCCTTCGCCGTGGCAGGCAAGCGTTCCAACCTAGGCACGGATACCGCTCGCGGCGCCTCGTCGCGGCCGCCGGACCGCTCTGATCTTGCCGCTCTTTTCCCCTCCGCAGAAGAACCGATCGGCACCATCAGATTCGAGCCCGGAAACGTGGATTCCCTGGGGCATGTCGAGGTGTTCAAGCACTTCACCCGTTTGAGGATCGACTCGCCTCAGATCGCTCTCGTCACCTTCCCAGGTGGCGTGCCACAGCTCTCCATCGACCCACGTAACCCCGGTGACGAAGCGGTTGGACTCGATGGTGCGAAGAATCTCCCCTGAGTTGGGATCAACTTGATAGATCTTCCGGGCCCGATAATGCCCAACCCAGAGCGTGCCTTCCGCCCACGCGAGACCAGAGTCACCGCCGGCTCCAGGCGCTGGGATCGTGGCGAGGACCTGGCCTGTCTTTGGATCGATCTTCTGAATGCGATTTTCGGCGATCTGAAACAGGTGCTGGCCGTCGAAGGCCGTTCCAGCATGTGCGGCGACATCGATCGAGCGCATCATCCTTCCGCTCGACGGATCGACGGCATTCAGCTTGTCGCCCGATGCAAACCAGACGTGCTGACCGTCGTAGCTGACTCCATGCACGCGATCAGCTCCGGGGAAGGGGCCATACTCGCGGACAATTTCGGCAGTTGATCGTTTCATGCTTCCACCTTAATCGATCGGCAGTCGAGCGGGGAGTAACAAAATCGTCGTGAATCCCGGCACGGGCGGGGTTATCCAGCGACGAGAGCGCGCTCGGCCAAAGGACTGCACTTTGCCTTCCGCCGCAAGCGAGTCGAGTGCACGCTGTACGGTGCGCTGGCTGGCGCCAAGCGCAACCGCCAGGGCAGAACTCGACCACGACTCACCGTCCGCGAGGAAAGCTAGCACATCGCTATGTTCCTCCTCGACAGACCGGGCCAGCACGACGACTTCACGTCTACGCTGCGGAACGAGTGCAAAACCCCGTTTCGTCGCGCTCACGCCGGCCACTTTTCCAAGCATTCTTCGAAGCCGCCCCATCTCAACCCGCAAACGCGCACGGTGCGATTCGTCGACGAACCTTGCTCCGAATGCCCGCGTCAAAAGTACGTCTCTCGGCACGTCTTCGGGCCACGCTTCAGCGAGCGCGCGTACGAGGGCGAACAACACCGGGCGTCTTGCGAGTGAGACGACATTGCTCGCATGACGCACGAGATTCCGGCATGCATCCACGACCATGGCCTTCGATGCCAACAGCGTTTCGACATCTTCGAGCATCAACGGACGCTCTCCGCCCCGCGCAATCAAGCGCGCTGCCGGTGTGCTCAGGACGCGGGATGCGCTTTTGACCTCCGCCAGTAACGCGGGGATACCAGATTGGTGCGCGACGCGTTCTGCCCGACCCAGCGCGGCGCGCGCTTCTTTGGTTCGCAAGCGCCGCATGGCGATTCCCGCAACCACCAGTTCGTGGAAAGTCCTCAACGTGGGCGGGAAAACACCCGAGTCAAGGTCAGCGAGCATACGCTCCGCCTCGTCGAGGTGCCCGATCAATAGGAGTCGCCGGACTTCAAGATAGCGCGCAAACCCGGCGTTCAAGCGGTCGCCGTGCGCTTCGAGGGTTGATCGCGCGGCGTCGAGCATTTTCGCCGGCCAGCCCAGGTCACGCGAGGCGAGGGCGATGTCGGCCTCGGCCACGATGCATCTGGCGCGGGCCACTGCTTCTTTCGGACCGAATGCGCGCCCGGCAGTCCGGAGAAGCTCTTTCGCTCGCGCGAAATCGCCCAGTTGCGCCATGGCGATGCCGCGAAGGGCGAGCGCTGGCGCATCGGTGCGCAGCGCGATTCGCTTCAAGGCCCCGAGTGGATCACCCGCCGAGAGGGCGCGAGCTGCCGCTGTAATCAGAGAGTCCATCCGAATCCCGACACACTTGTCACTCCCACCCCTTCGAAGCTCCGGGCTAAATATAGCGCATGGCCAGGAATGAACAGGCCATCGAGAGCGGAATGAACAACGACGCTCGACAAAAGGAGAATGATATGAACATCCAGAACAAGACCATCTTGATCACTGGCGCCAGCCGCGGCATCGGGCGGGCGCTCGTGGATGAGGCTCTTAGACGGGGTGCCAAGAAGGTCTATGCGGGAACTCGCGGCGCACTCGAAATCACCGATGAGCGCGTGACACCGGTAGCCTTGGACGTGACCAACGCTTCGCAGGTCCAACAGGCTGCGGAGCGGATCGGTTCGCTTGATGTCCTCGTCAATAATGCCGGCATTGCCATTTACGACGATCTGACCAATTTCGAGCTCATCGAAAAGCATCTGGCGGTCAACTTCCTCGGCCTGCTCAGGGTAACTCATGCCTTCTTGCCGGCGCTCAGACGTTCCCGGGGAGCGATCGTCAATAACCTGTCGATGGTGGGGCTTGCGGCAATGCCGATCATTCCTTCCTACTCTATTTCGAAGGCGGCCGCGTTTAACCTTACCCAGTCACTGAGAGCCCTGTTGGCTGGCGAGGGCGTGAGTGTCCATGCCGTCGTACTAGGCCCGGTCGACACAGATATGAACCGCGGGTTCGACATACCAAAAGCCTCACGCGAGTCCGCGGCGGCGGGCATCTTCGACGGCCTCGAAAAAGGCGAAGACGAAATCTTCCCCGATCCTGCGTCCCTATCCATTGCTGAGGGCTGGCGCAATGGGGCGCTCAAGGCACTCGAACGTGAGTTCTCGGCATTTGTGCCAGCCAGCCCAGCGAATGCCGCGTAACGCTCGCGATCAACAGATTTCGGAACCAACGATGAAGGAGACAAGGAAAGGAAAGAGGCAATGACCACACGCAAAACTGGTACACGCGAACAATGGCTGAAAGCACGAATCGAGCTGCTCAAGGCGGAGAAGGAGTTCACGCATCGCAGCGACGAGTTGGCCCGCCAGAGGCAGGAACTCCCGTGGGTGTCCATTAACAAGGGATATCGCTTCCAGACCGACGAAGGCAGCGCTTCGCTGGCCGACCTCTTTCGTGGGCGTTCGCAGCTTCTTGTCTACCACTTCATGTTCGGGCCCGACTATGCAGCGGGCTGTCCATCCTGCTCGATGATTGCGGACGGCTTCAACGGCTTCGCCATCCATTTGGCAAACCACGACGTTACGCTCATGGCGGTGTCTCGGGCGCCCCTGGCGAAGCTACAGGCGTACAAGCGGCGAATGGGCTGGACGTTTCCCTGGGCGTCGTCATTCGGCGGTGACTTCAACTTCGATTTCAGCGTCGGGTTCACGGAGGAACAACAGAGCAAGGAAGGCATCGAATACAACTACCGGAGGGAGAAGGTGTTTCAGTCGCGCCTGATTGAGGAGAATGGCGTCAAGACGGTGGAGAACCACGCAAGCATGTGCGGAACCGATATGCCCACATACTTGCGCGAGAGGCCTGGCGTCAGCGCATTCGCACTCGAAGATGGAATTGTCTACCACACCTATTCCACTTACGCGCGCGGCCTCGACGGACTGTGGGGAATGTATCAATGGCTCGATCGCGCTCCCAAAGGGCGCGACGAAACCGGTCCCTGGTGGAAGCGCCACGACGAATACGCGAAGTGATGGGGAGCCTAGTTTTTGTATTACGAGTCAGAAATTCGGAGGGGACGTATGTGCCCAGCATGCATCGAAAGCACCGTAGTAATGGTAGCCGCAGCCGGATCCACGGGAGGAATCCTCGCGGTCTGCATCGGCAAGTTCAGAACACTTTTCAGGCTCGGTCTGTTTCAGAGAACAAAGGAGAAATAAGATGGCAACAAGCAAAACGAAAGACAAGCTCAAGACGCTGCCCCCGATCGTCTCGCCGCAAGAGTGGGAGGCTGCGCGCCAGCAACTGCTTGTAAAGGAGAAAGAGTTGACCCGCGCCCGTGACGCAATGGCTGCTCAGCGCCGGCGGATGCCGTGGATGGCGGTGGAGAAGAAGTACGAGTTCGACGGGCCCAAGGGCAAGGTTGGCCTGCTCGACTTGTTCGAGGGCCGCCCTCAGTTGATCGTCTATCGCGCCTTCTTCGAGCCCGGTGTGTTCGGCTGGCCCGAGCATGCCTGCCGCGGTTGCTCTCTGGGCGCCGATCAAGTCGGCCACCTGGCCCACCTGAACGCCCGCGACACAACCCTGGTCTACGCTTCACGCGCGCCGCAGGCGGGCATCGCGCGCCTGAAAGCTCGGATGGGTTGGGAGATGCCCTGGTACACCATCACCGACAGCTTCGACACGGACTTCGGCGTCAACGAATGGCACGGCCACAACGTATTCTTCCGAGACGGCGACAAGGTGTTCCGCACATACTTCATCAACAATCGCGGCGACGAGGCCATGGGGACAATCTGGAGCTACCTCGACATCACTCCGCTTGGTCGTCAGGAGACCTGGGAGGACTCGCCCGAGGGTTATCCCCAGACCCCGCCGTACAAGTGGTGGAACTGGCACGACAACTATGACGCCGAGCCAACGCCACACCCGAAGTGGGTCGATATCCTGACCGACCCTCAAGGAGCGGCTTTGCGAAGGCACGAGGAAGAGGCAAAAACCAGCTGAAGAAAGGCGGCCACTTCGCCGCCTTCGGACTTCACCCGGGGGCCGTGGTGCCATTCTTACTGCGATGCTGCGCGTGACAGGCGTCATGGCCCTGCACACTATGGTTCCAGTCACGCAGGCGCATCGTCGTCCTACCGCGCTTCTTGTCGACCCAACGCACGCACCAGCAAATAGAAAGCGGTGACATGCGTGATCATCAGCAAAGGCACGTAGATGACGGGAATCACGTAGGTCGAGCCTAGCTGCCCGGCCCACGCCGGGAGTCCGACTCTGGTAGCGTGGTAATAGTCGAGGACGAGGTCGAGCGTCCCCACAAGATTGAAGGCGACGACGAATAGCCAAAAGAGTGGTTTTATTCTTACCGCAAGGAGCGCTAGCAAGGCAAGGATTCCGGTAGCGAAGTCCCAGTAGGCGGCAAACGTGGCAAAACTAGCCGGTAAATTGGGGCCGACGACGCCCGGAAGAATAAAGACCAGCCCGAAGAAGCGGAAGCTGTGGAGCGTGGCGATGGCGCGCTGCGCTTCAACCCGGTCCATCGCCTTGAGCCTAGGCCAGAGGTAGGCACCGAAGCAAAGCAGCCACGCGACATAGCCTAGAATGAGCTGCAGTTGGAAGATGATTTGCGGCGACATTTGACCCTCCTCTTTGCAATGGTGAGATGTGTCATCCAAGGAACTGTGGGTGTTCTTTGAACTGTCCAACGACCTCATTGACCAGCCGCGTTCATGAATTCAGCAT
>DATEPX010000368.1:0-2252 GCA_035272945.1 Terriglobales bacterium
AGCGTGCGTGGCTTTTCGGATTCCATCACTTCACGCGCCGCCTGCCAGACTTCGGCTTCAACGCATCCGCCGCCGATTGTACCTGCGATAGAGCCATCATCCCGCACCAGCATCTTGGCGGTCTTGAAAGAAGGGATCGACCCGCGTACGTTGACGATGGTCGCCACTGCGCCCCGGCGGGCTTCCTGGCGAAGCTTGACGATCTCCTCGTAAATATCCATCTCTGTTGATTATTGGGTTTTGCGGAGGGCAAGTCAAACTACTGAAATCTGCACAGCTTGGCTTGCAATCCGTTCATCGTCGGGCTAGGGTTTTAAGGCTCAAGGGACTCGGGATCCTGTACATATACCGTTAGGTTTGTAGGTTCCACATCCGACCACACAAGGAGGAGCACGCCCTCATGAAAGCCGTCCGCATTCACGAATTTGGTGGTCCGGAAGTCCTGCGCTACGAAGATGTTTCCGACCCGAAGCCGCGCAAGGACCAGGTACTCATCCGCGTCAAATCCTGTGCCATGAATCACCTCGACCTTTGGGTGCGCAAGGGACTGCCAGGGGTAAAGCTGCCGCACATATTGGGCAGCGACATCAGCGGTGAAATCGTCGAGGTCGGCGAATACGTTACACGGTTGCGGTCGGGACAGCGCGTTCTTCTCGCGCCTATGCATTTTTGCAATCACTGCGCGTACTGCACCTCCGGTCGGCAGAACCAGTGTGCAGAGTTCACTGTACTAGGCAATCGCGTGGACGGCGGCAACTGCGAACTGATGGCCGTTCCAGCGGTGAATGTGATTCCCATTCCCGACAGCCTCGGCTTTGACCAAGCCGCCAGCGTGCCGCTGGTCTTCCTGACTGCTTTTCATATGCTGACCGGCCGCGCGTCTATTCGCCCTGGGCAAACTGTTCTGGTGTTGGGCGCAAACTCCGGCGTGGGTATCGCAGCCATCCAAATTGCAAAGCTGTTCAACGCAACTGTGATCGCCACCGCCGGTGATGACCGGAAGATGCAGAGAGCGCACGAGCTTGGCGCCGACCACGTGATCAACCATTACCAGCAGAAGATTTCGGACGAAGTGAAGAAAATCACGAACAGGGAAGGCGTGGACATCGTCTTTGAACACGTCGGTGCCTCCACGTGGGACGAGAGCATGAAATCGCTTAAACCCGCAGGCACCGTGGTGACCTGCGGTGCCACTACCGGGCCCAATGTCGGCATCGACCTGCGCTTCGTCTACTCCCGTCAGCTGAGTGTTCTGGGCTCTTATATGGGCACGATGGGCGAACTCTATGAAGTGCTTAAGCACGTGTTCCGCGGAAGGCTAAATCCCGTGATAGACCGAACCTTCCCCTTAAAAGATATCCGCGCCGCCCATGAGTACATAGAAAAGAGTCAGATGTTCGGGAAAATCGTGCTTAACCCATAAGCTTCATAGGGACGCCGAGAGAGCCGCGCCCAGGATGCAAGAAAAGGCAAAGATCGTTCATTCTGAGTGCAGTCACGGCCGTGGTTGTGCGAGAAGCAGGCTCTACTCGCGATGCCAATTGTTAGTGAAACCTAGCCGGTCTCGCCCTTCCGCCAACGGTGATGTAAGTTCGATTGTGTAAAAGGCGAGAGGGTGTAAGTTGGCTTTGGCCTCCAAGCGAAAGCCGTTCCTAAGAAGGAGCCTTACACCCGATGGCGAAAGTAACCCCGATCAGCGAATACTTCCAACATTTCCTGGCGGATCTCAAGGAGACGTTTTGGGGCGATGTGTACGGGCAGACGAGACTGGCCTGGCAGCGCTTTTTCCAACTGGAATCGGAGCGGCAGCGCGACCGTTTCGCGGGCTGGGGATGGTATGAACGGGGAGCCAGGAAGCGCCGGCAGTACCGCAATGGCTACTACGAGCGGGATTTCGTGACCCGGTTCGGCACCCTCCGGCTGCGTATCGCGCGCACCCGGGGGAAGAGTTTTCTGCCGTGCGGACTGCAGCGTTTTCAGCGGCGCGCGGAAGAGGTTTCGATGTTAATCCGAGAGGCCTTTCTGCGCGGCATCAGCACGCGGCAGGTGGGGCGAGTGGTGGCCGTGCTGAGCGGCGAAGGGGTGAGTGCGCAGACGGTCTCGAAACTGACGCGCGATCTGGATCAGGCGGTGGGGGAGTTTCATCAGGCGCGCTTGAGCGATGATTATGCCTATCTGTTCTTAGACGGGGTGAGTCTGCGGATTCGGCGATCGGCGGGGCGCAAGCGGGTGCAGATGCTGGTGGCCTATGG
>DATEPX010000369.1:0-2982 GCA_035272945.1 Terriglobales bacterium
ATACGATACGGTCGTAGGCGAGCGCGGCGTGAAACTTTCCGGCGGACAAAGGCAACGCATCTCAATCGCGCGCGCGATTCTTGCCGAGCCGCGAATCCTGATCCTCGACGAAGCTACATCCAGCCTGGATTCGGAATCGGAAGCGATGATCCAGCACGGACTTTCGTATCTCATGCAGGGCCGGACAACGTTCGTCATCGCGCACCGGCTTTCCACCATCCGCCGCGCCGATCAGATTCTGGTTGTGGAGCAGGGGCAAATCGTCGAACGTGGCACGCATGAGCAGCTCTACGCCACTCAGGGACGCTATTACGATCTCTACATTAGGCAGCAGGGGTTGGAGCAGAATTTATTCCTCGCGCCGGGAGAAGGAGACGCCCTCTTGGCGGCCGAGGAAAATGATCGTGTAAAAAATGGCGACTCAGACATTCAACCCGCCGACGCGCTGCGGCTGATAAGAGGAGAGGTGCGGTAGCAACTTCCTGGCCTTCGCTCGCGGGAACTAGAATGACTGAGACTGGCCCACTCGTTGTGGTTTTCAAAGGTCTGGGTGGTGAAAAGGTTCAGAACCGGTCCTGTGTGGGGTTCACATACCTGTTCCTGAAGTCTTGGACGGTATCGAGCATCAGGAGAGCTTCGTCGCGGCTAAGTTCCTTAACTTCGTGAACCGCGCGATTCCGAATTCCTACCGCTTTTCGCAATGCTTTCTCATCAGCCGTTCCTAACATCCCCGCAACACCCAAGGCACGAAGGGATTGTGCAATCGTTAAGGGCCTTGGACCGATCCGACCAGTAAGGCCGATATTGTTCCTTTCTATGACAAAACGGAGGTCATGTTCGAGGACAATACCCAGGAGAGCTACCGCCGCACGGTACATCCCGGACTCAATTAGGCACCGTGCTTCATCAAGACGGTCCTGCCCGAACGTCGCATCGATAGTACGGGATAGCTCGGCACGAAACTGGGCCAGATTATCAACGTCGTAAATGATCGCCCGAAGACCGGCAATGTCAAAAGGTACGTCCTTTGCAGTGCGCGCAAGTAGGATAGTTGGCTTGCCAAGAGTATGGGCGATGCCCACTTCGTAGAGGACGTTCGGGTTCCGTTGAGAAACGTCTGCTATGCAAAGCCTCGCCTGCTGGATCGAAACTCTGATTTGCTCGACGATCGATCCCGTGGCACGCATTTCGTCGGCTCGAAGCGCGGTGAGCCCTACTTGGTCGACGCATGGTTTTATGAATTCGTAGTATAGCTTGTCAAATTGTTGTCCGAACGGCATCATCACAAAACATAGATTCGACGAGCTCGTGAGTAGCGAAGTAGCGTCAGATTGCCGGGAGGCCTGCTCGACCTTTTCGGTAGGGATGGTCTCGAAGATGTCAGGTTTAGAGCCTCGTAATCTCACTCCTCCCTCAACATCCAGGCGTTGCTGGACATCATCAAAGAAACGCGAGAGCAAGATACCTTTATCCGGATCAGCTGAAGTGGACAAGCTGATAACGTGGAGGTTTTCTTCGAATTTGGATTCAATCTCCTCAATCGGTGTGTCGAAGCCTAAAACGTATGCCATACGCTGAAACTTACCTAAACGGGACTGCACAACATTTCGGATGTTGTTGAAGTCAGGGTCAGTCAAGCTGTACCCGATGAATAGAGCGGTCTTCGTTATTAGTTGGGCCGCGAGATGCGTGGCGATTACAGGGTAATTGTCAAGGTACCTGGAATAGTCTTCGGCGGTTATGACGATCTGCTCCTCGTGCCTTAGATCTCCATGCATCTTGACAATGCTGGTCGTCAGCAGCCCACCATGGAAGGGCATCTGTAATTCGCCAACTATTGAACGGAGAGGTTTCTTCAATCGCTGAAAAGCCTCCTCGAGTAAGAGGTCGAAATTCGTTGTGTATATGGTGTCGAACGGGAGAGCACCAAACGACAGGTGCGCGCGCCCGGGCTCCGCGTAATCCGTGTGCAGAGCCTTTCTGATCGTTTCTATCAGTTGGACCCGGCCGAATCGGCGTTCGAATCGTGCGGCAACCTGCGGTCCGCCTAAATCCGTTGAAACACCAACGACGCTGGCGAGCCGCGCCGTTAGTCCTGCCCATGCCGGCATTACCAGGCCGGCTGGCAATTGAGCATTGAGTGAAAACCCGGCGCCCACGAACGGTAGGCACTTACCCTCCGCGATATCATCAACCAGCGGCTGGGGAGCAGTCATTACGTTAGAATTTCCAGCGCCTTGGGGGACAACTCGACGTGGGAGTTTAACACGACTGGCCGGGTGGCCCGGCCTCCGGCACGCATTGTCACTCCGCCAGAAAACTCAAGGAGCGCCCCGCTCTTTGCTTGCAGTAATCCTGTCAGGCCAGGGCCGCTAACCTCGGTCTTTTTTAATTACCTTAGTACTCCTCTTTGCGCGTCGTCGGTACTCTTTGCGGCCCCGCCGAATGCCTGGACAATATCACTCTTAAGCATCAGTTCGCCTCGCACCCTTTGAGCAGCGGCGAAAGGTCTTAGAACTGGACACGGATGATCGAAGGTCTAGACAGAACGAATGGCACTTTCGCTTGGCTGCGGCCTAAGAAGGTCCGCCGACAGCAGATGGTGCGCATCATTGCAACCATGGCAGTCACCTTGGCGTTCCTCGCCCTGTCCAAGTACGTGTTTCGGTCTGATCTTCGGCTAGGCGAGATCGCATTATTCGTAGCCTCAATGTGGGCCTTGGCTTTCGTGCTCGATCGATCGCAGACCGAAAAAGTGGCCGCCCAAAATGCGTTGCCTCAATCCGGAAAGCTCTTGGAGCAATCGCAAAAAATGGAGGCTATTGGCCGCCTCGCCGGGGTAGTGGCTCACGATTTCAACAACCTGCTCGCAGTGATTATCGGCTACAGCGATCTACTCTTGGAAAGTCTCGGCTCATCTGATCTCAATCGCGCGAAGGTTGAACAGATCAAACAAGCCGCAAGTAGCGCCGCTTCGCTGAC
>DATEPX010000370.1:0-8828 GCA_035272945.1 Terriglobales bacterium
CTGTCTATCTAGGCACCACCAAGATCCCACCAGAAGGAGCTCACCAGATGAATTCCCGCTTTAGCCTGAGGACATCACTCTCGGTCGCAACTTGTAGCCTGGCTATCTTCCTGCTGGCCTCCATTCCCGCACGGGCCACACAGATCCAGGTGTATGGAACCTGGCACTGTGGCAACGACTACTGCACGTGGGCGTCGGTGCGCGATATGACCGACTTCGATACTAAGAACCATTGGATCATCGATCGCGGCGACGGGCAGCCCTCCGTCAATCTCGTCGTTCTCAGTTTTGTGAACCCACTCAAGCTGCTCAACCAGACCACCGACTCGGGCGATACGAACGGAGTGCCCAACGGTATGACTCCGGCGATCGTGCAGTACTTCACCAGCCACAACATCCGCGTGATGCTCTCGATCGGCGGCATCACTTACGTCAACGACTGGGACACCGCGCTGGCGCAGAACCCGACGCAGCTTGGACTGAAGGCCGCAAATCTCGCCAACAGTCTGGGCGTCGGCATCGAGATCGACTACGAGGAGAACACGAGTCCGAACCTCGCTGGCTTGCAGTCGTTCATCGACGCCTACCGGTCCGTCCTCCCGTATGACGCGACGGGCAGCAATCCCGCGGCGCGACTCACCATCGATCTCGCCGCCGGCGATCGCTGGCTGATCGACATTTGCCGCAAAGCTACGACCGACTGGCTGCAGACCACCAACCCCGTGCTCGATTACGCCAACGCCATGGTGCCGAACAAACAACCCACGAACGCTTCCACCGCCGAAGGCAACTGGCAGGAGCACGTGGACGGGAAGCCAACGTACAGCCCGCCAATCCCGCCTCTCGCGCCCGCCCGATTTACTGGCAGCTTGTATGAGGTGACGGGGCAGAATCCTGCGCCGGAGTGCAACAACTTCAGCGCGTCACTGGAGAACTCAACCGGCAGTTATGTGCAGACAGTGGCGCCTAACGGCGCGGGCACCACGCCCGGCATGCTGGGATACATGTTCTGGGCCGCCGAGTGCCAGGGCACGCATACGATCTGCACCACGCCGCCGAGCACCTGCGAGGCCGGAATCGGTGTGGGCGATAAAACCTACAACGTGCCCCTGCCTATGCCTGCGCTGAGACAACAGTGAACCGCGCAGTTTCAAGTTGCTCTATGAATGGCAGTTCTGCGAGGCACTCCGCCTAATCTGGTGTAGCAGTTGTGGGGCCGCTCCTAAGCCATTGAAAAACTGGCGGAGATTACGGGACGACTTCCGAACATTTGCCGAGATCTGATTGCTTGGTGTCTGCGGTAAGTCCATCGGAACTCTTATGACCTACCCTCTCAAGCGCCACGAGCACCGCAGAAAAGAAACTCGTCAATAAGAGCCTGACCACATGGCACACAGAAGCGGGCCGCCGATTCTGAACTAAAGGAACCTGTCATCGCAACACCGGCTGAGTATCCGCTGGGCTTCAGCGCCGCGCCGATGAGAAGCGCCAATTATCGCGCCGGTCGGAGGCGTAAAAGAGGCTCGGTTATCGCCCAAATTCTTCCAGGAACCGATTCAGCATGCGCCGAAAGGCCGCTGCTGTCGGCTCCCATTGCCAGCGCATCGCTTTCGCCCCTGCCGCTTCGTATCCGTCATCAGGTCGCGGGCGCAGACTGACGAATGGGGGGAGGCCGTATCTCATCGCCAGAAAGTTCGCCCAAAGCCGCGCCGTGCGCCCGTTGCCGTTTGCGAAAGGATGGATCCTGACCCACTCCGCGTGTGCCCACGCGCACAGATCAATCGCCGCATCAACTTCATCGCCGCTCAGGTCTTTTCCGATGGGCAGGGCGTCATGGAATCGGGAGACGGCCGCCTGAAGCTTCCGTTCAAACTTGCGCAATTCCTGCGCACCGTCGGTCGGATGTGCTCCCCAGAACCGCCCTATTTTCACGCCTGTTCTCTCGAGCCCGGGCGCTCCGCGAAACGTGCCCACGTACCGCGGATCAACCTTCAAACCTTGCAGGAACGTGCGCTGCCAGTTTCGTGCGAGTTCTAATGTCGGCGTCTTGCGTTGGGCGGAGTCCTCGGCGATCTGTTCGAGTATTCGGGCCAGATTTTGCCGGAGCGTGGGACTGTCCTGTCCTGGCCCCCGTCAGCCACCTATGACGTCTCGCAGTTTGCTCTGCAGTTCGCCAATCGGCTGCGACGGGTGTTCAGTGTTTGATTCAACCGGCTCTCCCTCGAGCGAATCCTTCTGGCTGGCTTCGGCTTCTACGAACGCCGCGATCGCGCGCCTGAATCCGGGATCCTTGCGCCGATATTCTCGCAGGGTCTTTAGATTCGCTTCGAGCGTGCGCTCCCTGCGGCCCTTCTGTCCGAGGTGCTCCTGATCGCTTCAATCAGCAATTGATTGATCGGTCGCCCCTCGACTTTGCTCAGGCTCCTCAGCGCGTCGCGCTCTGACGCATCAATCCGTAATGTCAAAGCAGTTCGAGGCACGACGATATCCCAGACCGATTCTTGTGTGATGTCAATATGCACTTTTGACATCACCACTGTTACGGCAACGATGTAGAAATAAGTAGCCGCGGAATCAGCATGTTAGCTATGGCCCTACAGGTAATGGTGCTCTGTGTCACCCACCACCTCGTCCGGGAATCGGGCCACTTGGTTGTGGTCCTTCCGCCTTGCAGCGGCAAGGGATGGTGTCTTCGCGAATCCTGCCTTTCGCGCTGCGCTCTGGCTCCCATTTCTTTCTCAGATTTTTTCGATGGCTGGAAGCAAACAGAGCGGAGAGGGAGGCGGGTCAAGGGCGCGCGTTCTTTGCGTTCATCGGAGCGAACGCGAAGACCCTTGACTCAGCTTCCGCGCTCGGTACACTCTCCAGCGAAAAAATGGGGCCGCTGTATTTCCCAAGACGCCTACGCTGAGGACCCCACCTCGACCACTGTGCCCGGTTGAATGGTTCGCAACGCCTCGGCGCAGGCCGAGAAGTGCGGCTCTAAATCCACCACACGATTCGTACGCGCACGCACGATCAGCAGCGCGATCCTGCGCCCGGTGAGGTTCTGCTGATAACGCAGATTCCGGTCGATCGTCACCACCACATCGAAACTGGCGTCGGCCAGGGCAAGCAGTTCGCCGTTTTCTTTCCCCGACCATCCCGCTTCCTGCACGGTCGTGCAGTCGAAACCACTGGCCGCCAGCGCCACTTTGATCGCCTTGGGGGCGCACTCGTCGATCAGTACTTTCATCCCAGATGCGCCATCAGGCTGTTCCGCGCCTCTTCCAGCGCCGCAATCGCGGCCTCGCGCGTCACGCTCGGATACTGCTCCAGAAACTCACCCAGACTCTCACCGCCTTCCAGATAATCCGTCAACGCCTTGAACGGAACCCGCGTCCCACGGAACACCGGCTCGCCGCTGAGCACAGCCGGATTTTTTACGATCACGCTTGCCATGGAACTCCTCCCACCTGTCTGCTATGGTAGCGCACCCGCGCCCCAACCCAGAGCGGATTACCCGCCCCCGATCTTCGCCCCTTCCATCTCCCGCAAAAATCAACTTGCTTTGTTTTCTATAGATTCGCCTGCGCTAACTTCACTCCGGGGTTTTGGCGCGAAAGATGCCGTGCATCAACTCCGTGAGTCCGATGGCAGAAAGCGCCGCGTCTTGGTCACCTGTCGTTCCGATAATCCGCGCGATCAGTTGCTCAACCGTCTCGCCGCGCCGCTTGGCGGCGATCACCAGGCTGGAGTCGAGAATCAGTCCCACTCGGGCGGGTCTAGCGGTTCGCGATGGCTCTCAATAGCTGCTTCCACATCTTTAGCGAAGTCCGCATCGAGCGTAGCGGTGGAACCATGCTCTTTGGCGAGCCGCAATGATTCGGAGAGCAACCTGACGTTCGGTTCAGCGGGACGAAGCACGGCCACAGGCAGCTTGCCGCTCTCGATCACGACTTCCGCGCCAGCGCGAACGCGCGCCAGCACATCCGCGAAATTGTGGGCGGCTTCTTCTTCCGAAATATGAAGTACGTGATCGGCCATAGCGTGATTATATCGTTATTCCTCCATGTCGGAGAGTGGACGCGCAACGAATCATGGTTTGAATTTCTCTGCGGTCATTTTGCTGCACGAAGCAACTTCACTAGTGACGTGTCGTATGGAAAACCCGCTGCAAAGCAGCGAAAAAAACCTAACCCCTAAACCTAGAGTCACCCTCCGCGAGGGCAAGAACGTCACCCCTTACCGTGCCGGAATCACCACACCACCCACTCAGGAATCAGGCGCGGATTTCACCCCAGAATCAGGACCACATCCGGGCGGCTAATCGGGCAGGGATCCGGCGATGATCAAGCTGGTATCGAGGATTATTCCCATGAACGGATTTCGCGAGGCTTGCGGCTCTTGATGATCTCTTCGAGATCGGCGGCGAAGTCAGCGTCAAGCGTCGGTTCGTAGCCCAGTTCCTCGGCGTGTTTCTTCGCCAGCGCGATGGATTCGGAGAGCAGGCGGGGCCGGAACTCGTCACCTGCGGGACGTACGATCGCCACAGCGCGCGCATCTTTCTCGATCACGCCTTCTGCTCCCGCGCGCACGCGCGCCAGCACGTCGGCGAAGTTGCTGAGCGCTTCCGCTTCCGAGATGTGGACCACATGGTGGGCCATGGCGCGATTAGACCGTCATTCCTCCTCGTCAGGTTCAGCTTCCAATGTGGCAAGCAGTGCGGCTTTCTCCTCCTCCTCACCTTGGCTATTGTCGTTCGTGATTGCCGATTGTTGGCGCTCCAGTTCCGGATGCCTGTGCGAGTGCCCTTCCATACTGCGCCCTGCGCATCAACTTGCGAACAGATTTTGTGCGGCGGCTTGTTTGCACGAAGCATCTTCGACTGGTCACGTGTCATGGCAAACCCGATGCCGAAGGCAGCGCGCTTTTGACCCTTGCCCCCAGCACAGCACCTTGGCAGGCAGGACACCCGGAAACCACCCGCCCGCCCTCACCGGTGCTGGAGACCCACACCCCCCAGCTCAGGATCAGCCCCGGATTCGGCACCCTATCCGGCGGCTAAACCGACCCGGATCAGGGCAGGAATCGGCACCAGCGGATCGGCGGCCAAGGAAAAATTTCAGGACGGGTCCTCGGAAGACTTCGCGTAGTGGCGTGCGACCTCCGAAGCATACCGCCTTCCCACGCGTTCATGGTTCTCAGATAGCCACTCACTCAAACGCGTTTGGCCGGTCGGGGGACCTTGCGGAGCTAGCAGATTTCCCATTAAACCCTTGTACTCCCCCCAGGTCAGTACAACATCCCCCACGAACCAACCCGTCACGAGGGTCGAAACATAGGCCAGGGGAGTCGGCATGTGAAGGACGCGCACGGGACGGCCCACCTTCACGGCAATGAGCCTTACCAGTTCCTCGAACGCGAACGTTTCGGGTCCTACAGCGTCAAGCACGGTATTCCCTGACTGGTCCACTACGTCGGCTAGGAGGCGCGCCATGTCTTCGACGTAGATGGGGCGGATGGCGTAGCGGCCATCACCGGGGATGCCGAACACCGGAAAACGACGGACGAACCAAGCGATGTTGTTGATGAGTATGTCTTCCACCCCGAAGATGACAGTAGGTCGCACAATGGCGTACGAAAGGCCGGAGTCGATCACCGCTTGTTCCAGATGCGCTTTGCCCTTGTAGTAGCCCAGCGGAGAGTCGGCTGATGGGTTCGCGATGCTGACATGCACGATCCGCTTCACCCCAGCATCTCTTGCCGCCGCGATCAGCGTTCGAGTGTTTTGAACCGCCGTCTCGAAGGTTGACCCTCGATGCGGAAATCGGACCCAGTATGTATTGATCAGAGCAGATGCACCACTAAGGCTTTCTCTAAGTTGGTCGGGATGATCGAAGTTGTAGTGAAAGACCTGAACGCTCTCGCCGAAGGGATTTTCCCGCTCAGGATGGTACGTCAGAGTGCGGATGCCAGATCCGCGACTGAGCAGGAGCCGCGTCGTGTACTTGCCTGTGTAACTGAAGGCTCCGGTTATGACGACGGTGTTGGCCACAAAAAGCTGGGGATCAACTCGATGAAACCCGACGCGGAACAAACCCGATAGCCACGGTCCCAACAACACCCAAGGCAAACAGGCTGGTTTGCGTGAGAGGGAGCCAGTGTTTAGCTCCGACAGCGATATGAGCTGCTAGTACTGCCCAAAGAACTGGGGCATACGTAAACAAAGTTTCGGGGTCCCGTCCGCGCAGCCCAGGCCGCCAGTGGACTGAACAGCAATGCAATCAACGAGCTGATGCCCACAGTCATCGGAAGCACGGCCGGCAACGTGGGCGCATCCCCTCCGAGAGTCGCCATTGCAAACACGATGCCCAGCGTCACTGACATAACCCAACTGACGCCTACACCGAGAAGAATTCGCTTCAGCATCTCACCACCTCGTTGCCAACTAGTGCCCCAAACTTTGCAGCCCACCCCGACACAACACTTGTTCAAGCATTCTCTAATGGTCTTTCCTGGCATTTGATATATACGAGCCCAGGCGTAGCATCGCGCATGTGCAACAGTCATGTTCGTTCCCTTGTTGTGTTCACATGCCAAACAGCCGCGCACTTGAAGCGACGACGAACTATCTCCCGCGCACTTGCGGAAACACCCATTTCGCTGCTGCTGGACGAGGTCCAGGGTCCCCTGATGGGAAGTCGATAACCTACAGAACCCCAAAAAGCCAGTTCGTTTTGGCTGACGTGGGCGGCAATGTCCAGCGCACTCTGCTAGATGGCAAGGACGTGCTCACACCTCGATCACGACTTCGATTCCGGCACGCACTCGCGCCAGCACGTCAGCGAAGTTGCTGGCGGCTTCGGCTTCCGAGATGTGGACGACGTGCTTCGCCATAAAAGGCATTATATCGCTACTCATCTTCTTCCCCTTCCACATCGAGCGTAGCCAGCAGTTCGGCGCGAGCCTGGACGTCGCCTTCTTTCGCTGCTTCTTTGGCTGCCGTGTTTTCGGGCTGCTGCTCGGCAGGATGTGTGTGTGCGGCATTGATCTCGATCCCAACCGTGCCCCGGTTCTGCGCCGCACGTTCGAAATGTGCGCTTCGAGCCGATTTTCCCTCAGCACGCTTCGCCGGGAGATTTTTCACACATCCGGGCTGAAAATCAGCAAGGCACATTTAGAACGTAGTTTGAAAAACCCCGTCTACGCGGGCCGATTCGTTTGGCAGGGTATCGAGTACAAAGGCTCGCACGAGCCGCTGGTTACGCCGGAACTGTTCCAGCGCGTGCAGGATACCTTTGCCGGGCGGAACAAGCCGAAATACCGCAAGCACCATTTTCCCTTCGCCGGGCTGCTCACCTGCGCTCACGACGGATGCACCGTGACGGCGGAAATCAAGAAGGGTCGATACGTGTATTACCACTGCTCGCAAGGGCGCGGCAAATGCGACCTCCCGTACATGCGCGAGGAATACGTATCGGAACGCAATGGGCGAATTACTGAAGCAAATCTACGTACCGGAAACGATTGCCCGAACGATTGTGGATTCGCTGAATTCGGACCTGGACCGCAGCGAACGGGAGCGACAGGAGCAAATCGCTGCCTGCAAGCAGCGCCTTGCCGCCATTCGCACGCGCATGGACTCGCTTTACGAGGACAAGCTGGATGGCAAGATCACGGAAGAGTTCTGGACGCGCAAGCAGGCCGAGTATTCCGACCAGGAGCGCAGCCTTGAGACTGCACTATCGAGCCTGAGCAGACCTGTGACCGCCGACAGCCTGCTAAACGTGCAGCGCATTTTCGAACTGGCGAATAGAGCGCATTTTTCTTTACCTTACGCGGGACCACGCGGAAAGAGGCGAATTGCTGAAATCGGTACCGAACTGCTCAACTGACGACGTAATTCTCTGGCCTGCATACAGAAAGCCATTCGACATGATCTTTGAAAGGGCCAAAAATTGAGCGGCCCGAGACACAGGTAACACTTCGTACCGGACACATAGGTGACACTCTTCCCTTTGAATTTGGGCTCGCAGGGGATGGGGTTTGGGGAAGGGGACAGCGAATCACAGGCCTTTTAGTAACAGTTTAGATTCAGTCCCCTTCCCCATCCATCCTCGTAGAAGCCTACTTTTCTAAGCTCACCACGAGCTCAGGGGAGGAAGTGCAATGCCGTGGAAGGAGTGTTCGGTTATGGATGAAAGACTGCAGTTTGTGGCTCGACGGCTGGCGGGTGAACCCATGGCGGAACTGTGCCGAGAGTTCGGGATTTCGCGCAAAACCGGCTACAAGATCTTCGATCGCTACCAGGAATGCGGCGTTCACGGGCTCACGGACCGCAGCCGACGTCCCTATCGTTACGCTAACCAACTTCCCTTTCAGGTCGAGAACTACCTCTTGAATGTGAAGCGTGAGCATCCCAGCTGGGGCGCTCGCAAAATCCGCGAGCGCTTGGCGCGCAGGTTCTCCGCTATTCCCATCCCCGCCAAAAGCACCATCCATGCAGTGCTCGATCGCCACGGCCTGGTGGAGCGGCGCGGTCGCCTGCGTCGTCGTGCGCAAGGCACGCCCTTATCTCTGGGACAGCGCCCCAATGAGCTCTGGTGTACGGATTACAAAGGCGAGTTCTTGCTGGGCAATCGCCAATACTGTTATCCGCTCACGGTTACCGATCACGCCAGCCGTTTTCTGCTCACTTGTGAAGCGCTTTCTTCTACCCGAGAAGACTACGCCTTCACGGTGTTTGAGCGGCTCTTTCAGGAGCGCGGCTTGCCGGCCAACATCCGCAGCGACAACGGCGTTCCCTTCGCTTCGGCTCACGCCTTGTTTAACTTGAGCAAACTTGC
>DATEPX010000371.1:0-3049 GCA_035272945.1 Terriglobales bacterium
GATCTTGCAGGCATTGCGGGCGACACGCTGGGTTGTCGGAGGACCCCACGGCGCCGCTGTGCGGCTGGGACTGAAGCGGACTACTCTAGGTGCCATAATAAAGAGGCTGGGGATATCGCGACCGCTCCCCAAAGACGACCCAAACGAGCTCGCCGACAACGAGGACAGGGAGTACCAACTAACAGCCTAATCAGATTCGGTGTCGTCAGCACCGTTTACCAAATCCCCCGGTTATGCAGCCTGGTGTGCAGTCGCTTCAATGGGTAAGGTGAAGTGAAATGTCGCACCTGGCCGGTTGTCGCAGGTGGCCCACAAGCGGCCTCCATGGGATTCGACGATCGACCGGCTAATCGCCAGTCCCAAACCGGTACCCTGAGGTTTAGTGGTGAAGAATGCATTGAAGATTTGATCCACCCGCTCTGGCGGAAGCCCCGTGCCGTTATCATGGACCGACACCATCACGTGACGATTCCCGTCTTCCTGTGACCTGATGCTAAGCGCACCACTGCTGCCCAAGTCTTTCATGGCTTCGATGCCATTGATCATGAGATTCATGAGAACCTGCTGCAATTGAATGCGGTCGGCTGTGATTTTGGGAAGCCCATCGGACAACTGACAATCGATCGCGATCGAGTAGCGCGCCGGCTCGCTGCGCAGAAGCATGATCATCTCTTGGATGACGTCATTTACGTCAACCAACTCTCGGTGCACAATGTCCTTTTTGAATAGCGAACCGATGCGACTGATGATGTCAGATGCACGCTTCGCGTCTCCGATGAGCCTGGAAGCTGCCTCGCGAGCCTTTACCACAGCGGGTTGGTCGCGATCAAGCCATCGCAGGCAGGCCTGAGCGTCAGTTACAGCTGCTGTAATCGGCTGCTTGATTTCGTGGGCGAGAGAAGCTGTCAGTTCTCCAATGGTGCTCACTCGGTTCAGATGTGCGAGATGGGCCAGTTCTTCCCGCATTCTCTCGCGCTCTTGCAGCGCCGCCTGCAGCTCGTCTTCGGCCTTCTGCCGGGTCAATTCGGCGGCAGCGCGGGAAGCGAAGATCTTAAGCAAGTCGATGGCGCGCGAGTCGGCCTCCATCGGCTTGTCGTCCAGAATTGCTAGGTGGCCGATGACGCGATTGCTGCGGTCGAGCATAGGAACGCCGAGGTAGCTTTCCGCTTGCCAATCCGCCAGAACCTTATCGAGAGGGAACAGGCCCTGCAGCCCTTGCCTGTAACGGCAAACCTCGCCATGAAGCACCTTTTCGCATGGCGTATCGGCGATGTCAAAATCGAAGTCCTCCCCAAAGCCGTCGCCCTTCCAGAAGGCCAGCGTGCGGGCATGCTTCTGGTCATCACAAGTGGTGACAAAGGCATAGCGTGCGCGCAGTGCCTGGGCCATGTGCTGCACCAGACTCTGGAAGAAGTCGCTGCCCGTGGTCGCCGCTGTGCCCACTACGAGAAGCCGGAATGCTTGCTCGGCCTGCTTTCTTTCAGTGATATCGCGGATAAAGCCAGTAAATACGCGGCGCCCGTTCGTGGTCAGTTCTCCGAACGAGACTTCCAACTGAAACTCCTGCCCATTCTTGCGAAGGCCAGTAAACTCGGTACCTTGCCAGTTGATATGCCGCTGGCCGGTAGCCAGGTATCGTCTGAACCCATTCTCGTGCAGTTTCCGCATGAACTCCGGCATTAAGACCGTCAAAGGTTTTCCAATCAATTCAGCCGGGTCATAACCAAAGACTCTCGTGGTAGCAGGATTGGCAAATTGAATCGCACCGCTCTCGTCCGCACTAACGACGGCGTCAGTGGCCGTCTCGACAACGACACGCAGAGCTTGTTCAGCCCGTTCCCGATCGTCGATGTCAGTGAGTAAGACGCACCAGTTCAGAATGCGTCCATCAGGATCTCGCAAGGGAAACCCGTGTACGCCGAACCAACGGTAGACACCATCGAAGCGTCGCAAGCGCTGCTTAACGTCGTAGGGCTGGCCGGTCTGGATTGCCTCCATCCATATCTCGATTGCGTGGGGAAGGTCATCTGGATGAACGGCATCGCTGGTACCCCACTTTCTCAAATCCTCTAACGTCTTGCCGAAGTACTCAAGATTCGGTTTGTTGACGGTTTCGACTTCCCCAGATGGCGCCATGACCGCAACGGGTGCCGGAATGCTGTCGACTAACAAACGGAGACTAAGCTCGCGAACCTGAAGCGCCTCCTTGGCTGTCTTGCGCTCGGCGATTTCCCTTTCTAGCGCTTCGTTGGTATCCAACAAATCTCGGGTGCTACGTTCCAAGGCTTGAGTCCGAACTCGAACTTGCGTTTCTAACCCGTTTGCCAGCTCGCGTACCGCTGCTTCCGTCTTTTCGCGCTCAGCGACCTGGATTTTGAGGTCCTCTATGTGCATCCGAGCTTGATACGCGGAAGAGGCAAATTTCCCAAGAGAGGCCATGACCCGGTCATCTTCTGCGTCGAACCTGCGGCGATCGCTGTGCATGATCGCCCAAATGGTTCCAACCGCCTCGCCAGCGACGTAAAACGGGACTAGCAGGCATTCTTCGGCTGCTGGAATGACGGGTATCAGATAGGGGTAGCGCCGCTCGAAATGTCTGAATAACAGAGTACGATTTTGATCAAGCACGTCCCCGCAGGGCCCGAAGTTGCGAGGGGTCCCACCTCCGACGTGCGGATTCCAAATACCAGCGATAGCCGGCCAATAGAACCTTTCGCCGCAAGCGTCCGGCGTTTTCCCATCCCGCGTCAGGAGGCTAAGGCCAGCGGAGTCGCACTGGGTAATATCCAGGATCGTTTCGGCTAATGTCTGAAAGATCGTGCCCGGCGAATCGGCCAACGTGCTCGCTAGTTTCACGAGTGCGCGGTTCTCCTTTTCATACTCGGGTGGACGCGATGGGCGGCGCTGCAACTCCTCCGTGCACAGGATCGACTGTAAAGAAGCTGCTTCTGGAATCGAAGTCTCCAATAGTGTGTCACTCTTCGAGTTGGGTGAGTTGGTCATGTTCTACTCCATGATGTACCGATGAGAACTCATTTGAGGTTCTCCG
>DATEPX010000372.1:0-63264 GCA_035272945.1 Terriglobales bacterium
GCCCAATACCAGCTGATCCCGCGCGTGGCTCCTTCGACCTGACTGGTCCTCTTTCCCGGCGTCCGCCCTGACGTCCTGTCGCCCTATTGCTTCCACCCCGAAAAATCAATCGCGCACTCCCGTTTCAAACGATTCCTACCAGCCCAACTTGCCCCAGCTTCCTTGTCTGCCACAAACTGACATCAAATCAGCTCGCTACCCGACGGGCACATGGCGCTTTACGGAATCGCTGCTGCCAGGTCTTTTATTGTTGCGGACATATTGAATCTCCATTTAATTCCATTGCATGTCCTCTTCCAAAGGACGTCAACGGTCAAATCGCCTGCGAATTCGTCGACGAGGCCTGTTCTCATTCGATTTAACGGCATACGCCGATCTACTGCAGAGGTTGATGTGTCGAGATGGGGACTCGCTGTCAAAATATGGACTCCGCCTGGAGCAATAGCCTTCCAACGAAGTGAATACTCGTAACTGACGCAGGTGGCGATCAAAATGCTCATCCGAACGGGCAATCGATTTGAACGGCTAATCCGAGGTTGCGCCGCCGCGAATTCAAAGACCGGGACTCAGTTGCCACTTGTGAAGTGCGCGAACATCGCTATCGTAATCTTAGTCTTCAGGTGAAGGAGTGCGGGAGATGAGGTACAGGAAACTTGGGAATACCGGCCTCATCGTCAGCAGCGTGGCACTTGGCACGATGCAGTTCGGTGGCAAGATGAATATGGGCAACCTGGGCCAGGAGGACACAACGCGCATGGTGAAGCTAGCCCTGGACGGGGGAATCAACTTCATCGATACAGCGGACGTTTATAGCCTTGGGGAGAGCGAGACTCTCCTGGGAGATGCCTTGAAGGGCGTGAGGAACGAGATTGTCCTTGCCACAAAAGTCCGACTGCCTATGAGCGGGAATTTCAACCGGAGCGGCGCGACTCGCGTGAACATCATGCGCGAGGTGGAGGCCAGCCTCCGACAGCTGCAGACCGACTATATCGACCTCTACCAGATCCATGGATGGGACAGCAATACGCCGCTCGAGGAAACTCTTCGAACGCTCGACGATCTTGTGCGCCAGGGTAAGGTCCGCTACATCGGGCTGTCCAACTTCTTGTCATGGCAGGCAGCCACCGCGGTCATGCTGCAGGATCAGCTGGGGTTGGAGAAATACGTAACGGCGCAGATGTACTACAGCCTCGTCGGCCGGGGTCTGGAATACGAATTCCAGTCGTTCGCCGAGTATCACAATATCGGTATCCTCGTCTGGAGCCCGCTTGCGGGCGGATTTCTTACCGGCAAGTACACTCGCGCTAACCCTGCTCCGGCCGGCACCCGCTTCGCCGAAGCAGGCAATTTCGTGCCTTTCGACAGGGAGATGGGCTACAGGGTCATAGATGCATTAAAGGAAGTAGCCAATCGACATGACGCGGCCCCGGCCCGTGTTGCACTCGCGTGGCTATTGGGACGAGCTGCCGTCAGTAGTGTGATCATCGCCGCCCGGAAGCCCGAGCAACTGGACGATAACATCCGTGCAGTAGACCTTCAACTCTCCGGCGACGAGGTCCGGCGCTTAGACGCGGCATCGGACCCCGGCGTTCCGTATCCCAAGTGGATGGTCCTGCAACTCGATACCGCGGAAGATCCTCGTTCGAAGGTGCTCTATCCCGAGCGCTACGAGGATGGCGATACCTGGACGGACCTGCGCCAGACTCGCTGGTCCGCCTGAAAGCCTCCGCGGCGCGTTTGCGCTCGGTGACGTCCATCACTGCTCCAACGACTCTGCGGTACCCGATTCATCGTTTAAGGCACGAGCCACAACGTGGAGATGCTTGAGGGAACCGTCCGGCATCATCAAGCGATACTCATGGTCAAAATCCTTCTCATCCTGCGTCGCGCATTCGATTGTCTGTTGCACGAGCGCTGCGTCTTCTGGATGCACCCGCTGGAGAATAGGTTCTACGGTCGGTGTTGTGGGCGGCCAACAACTCTCCGCGCGGCGCCAGCTTCTATTTCAACCTACCCTGTGCTGGCGCGGCGCAGAAGGTCGCGTAGCGCTGATACTGGGGCTACGATGCGGCCAAGGCAAACCGGCAGTAGTTCGCCGTGAACGGAGGGGACGAAGACTGACCGCCTGAGAATTTGCTGATCAAGTGGATCAAGTGGATCAAGTGGTGAAGTCACGCTGGCTGCGGATCAATCTGTCAACCGTGTGTTTGCACTGACACTTACCGTACGCCAAGCTTTCGGCATGCCATCTGAACCCGTATGTAGATTTTCTCGAGTATTTCGGAAGGTACTATGACTCTATGACTGGTAGACCTGCTTGATCATTGAGCGGCTGGTGGCGAACCCGGTTTTCCGTGGGTTTCATGGATCTGATCTAGGTCGCTTTGTCGCCCCGGTCGTGAGATCCCAAGCTTCTTCATTTTGGCAATTAGAGTAGTGCGCTTCACTCCCAATTTGGCTGCCGCGCCATTCGCTCCGCCTATGACCCAGCTTGAGCCCTCCAATGTTTGTAAGATCAGAGATCGTTCGGAGTCCTTCAATGTGCGTTGTGCGGGACTCACGGTGATCGGCTCACCGACTGATGACGCAAGAGGATTCGGAAGCGCTCCCTCGTTAGACAGAATCACTGCGCGTTCAATCAGGTTCTGAAGTTCTCTTATATTACCGGGCCAATCGTGCAATTTGAAGGCGGTGAGCGTTTCCTGAGGGATGTGATCAATCCTCTTGCCCATGCGCCGGGCGAACAACTCCACGAAATGCCAAACGAGTGCCACAATATCGTCCCGTCGTTCGCGTAATGGCGGCACGACAACGGGAAACACGTTGAGACGATAATAGAGGTCGCTGCGAAATTCGTTGCGCCTCACCATCTGCTTCACATCCCGGTGCGTCGCAGCCAGGAGGCGAACGTTGACCCGATGGGTTCGACCGCTGCCCAAGCGCTCGAATTCCTGCTCTTGCAAAACCCGCAGCAGTTTAGGCTGTAATGCCAGCGGAATATCACCTATTTCGTCCAGGAAGAGTGTTCCGGCATCCGCCATTTCGAAACGGCCTATTTTTTGCGCAATAGCTCCGGTGAAAGCACCCTTCTCATGTCCAAAGAGTTCGCTTTCCAGGAGATCAAAAGGTATCGCAGCGCAGTTCAGTTTTATAAAGGGCCGCCCGCAACGGGAACTGATGTTATGAATGGCGCGGGCGATCAGCTCTTTCCCCGTACCCGTCTCTCCAAGGATCAGAACGGTGGAATCAGTCGGCGCCACTCTTTGGACCTGTTGCAGCACAGACTCGAGAGCGGAGCTGTTGCCTATGATCTGCTCGAATCTGCGTTCTGAACGATCCGGATCGCTCGACGGAACTCTCTGCAAAACTTCCACAAATCCCCCCGAGAGCTTCGCGCCCGTTGTTTGAAGCTCAGCTGTCCAGTGCAGCTCGTACACTGTCGAGCAGAATTTCCTCGTCAAAAGGCTTCGCCAGGAACTCCACTGCGCCTCCTCTCAACGCCCGGAGGCGCATATCCTCATCGCCGTGCGCGGTAATGAAGATGATGGGAATCCGCTGACGGTCCTCATTCAGTCTCGCCTGGAGCTCCAGGCCTGACATTCCCGGCATGCGGATATCGGCGATCAGACATGCAGTTTGCCGGTGTTTGCCGGACCGCAGGAACTCCTCGCCCGAGGCAAACGCTAGCGCGGGGAGACCTGCCTCTTTCATCAAACCCTGCAAAGCGCTCCGAACCGAGTCATCGTCGTCAACAATTGCAACCAAGTTCGGCTTATCCTGAGTAGCCATGATCCGGAAGATAATCCTTGGCAAGCAAGTGCGCAATTATGCTTTGGTATAGGTGGGAAGGCGCCTGAGCCCAAGCTACCTCGGCTTGAAAAGCTGGAGTTTCTCCGCCATTCTCACTAGTTCGGCTAGAGATCCAGCCTGCATCTTGTGCATGACTTGTCCACGATGCACCTTGATGGTGACTTCGCTGGTCCCGAGTTCCGCTGCAATCTGCTTGTTGAGCATACCCGAAACCACCAGGCCCATGACTTCGTGTTCCCGGGGGGTCAGCATATGGTACCGTTTCTGCAAAGTGGCAAGCTCCGCCTGCTCTTCGCGAATCGCGCGATCGCGAGTGAGAGCCTGTTGAATGGCGCTGAGCAGTTGCTGGTCATCGAATGGCTTGGTGAGAAACTCCACTGCTCCCGACTTCATCGCCTTCACCGTCATTGGAATGTCGCCATGCCCGGTGATGAAAACGATTGGAATGCGGAGACCCGCGTTGTTCAGTTGCTGCTGAAAGTCCAGGCCATTGATTCCGGGAAGGTCTACATCCAGAATCAGGCAACTGGGAGCATCCAACCGCGTAGCGCCTAGAAACCCTTCCGCCGTCTCAAACGACTCTGACCGCAGGCCTGCAGCCTTCAACAAACCCTCAATTGATGCGCGCACGTTGGCATCATCGTCGATGACGAACACCGTCGGGGACTTTGCCAACGTCATTCACGCGCCTTGATTTGACGTGCTCGCGGCTGGCCGGCAGGACTGGACAGAACGCAAGTCGGCACCGGGCTCCGCCTGGCGATCCATGATTCCGATGCGCCACAACCGGCTTGCTCCCGTGAACCTTGGCCCCACACCGGTTCTCGAGAACCATCATAGCTCAGCTGTGGGCGTAGACGGGTGTCTCAGAGGGTCGGCAGTTTTGGTTTCAGGGCATCTGTCAGCAGCGAGAATCAGGGGGCAAAGCGCTCCGCTCCGATGGTGTGCAGCGGGCGTCGGACCGCTGCAGCAGTGGCGAATAAAACGACATCAACGTTCCTTTAACGGGAGGGTGGCCCTGATCATTGGGTTCACTGATCCTGAAATCCTGTGGAAGGCCCGTTTCCAGTCAGGCTTTGGCTATCGTCTTGCTCATGCTTGTGGTGCTGTCTAGTAAGTAAGTAGCCAAAACCGAACGCTGAAGCCATGCTCCAAGCTCTACAGCAAATTTTTGATTTAGTTTTGGGCTGCTGGCACCTTCGATTGAGTCGGCCATTCACGATATCCGGAAAAACCTACGAGGTTTGTCTCACCTGCGGCAAAAAGTTTCCTTATTCGCTCGATACCATGTCACTCGTCAAAGCGACGCCACACCGAATACTCCACGAATACAGCATTCCTCCACATAGCTGAGGACGGAGATGGTGTCGCTGCGTGGGCCTGGCTAGTTCTTGCAAGAATCTAACCGCACCCCCTGTACGTCGGGCCCGCCTGTCACCAGAGCTGTTCTGGCGGTGGATTGCAGGTCCATAGCTTGGCCAAAAATGGAGCTGCTGCGCGATCAATCAGAACTGCTGATTAGTTTCCCGCAGCATTCTGGTCTTTCGGGCAAGCTTGCCCTATCCCACCCTCCACCAAGAGCCTGGATCAGCAAGACCGCACTGGCCATTCGTCGTCCAAGAATATTCACCGCGGTGAGTTCATCTGACAGCGCAGCATTTTGAGCGGTGATCACTTCCAGATAACTGGTAACACCTCCCTCGTATCGGGTAACGGAAAGATCGAGCGATCGCTGCGCAGCCTGCACTGCAGTGGCCTGGACTCCAGCCTCTTGCTCAAGGATACGCAAGGCCGCGAGATTGTCTTCTACCTGTTGAAACGCGGTGAGCACGGTCTCACGGTAGAATGTGACCGAAAAGTCGTAACCCGCCTTGGTTTCGTCGGAGAAAGCGCGCCTCCGGCCTCGATCGAAAATGGTCAGTAAAGCGGAGGGTCCAGCGGACCATATAAAGCTCGGTCCCTGAAGCAGGGTGGTAATTGTGCTGCTGTTGAATCCTCCTTCCGCGGTAATGTTGACCAGAGGATAGTAAGCCGCCGTGGCTAACCCGATTCGGGCGTTGGCCGAGGCCACGCGGCGCTCGGCGGCTGCAATATCGGGGCGCCTTTCCAGTAATTCCGAAGGTATCCCGACGGGAATCGGCGGTGGCGGCGTAGCGAGCGGCAAGGGTGGTAGCGTGAAGTCTGCCGGCGGCTTGCCAATCAATACGGCGACTGCGTGCTCATACTGGGCACGCGCAACCCCGACATCGATCAGCTGGGCTCTGGTTGTTTCCAGTATCGTTCGGGCCTGCTCCACTTCTACCTCGGAAGCAAGGCCTCCCTGGTAGCGATCTTCATTCAGTTGCAGTGCTTGCTCGTACTGCGCGACCGTATCCTTCAACAATTTTTCTTCGGCATCCAGAGTACGCGCCGCAAAGTAATCGACAGCCAGATTTGCGTGCATACTCAGATTTACTGCCGCTAGATCAGCCGCGCTGGCTTGCGCCTGCTCGCGATAAGACTCCACGTTATGGCTTACCCTCCCCCATGCATTAACCTGATAAGACAGGTCAATCGGCAGCGTGAAGTCATTAAACGTAATGCCGTTAAATAATGAGGTGTGGGGCGGGCGGTTACTGGAGTACCGGTCACGGCTGGCGGAAGGAGCAGTTGTAATGGTGGGATAGTAATCGGCGCGATAATAGCGCAAGACGGCCCTGGATTGTTGATACTGAGCGACTGCAGCCTTCAGGTTCTGGTTGGAAATATTGATTTGTTCTTCCAACGTGTTGAGTTGCGGATCCTGGAAAAGTTCCCACCAGTTGCCGCCCAATTTGTGATCGCTGGGCTGTGCCGTCTTCCAGTTGCCGATTTCCTTATATTCAGGAGGTGTCGGCATTGTGGGCGTTCGATATTTGGGCCCCACTGCGCATCCAATGAACGGAAGCATTCCCGCAAGCAGAACAACCGCTCTCCAACTGGCATGCCGCAAGACCGTACTGTAAAGTGAGTTCCGGGGCCGGCTCACTTAAGATCTCCTGGCAGAGTGGCTTGGACTATCTGCACCGATTGTCCCGACACTAGAGAGTCGGGTGGATTCAGAACTACTTGGTCTTCTGCCTTTAGGCCGGCAACAATCTCGATCTCAGCGCCCAAATCATGTCCCGGAGTTACATCGCTAATCACAACTTTCCCATCTCGAACGACGCCCACCTGTAACTTTTCTGAGCGAAAGATCAGGGTATTGACGGGAACCAGGTAGGTTGAGCCCTGGCCGGGGATCTTGAGGTGCACCTCGGCATAAGATCCGGTGAGCAGGGTGGCTTTAGGATTAGGCAGGTCAATCTCCACTAGCAAGGTGCGAGTAGTCATATTGATGGCCTCGGCGGTGCGAACCACTCTTCCCGGAAATTTGTCACCCGGAAACTCAGCCAGCATGATATCGGCAGTAGTCTCGCCGGGCTTTATGCCGCGCGAATATTCCTCGGGAACGTTCACGTATACGCGCAGCATGCCAGTTTGAGCGATATGGAAAAGATCGGTCCTAGGGGCTGCATTGCTGCCGGCATTGATGAGATCACCAATATCGGTGTTGCGCGCGGTGATCACACCGTCGAAAGGAGCGTATACCTTTTCAAAAGAAACCAGTGCTTCGTAGTGGCGCATGTTAGCGGAGTCTGCGTCTACAATTGCCTTATTGGCGCTGTACGTACCAACAGCGTTGTCCACGTCTTGTTGAGAGACAGCATGTTTTGTCAACAATCCTTGGTAACGGTCTCTCGTGATTCGAGCCAGCTCCAAATTCGCTTGCGCCGTAACCAGATTACTGCGAGCCTGCTCTAACTGCTGATCGAGCTCGGGAGTTTGAATTACTGCAAGCAACTGGCCGGCCTTGACGTGTGCCCCGATGTCGAAATACCACTTCTTCAGATATCCATCGGTCCGGGCATAGATAGGCGAGGAGATGAATGGCTGGATGTTGCCGGGCAGGATGATTTCCTGAGCTGGCGCAGTTGGCTTAGGCGGCACGACAGAAACCGTGGGGACCGCCACCTCGGCAGTCACGGTCCGCAAATTAGCCGCTGCCTTTACACGCGATCGTATTCCGTAGATCAGAACCGCCAACACAACAAGCGCGATCATCAACGGTAGTAGCCAGCGCGCAGGCGATCCTTGGCGCTGGTTCCCGCCGGTCAAGTCAAGTAGGTTGGCCTTTTCGATCGTCGCTTTCGTTTCAGTGTTTGCCATAATTAGTCACGATTCATTGAACTGTGTCTCATCCGTGCTGCTATTGGGTTTTCGGCCGTGCAACAAACTGAAAAACGCGGGAACGAAGAATAGCGTGGAAACGGTTGCAAAAAATAGACCGCCAATTACGGCTCGTCCGAGAGGCGCATTCTGCTCACCGCCATCGCCCAGCCCGAACGCCATTGGAACCATGCCGATAATCATGGCCAGAGCAGTCATCAATACCGGACGAAAACGGGTGAAGCCCGCCTGCAACGCAGCTGTAATCGGATCTTTCCCCTCGGTCATTTGCTCGGTGGCAAAACTCACCACCAGAATGCTATTGGCGGTGGCTACACCCATACACATGATGGTCCCCATCAAAGCAGGTACGCTCAACGTTGTATGAGTTATGAACAGAAACCAGGCGATGCCCGCCAGTGCTGCTGGCAGGGCGGAAATCATGATGAAAGGGTCCAGCCAGGATTGGAAATTCACCACGATGAGCAAGTAATCCAGCAAAATCGCAAAAAGCAATCCGCTCAGAAGACCTACGTACGAGGACCGCATCGTCTGCACCTGGCCGCGGACGACGACTCGCGAACCACGTGGCAGCCGACTGCGGGCGCCATCAATGAGTTTGTTTATATCTCGAGAGACGCCGCCCAAGTCACGTCCCGCTACCGAGCCATAAATATCGATTACGGGAGCAATATCGTAATGGGAGACCTCCGCCATCCCGGTATCTCGCTTGAGAGAGACCAGGCTGGCCATGAGTGACGGAGCGGCAGACGCGTTGGTTCCTGTAACTGGAATATTTACCAGATCCTGTAACCTGTCTGCGCGGTATTGTGGCGTTTGCGTCGCGACCTGGTAGCTGACGTCCGTCCTAGGGTCAACCCAGAAAGTCGGCGAGGTCTGGAAGCTGCCGCTCAGCGAAACGAGTAGATTCTGCGCAATGTCGTGCGCTGTGAAGCCCAGCTCCTGAGCTTTTGTACGCTCGATCCTGAGGTGCAAGTAAGGTTGATCAAAGGGTTGTTGAATCCGCAGGTCGGCTGTTCCGGGAACGTACCGGATCTGCTCGAGCAGTTGGCTCGCCCAGGCGCGATTCCCTTCCAGATTGTTTCCCGTCACCTGAATGTCGATAGGAGCAGGGAGTCCGAAGTTCAAAATCTGCGTCACCATGTCCGAGGGAAGAAATGCAAACATCACTCCCGGAAACTCCTTGGCTAAGCGAATCCGAAGCTGATTGACGTAGTTCTCAGTAGGGTGATGGTTTGGGGAGAGACTCACGAGAATATCGGCGTCTGAGGTGCCAATCGGGGCCGAATTGCTGTAGGAAAGATTGATGCCGCTGTAAGGCAGGCCAATGTTGTCGATGATGCTTGACACTTCGCCTGAGGGAATCTCACGCCGAATCGAATTCTCGACCAGGTCGCAAAGAAAAGCGGTGTCTTCAATGCGCATGCCCGTCGGACCGCGGAGATGGAGTTTGAAGCTACCGGAATCAACATTGGGAAAGAAATCCTGACCTAACCAGGGGATTAAAATCGCCACCGATCCCAGGCAGGCAGCAAAGAACACAGCCAGGAAGGCACGCCGGTGGTGGAGACAACTTGCCAACAACTTGTGATAGCTCTCCCGGAACCGTTCGAAACCCACTTCGAAACGCTGTTGCATTCGGATAAGCGGGTTCTTACTCCTGCCTTCAGCTTCACGAATCTCTTGGTGCCGCAGTAAGTACTTCGCCATGGTTGGAACGATAGTCCGCGAAAGGATGTACGAAGCCAACATGGCAAATACGACAGCTTCCGCCAGGGGCAGGAACAGATAGCGCGCCACGCCCGACAACAGAAACATGGGGGCGAACACGATGCAGATGGAGAGCGTAGATACGAAAGCGGGGGTAGCAATTTGCATGGCGCTGTCTAGCACCACCTCGTCCATACTTTTGTCCGGCTCCGCTTCCCGATTGCGATTGATGTTTTCGACCTCGACGGTGGCGTCATCTACCAGGATGCCAACGGCCAGAGCCAATCCGCCGAGCGTCATGATATTGATGGTCTGACCGGTGGCACTCAGCACAATAATCGATGTAAGGATGGCCAAGGGAATAGAGGTTGCGATAATCAGCGTACTCCGCCAATTCCCTAGAAAGATGAGGATCATCAGAGCCGTCAGACATGCAGCAATAAGCGCTTCCCGGACAACGCCGCTAATTGCGCCTTTTACAAAGATCGATTGATCTGCAAGGGGTTCTATTCTCAGCTGTGGCGGAACAGTGGCCGTGATCTGGGGAAGGAGTGCCTTGATACCTGAAATCACGCTAAGAGTGGAGGCATCCCCCGCCTTTTGAATAGTCAAGAGCACAGAGCGTTGGCCATTGACCCGTACAATGTTGGTTTGTGGAGGAAAACCATCTCTTACCCAAGCGACGTCTTTAAGATAAATAGTCGTGTCTCCGATTGTCTTAATCGGAATGCGGTTCAACTCAGCCATCGTCTGCGGCGCCGCATTGGGAACGTCAACGTCGTATTCCTTGCTACCAATCTTGGCCGTACCGGTCGGCAGGATGAGATTCTGAAGAGAAATCGCATTTACCACGTCTAATGCCGACAAGCCTTTCGACTGTAAAGCACTAGGATTCAGATCCACCTGAACTTGACGCTGTTTACCACCGTACGGGTAAGGTACGGATGCTCCGGGAACCGTAATGAGCCGAGTGCGAATGAAGTTCAGACCATAGTCGTTGAGTTGCTGTTCAGAAAGCCCCTGTCCCGAAAGCGCTAATTGCAAAACGGGGACACTCGATGCACTGTAGGCCAGAATTAGGGGCGGCGTAGTCCCCGCCGGCAATTGCCGCAACTGCGTTTGAGAGACCGCCGTAATCTGCGCGATGCCTCGTTCCACGCTCGCGGTGGGCTGGAAAAAGACCTTAACCACCGCCACCCCATACAAAGAATTGGATTCAATATGCTCGATGTTATCCACGGTGGTGGTCAGTGCTCGCTCCGTGACATAAATGATCCGGTCATTCATGTCCTTCGGGACGAGGCCGTTGTAATTCCAGATAATGCTGACCACTGGAATGTTGATATTCGGAAAAATATCGGTTGGGGTACGAAAGATCGCAAGCACCCCCATGACCAGGATGAGGATGGCCATGACCACGAACGTATACGGCCTACGTAATGCGAGTTTGACGATCCACATAGCTGTTCTTGCGCTGCCCTTAACCGCCGCCGACGGGTGTATGGTTGATGAGGTTGCCCGAATTCGTACGCCATGAAGAGAGGCACTTGATTTGCCAAACCCGAACTCGCGCACGAACTTTAAAAAAACGGCTTATTCGTGGCCATTTCAACGGCCGATGATGTGTTTCCTGACTTTAGCGTCACTATTTCGACACAACATGTCTGTCGCGTCCGTGCGATCGGGTCCAGAAGAGACCGCAAGCGCGCGGTAGGCGACAGGATCCTCTGTCGGCCGAAGGTCAGTTTATGGGTAGCCTCGGAATGCCCCTCAGCCTGAAATCTTCAGCTTCTTGTTTGCAGGCAGAACCCTATCCGGTTTTCGGTGGCTAGCGGCATGGAGGCGAGAGCCTTGAGGAGTTTTCAGTACACGTCGGGCTAATTTCGCACGGGCTCGGAAAATCTGAGCCTTGACGGTACCCTCCGCCACGCCCAAGGTACGCGCAGCCTCAGCCATCGTGAGGCCATCTATAACTCGCAGTTGAAAGGCCTTCCGCTGTGGTGGAGGAAGCTGCTTCGAAAACTGAGCCAATCGGTCGTGCAATTCGAATGCCCGGCAGATCTCCTCAGGACCTGGCCTGAGATCAGGAAACATTTCCGAGCGAGTAACGCACTCTTCCTCTCCGCACTGCTGATCCAGCGGGACATGAGAGGGGCTTTGCCGGCGTCTGCGTAGTTGCATTCGAGCAGCATTGATGACAATGGTAGTCACCCAGGTCGAGAGCTGCGCCTGACCTCTGAATTGGGACAGGTGTATGTGCGCCGAAAGAAGAGCATCTTGGACTGCGTCCTCTGCGTCTTGCACATTTCCCAGATGCCTAAAGGCCCTCCGGTAGAACGCAGGGAGGTAGCGCGAGACAACAGAGTCGAGTTCTTCGGGATTTGCGCCTGGCGCTCGGTCGTTAACCTGTCGATCTGCTTCTCTCGTTGTTTTGACTCCCGGCATAGCTTCTCGGTTCCCTCCGGTCTCACGCCTGGGCACGCCACCTGCCACTCACGAGTCGGCACCTCGGTCACCATGGCCTTCGCTAGGGATCAATTAGAGCCGCCAGGTAATTAGAAGGAGTGGAAAGCTCAAGGATTTGACAACCGCGTGTGTTCGTGCGTTTTCCTTTAGATACTAGCCATTGTGGCCGTCACCGATCAGCATGGTAATGATAAGCTTGGGCCTTACAAACAAATGCGAACAGGAATGCGTTCAACGACGATGACAGGCGAAATTGGCGCCAGGCCAGTCATGAGTCAACATCTCGACACCTGACTGCTTCGTCGACTCGAAGTCATGCCTATGCCGAAATGCTTAACACCTGTAATGCTCCACTAACTCTCTGTGGCGCCGAAATGTCCAGAACGGAAAAGCCGGCCGTGGAGTTGGAACGCAATGTGCTGATAACCAAGCATCATGCCCTCAGAAGCGAGCGTGACGAGAGCGGATATGAATTATTCCAGGTTTCATACCCTCTTCGCACGCCCGCTTCTCCCGCCTATTCTTGATGCCGGTTCTTGATATCGCTGGATTCCAAGTGTGCTTCCAAGAAACGCGCCCTCTCTTCATAAGCACTCCTCAACAAAGCCAATCTGCTGCTCGCTCCCAAATGCCAGATTTGGAAATCTGCTTGCTTGGTACTTTGTAGCGTGGCTAGTCCGACGCGATGAGCCAGGAAGCATTCATGAGCCAGTCGGCTGACTTATCAGCATTGCAATACGCGGTAATAGAAGCACTTCAGAACGAAGCTGCGTCTGAACGCTTCGTGATTGCGTATCGCAACGAGGAATCTTTGCACAATGTCATAGCGGCGCCCTGCATTATCGCCACTGGCTTCGCCTCTCGCGAAGAGGCAATAGTGAGAGCGAAGCCCTTGTCGCGGCTGCTGCCGCATAGAAGCTAAATGCCGAACGCAACGGCAGTCGTCGAAAGCAGAGAGGCTACAAGATGAACATCGTCGAGCAGAACAGCGATGGAAAACTGATCCTAGACGTGCTCCAGGGACTCGGGCGATTTCTGATAGCGTTCTACAACTTTACTACCACCAATGCCATTCTCCTGCTCTCTTCCAGAAACTCGGTTTCTGTCGTAGTCCGCGCCTTTCTGGGCGGCCTGGTCCTGGCGCTTGCGGGCATGCATATTTTTGCTGGCCATTCATTTCACCCGATTCAACTCTACTTGGAGGGAGCAAAAGAGTGGAACACGTCATTCATAAAACGAGGCTAATGCTGGCTCCCGTGCAGGCGCTTGTTTTGGCCCTGCTAGTCACAAGCGCAACCGTCCGCGGGGCAGGACAGGTGGAGAAAAGCGAAACCGTCATCGAGAAGGCCACAGAGCAATTTGAGAGCAGTCCGCTGCAGACCATCTCCCTATACAAAGGTTTTTTGCTGTTTTCTGGGGACGGAGGGGATGTGGTAGCTATGGTTGACGATGGGAGCACCCTGCTGATCGACAGCGGGCTCGATTCGCGAGCGACTGAGCTCAGCGCTGCAGTGTTCCAAGCGACGTCGCGTCCGGTTACACGCTTGGTAAGTACACACTGGCACTTTGATCACACCGGCGGAAATACCTTTTTCGGCGCAGCAGGCGTAACCATCATCGCGCACGAGAATGTGAAGAAGCGGCTCTCGTCCATGCAGAAAGTCCCCTTCATCGGGCTGAGTGACGGTGATTATCCTGTGCAGGCGCTACCGGCAGTAACGTACTCGGACAGCTTGACTCTGCAGCAAGGTTCTCAGCAGCTCACGTTGGTCAATTACGGACCTGCGCACACCGACGGGGACACCGTAATCTATATCGCTCCGACTAATGTCGCGGTGGTTGGCGACATTTTCTCGAATCACTTCTACCCCATCATCGATCTCTCTTCTGGAGGATCGATTGATGGAATGATCCATGCCGTCGATCTCATTCTTGCCCGGACGGACGATACAACGGAAATCATTCCGGGACATGGGCCGGTGGCCACACGTGCGGATCTCCAAGATTATCGCGACATGCTTATCCGGGTTCGGCAACGAATTCAGGCCTTTATCGCGGCAGGAAAAACAATTGACCAAGTCGTGGCGGCATCGCCGACGAAGGACCTCAACGCGATATGGGGCAAGGGCTACGTGACAGGAGACGTCTTTACAGAAATGGTCTTTACCAGTCTCGTCAATGCCGAAAGATCGAGCCGATAGTCATGTGAGGAGCCGAAATCGTCCGTAACGCCCTGCTCCGCCGGAGGAGTATGTTCTGAGTCGGACTGGCGAGCTCAAATACGTTATTCAGGAGTCGGCGTCGCCAGCGATCCAATCGATGGGAAAACGTTTGAGGGATCAAAGAGCAGGTTTGTCGATCCAGTCAGCTAATGCGCCGCATGGAACAAGAACTGCTATCTAATTTCCGAGGAAACTTAAGAACTGCACAATTAAAGCTAGGTCTCAAGAAACGGGAATGAACAGGCCATCGCCCGCCTTTCCAGTTCCTTCAAGCGACGTACTCCTCCGGCCAACATGGCCCAAGCCAGTGCTCTAAGATCGGGATCTTTCGATTCTGCGGCCCGCAAGAGTTCCTTACCTGCATCCGGCTGTCCGAACCTGCACCACATTACCCCACAAAGAAAAACGTAGTTGCCGCTCATGCTGTCCTCCACGTCAAACCAACATCGGCCATATTTCTAACATTAGCTATTGGCCACCCACTCGGTTCCTCTGAGTATTCCGGTAAAGCAATCCGAGTGCCAACCATGTTTAAACAGGGTCATGCTGGCCAGGCCATCACGGTCCCAAGATACCGACGTTTGTTCCATCGTCCGCGATCGACGTGTCCCTCCTGGATGTTCGTACGTCTCAGGGGCCACTAACGATCTTTCTTGATAGCGACAACAGGTGACGGGGATTCGACACTGACAAATTGACGACTCATCTTCCGGTTAAAGCAAATTTCAACAGAACTTTGGCACCGCAAATGCACCTGACGGGGCGAGAGGCAAGCATGCGGACAAACAACTTTGCCACCACGCTAGATCCGACGCGGCGCAGCAACGATGCGGCGCAATTTGAAAACGCACTACGCCGGAAGATTGTCGGGCAGGAGCAGGCTATCGAAAAAGTGGCTGAGATCTATCAGATGTTCGTGGCCGGATTACATCCGCCCGGACATCCGGTCGGGAATCTGCTTTTCCTCGGACCCACTGGGACGGGTAAAACCCGGGTGGTGGAAGCTATGGCAGAAGCGATGTTCGGCGACCCGCATGCCTGTGTCAAGATCGATTGTGCTGAGTTCCAGCACTCGCACGAGATTGCGAAGCTCATCGGTTCGCCTCCGGGATACCTTGGACATCGCGAGACGCATCCGCTGTTGACGCAGGAAACGCTGAACAAGTGGCATACCGAGAAGCTCAAGTTATCGATTTTGCTTTTTGACGAAATTGAGAAGGCGTCGGACGCGTTGTGGCAGCTTTTGCTCGGAATTCTCGACAAGGCAGTGCTTACTCTGGGCGACAATCGCCGGGTGGACTTCTCACAGTGCGTCATTATTATGACCTCGAACCTGGGGGCCTGTGAGATGTCCAGCCTGGTCGAAGGCACGATGGGTTTCGCTGGAAAGCCAAATACTCTGGAGGTCGGCTTTGACGAGAAGATCAATCGCACCGCCGTGGAAGCAGCGCGACGCAAGTTTACGCCTGAGTTCATGAACCGTATAGACAAGGTCGTTGTCTTCAAAACCCTGCGGCCAGAACATCTCCAGAAGATTCTCGAAATCGAACTAGGCATGGTGCAGCAGCGCATCCTGACGGCGCCCGGGATCGGGAAGTTCGCTTTTCATTGCATGCAAAGCGTGAAAGACTTTCTTCTGGAAGACGGTACGGATGCGAAATACGGAGCCAGGCATTTGAAACGCGCCATTGAGAAACACGTTGTGTTCCCGCTCGCAAACCTGGTAGCGACCGGACAGGTAAGGCTCGGAGATCTGGTACGGATCGATCTCGATTCGAACGGCTGCATGACTTTTGTGAAAGAGGAAGAGGGCACAACGGATTTGAGCCTGCTCGATCGCTTTCAATGGGCAGCCGGTATGCGCCCCGTGGCTGCACAGTCTGCGCCGAACGCTGCCAAGGTAGCTCTTCTTCACTGGCCGGCATAAGGCAACTGTGATATTCGCGCGACACCGAGACGAATTCCCCCGGTCGCACCATCCGTCGTCAACAACACAACCGCTGCCGATCTCTCACGCTCTCATTATTTCGCCATCCCTTTAAGAGCTCAAATATAACGCATGAATATTCTGCGACTTACAACTGTCATAAGTGTCGATGTCATCGATGTGTCATGTCGACATCGAGACCTTCTCTGTCGATGACACTTGCCTAACCATCCGACGAAAACGACAAGGGTACCAATTCGTCAGTCAAGCAGGTCGACTCACCGTTTGCTAGACGATAGCTCTGTTACAGGCAAATGCGAATCGCCGATTTGGCAACTTGCTTGCTGAGCAAGATGTGGAGCTTTTGGAGAAGTAATATGAAATCGCGTTTAGTAAGTGCCGTTCGCTTTCTAACACATGAACCGTTGGTGCTGCTTTCTCTAGCCGCGGCTAGCATAATCGGCCCGATGCCTGCGCATGCTCAGGATACGTTTCAAATCGATCCGCAGCATTCGGTAGCACGAGTGTTCTTGGGATCGGGGCCGAATAGGTTGGAAAGTGGCTTGGCTCGCGTCAGTGGTCAAGTCGTTTTCGATTCAACTGATCCGGCCGACCCGTCTGTCAGCTTGAACATAACGCCCGACGGCGGACCGCGATCGGAGTATGCTCAGATGAGTTTTACTTCTGAGCGATCCGCTATGACTGCGGATGGAAAGGTACTTGCGACCGGGGCGCTTTCCGTCACACGCGTCGAGCGAAGCGTGATCATGGAACCCAACGAGGCCTACGCAGGACCACAGTATGGTGAGCCGGTGGCCCACACCGACACTCGTGAAGTCACTCTAGTGTTGCATGATTCTCGCCACCAGAAAGCACACGACGGCATGGAATTGTCAGGCATCATCTCGGTGAGTCGCGAAACTTTTCCGCAGTTTGTTGAAGCAGGCAGAGCTGGCGAGTGGCCGACAATGTTGGTGGACGACGAGAAATGCCAACAGCCGTCCACCATAGGTGAGGACTACTCCGGGGAGACATGTACCGGCGATGTGATCGCAACCGTCACAAATCGTGTGCTAATAGCGGGAACCGCTGGCGGAGAGGACTATTCGGGATTCAAGCCGGCTGTGACACCGGACCGTAAGCAGGCAACGATCGTACTCGATCTGATGTTAACAGAGCTGCCGTCCAGAGCAGCCGCAGGATCGACAGCGACTCAGCCAACAAAGTGAACATGCATGAGGAGCCGCTGGACACGAGCTGCCCTTGTACGGCGAAACGTTTCAGGAACACCGGCGGAAGGCTGTGTGCGCTGGGCGAGCGGGGTTACGGTTCTGACTGAGGTCTTTGATCCTGTGGCGAAGGAACGAAGGCAGGATGATTAGTCACGCATTGCTTCAGCGACATGAGGATTTGTGGCTTCACGTGGGCGAATTCGGCAACGGTTCTTTAACGGTGAGTTCCAAAGCCATTCAGCAAACGACCTTTTTCACCGGTTTCGACGTGAATTCATTCGAGGGGCCTGTTTGCTTGCGGCTACGGTTGCGCTGGCACAATCGGGCGTCCGCCCCCATGCCGGTGCAGCCCGGGTCCAAGAGGGACATCTGTCATCAAACCTTCTGAGAGAACTGAACTCCTCTATTCAGGCGGTTGTGGCGAAAACGTCGGCAGCGGTGGTCCAGGTCACAGTCGCTGGTTATGGACCTGAGGAGGAGCATGGACACAGTAGCAGAACGCGAATTGTCCGGCAGCACGCCATTGGCTCCGGCATTATCGTTGACCCCGACGGCTACATCTTGACCAACGCTCATGTAATCGAAGGAGCGCAGCGTATCCGCGTCATTCTGCCGCCGCAACCGGTAGATTCTCCGCTTGAATTGCAGCCCATTGGCGCAGGGCAAATTCTCGAAGCCAAATTAATCGGTCAACACAAAGACTCCGATATAGCCCTCCTCAAAGTAGAGGCCAAAAATTTGCCCAGTCTACCGCTACGGGCCAACGTGCCTGTCCATCAAGGTGAACTGGTGTTCGCCATCGGTAGCCCCGAGGGGCTGCAGGATTCCGTCACGATGGGCGTAGTCAGCGCCGTGACACGCCAGGTTGATCCAAACGATCCCATGGTTTACATCCAAAGTGACGCAGCTGTGAATCCGGGCAACAGCGGCGGCCCTCTGATAGATGTTGACGGCAATATTGTTGGTATGAACACGATGATGCTCAGCACTGCTGGCGGCAGTGAGGGACTCGGCTTCGCCATTCCTGCCGCCATTGTCGATTTCGACTACCAGCGCCTTCGCAAATACGGCCGGGTGGAGCACGTGACGATCGGCGTCAGTGCACAGGACATCACCCCAACGCTGGCAGCAGGCCTGGGATTGGCAACCAGCTGGGGAGCGATCCTTTCCGACGTTGCCCCTGATGGACCGGCCGGAGCAGCAGGTCTGAAGTCGGAAGATATTGTGCTTACCGTGGATGATCGGCCAATTCGCGGCCTTCCTGATTTCGTTGCAGCCTTTTACCTGCATTCGCCGTCGGAAGTTTTAAGCATCGAGGTCCTTCGTGGGGTGACGCGGATTTCGTTCAGCGTGCCCGTGTTTGTGCAGCACGACAAGGTGAGCAAGTTGACCGATGTTCCTATAGAGCAGCAGACCCTGATTTCTCGCTTGGGCGTTCTTGTAACTGATCTGGGCGAAAGCGTGTCTCCACTGCTACACGTTGAGCGCAGCGAATCCGGTGTTGTAGTGATCGGGGAGACGGCGGGGCCAAATGCGGCCACGAGCGGGCTGTCGGTCGGAGACGTTATCCGGGCAGTGAATCGTACGCCGCTCGAGTCGGTTTCTCAACTCCGCGCGATCCTGCACAACATCAAACCGGGTGATCCTGTCGCACTGCAGGTCGATCGCAACGGCAAGCTGCAGTATTTGGCATTCGAAATGGAGTAACTCTTGATTCACTCGAATGACTTATGAGAATTCATCGCCTTTTGCACTTCAGCAGCGCTCGCCTTGGCTGGAAATCGCATTTTTACCAATGGGAGTAAAGTCCAATGTCGCTAGCGGTCGCAAAGCCTCCTGGGGACCGCACAAAAGGAATTACGCGTATGTTTCATTTGCCGATCTCGAAATGGAAGGCGCGGCTCAAATTATCTCCCGTGCTGCGCTACGGATTGGCTGCTGTTGCTGTAGGTATTGCGGGGACGCTGGCCGCGACCATGCGCCATTACCATTTGCCGCATCCGTTCACTTCTTTTTCAATGGCGGCCATTGCTATCACGTTTTGGTACTGTGGGGCAGGTCCGGGTCTGGTTGCTTTGCTGCTCTCGTTCCTGGTGATGAGAGGTTTTTTTGTTCCTTCCCAAATCTTGCCGGGCAACGGCTCTTCGGAATCCTACCTGATCATTTATGCGATATTCGGGACCCTGGTGAGCTGGTTCAGTGCTTCACGTCGCCGCGCAGAGCGGTCATGTACCGAAGCACGGGACACTCTGGAACTCCGGGTCATGGAGAGAACGACTGAACTCCAGGAATCCAACAATCAGTTGCAGAAGGCTGAGGCCGAGTTGCGATCGGAGAAGGATCGGCTGAAACTGCTGCTGGACCTGAATAATACCATCGTCTCAAACCTCGAGCTGCGAGAACTGCTTCGCGTGATTTGCGGCAGTGTGCGGCAGATGATGCACTGTGATTCCGTAAGTGTTAATTTGCCGGATCCAGAAACGGCGGAGCTGAAGGTGTACGCGCTTGACTTTCCTGGCGCGCGGGGATTTCTCCGAGAAGGGCTGTTGCGCCCAGCAGATTCGCTCTCTGGGAAGGTGTTCCGGACAGGGCAACCTTCGACCTTGCTGCGCGACCCCGCTTTCTCCCACCGAGGGCCTGAGGCGAGCCCGTACGAAGAGGAGGGCCTGAACTCTTCGTGCTCCTTACCCCTGATCAGCCAGCAGAGAGTGCTGGGGGTGTTGGCCCTTTCCCGCTTCGATGCGATTTCCTTTTCGCAGGATGATGTTCAGTTCCTGATGCAGGTCGCAAACCAGGTGGCCATCGCCGTGCAAAACGCGCTCTCGTACAGCGAGATCACTAAGCTCAAGGACAGCCTCGCTCAAGAAAAGCTTTATCTCGAAGACGAGATCCGTACCGAAGCTAACTTTGAAGAGATCATCGGCAAGAGCGCCGTACTCCGTCGTGTCCTGAGGCAGGTTGAGACTGTGGCGCCGACAGATTCCACCGTGCTGATTTATGGTGAAACGGGTACCGGAAAAGAGTTGATTGCGCGTGCTATCCATAATCTTAGCCCGCGCCGGTCGAGGACTTTCGTAAAAATGAACTGTGCCGCCATCCCCACGGGATTGCTGGAGAGCGAATTGTTCGGCCATGAGCGAGGTGCCTTCACTGGTGCGGTGACGCAACGCATCGGACGTTTGGAGGTTGCCAACCAGGGGTCTTTATTTCTGGATGAAATCGGTGAAATGCCCCCCGAACTGCAACCGAAGCTCTTGCGGGTACTGCAGGAGCGAGAATTCGAGCGCCTGGGGAGCACACGAACTCTACGCGCCGATGTGCGTCTTATCGCAGCAACCAATCGCGATCTGGAGGACTTGGTAGAACAAGGGAAATTTCGCTCGGATCTGTTCTTCCGCCTGAATGTGTTTCCTATTCAGATGCCTCCGCTTCGTGAGCGCCCAGACGATATCCCGCTGCTGGTGCGGCATTTTGCCCAGGAGTTTTCCCGTCGTATGAACAAGATCATTCATACGATCCCGTCGGAAGCGATGAACGCCATGTGTCAATATGCCTGGCCGGGAAATATCCGGGAACTCCAGAACGTCATTGAGCGGGCCGTGATCCTGTCCCAGGGGACAACGTTAAATGTCCAAGTTTCGGACTTACAACAACCTCATACTACAGTCATCTCAATCAATCAGAACCCAGCCCCAACAACGAAACGGGCGCCCGTCAGAAGCATACTCGCAGAAGTTAATCGCGATGAAATTATCCAGGCGCTGAAAGACACCGGTGGGCGGATAGGCGGAGAGCATGGCGCGGCTGCCCGTCTCGGGCTAAAACGCACCACCTTGATTTCACGAATGAAAAAACTGGGGATCAATCTCAGGCCGGCGTCTGAGGACAGGACCAGCACCATCGAGGACCGCGTAATGTGAAGTCGAGCGCTCCTTTTGAAATATAGACAAACAACTCACGTTTCCACGCGAAGCTGACTCGGGCGTTGAAATACTTCCGGCCAAGCGCGGAGTCGCGACTTAAAGTTCATACACCTCCCCGTCGCGTGCATGTCAGGTCGCCCATTTCCATCCAGCCCCCCCTGAACCGCTACAAGGATCTGGTGTCGACCCTCTTTGGAGTTGACACCGACACTGTCGAAACCGTCGAGGTCTTGACCCGGAGAAGCGCGCGTTTGTCGTAAGTGCTTGAGTACAAGCCGGCTTGCGATGGCGCGAGTTTTGGAACGGGATCTGCCTTATAGGAATGCATGCGAAGTAAGGCATCGCGACGATGACAGGTTTACGGAATGCGATTGTGACCTGAAAACGTCAAGCCTTCTTCGCCGAGAAAAAGGAGGAAATATGAAGAAGACTCTTGTTCTAGTTGTTCTTTCACTCTGTATGGCGGTTCCTTCATTCGCAGGCGATGTTGTAGGCCATAGTGTCAAGGTCGCCGGCAAGAATTCCGCGAAGGCCGTGAGTGTCACAGCGAAGAACACTGCCAAAGCAGTGGCACACGTCGGCAGATTTTTGTTCTGACCGGTATGACAAGCAGAATTGTTTTGAAAGGAGATTTCGACAATGAAAATACATAAGGTTTACATCGTAGTTGGCTTGATCATTGCTTTTGGTTTGTTCTTCGAGCTCGTGGCGCACGCCGACGAGACCAATGAGGAAACCAGGATCACCTTTAGCCAAACGGTTCAGATTCCAGGACAGGTACTGCCCGCAGGAACCTACATATTCCAACAGGCGGATCCCAATAGTGATCTGAACCTCATCCAGATCTTCAACAGCGACCGTACCGTTTTGTACGCGACGCTCCAGACAGTCCCGGTAGAGCGTATGGACGTAACCGGGGAAACCACGATCACTATGGCAGAACCAGAGGCTGGGAAGCCAGATGTTCTCGTGAAGTGGTTTTATCCTGGCCGCCTAACTGGACACGAGTTCGTTTACTCCAAGCAACAAGAGCAGGAAATCGCTCAGGCTCGACAGCAAACCTTCGTGGGTAGCCAATTAATGCCCAGCGCAGAAGCCGCTGGTGAGTAAGGTCGCGCGCTGGCTTCACTCATGCTGGCCGTTGATATGCGGCCAGCGTGAGCCAGCGGAGCGGGAAGCAAACTGAAAGGAGATCGATATGAAATTCGGAAAGATGCTGGCAATTCCTCTATTTGCGATGGCACTGACCACAGCGGTCTTTGCTGATCGTGTGGCAGTCGATTACGACCATGCCGTGAACTTCAAGCAAGTAAAGACGTACTCCTGGTCAAAGATTCGCACCGCCAACTCCATTTGGGACGAGCGGGTGAAGGATGCGATCGACAAGGAGTTAACAGCCAAAGGTTGGACTCGAGTGCCATCCGGCGGAGACGTTGCCCTAATGGCGGTTGAGAAGACTTCCGTTCATCAGCAGTACGACACCTTCTACGACGGTTTCGGTGGCTGGCGCTGGGGCGGCGGCATTGGAGAGTCGACTACTTCGGTTGACAACTACAAGGTTGGCACGCTGATCGTAAGCATGTTCGACGGCAACTCCAAACAGTTGATTTGGAGAGGAACGTCGAGCAGCAATCTATCAGGTAATCCGGATAAAAATACGAAGAAGCTCGACAAAGATGTTCAGAAAATGTTTAAGCATTTTCCACCCAGAGCGGCTTCGTAAATTGCAAGCGTACCTCCACTCAGAGCCCCAACCGCTGTGGCCAAAAAGTTGCTAGCTGACACGCGGTGAGGACCTGAGTGGATGCCGTACCGAAATGATAGGAACAGGCTCGATGTTGGAGCCGGAGGAAATTGCGATGTTCATAAAGCAGGTATTAGCGCTTATTCTGTCAGGCTCGTTGCTCATAGCGAGCTCCCCCGCAGGATTTGCCGATCAGACGCAGACGGAGCAGCAGTCACCCACTCCGGTCGTGAGGCAGACTCCGGAGCAGGTGCAGCAGTTGGTTGCCCCAATTGCGCTGTATCCCGACGAGTTAGCGGCCGAGGTTCTTGCCGCCGCTACCTATCCCGATCAAGTGGTGGAGGCGGATCGGTGGTTGCAAGATCACAAAGATCTCCAAGGGAAAGAACTCGCCGACGAAGTGGATAAGCAGCCCTGGGATTCAAGTGTCAAAGCATTGACAGAATTTCCGTCAGTGTTGGCAAATATGGACAAGAACCTTTCCTGGACCTCGTCGCTCGGTGACGCCTATGTAAACCAGCAACAGGATGTCATGGATGCTGTCCAAGTCATGCGTCAACGGGCCGACGCGGCGGGCAACCTCAAGAGCAATTCGCAACAGAAGGTAGAGAAAAAACGCAAGACAATCATCATTGAGCCCATCAGCCCGGACGTGGTTTATGTGCCAACATACGATCCGTGGATTGTGTATGGCGCGCCGGTGGTCGTATGGCCGGGTTGGTTCTGGTATCCCGGGTTGTACGTCCCTGGTCCAGGGGTTGCCTTCGGAGTGGGTTTCGGTCCGGGATTTTTTGGAGGCTTTGGTTGGGGATGGCATCACTGGGGATTTGACTGGGGACATCGAACCATCATCTACAACCACACGACTTACATCTCCCACAGCAGAACCTTTATTAATCGAAATAACTTCAATCATGGGAGATCGGGTTTTGCTGGACATCGATTCGCAACTCGCCCGCAAGCTGGAACGCATTCTGGTGCCTTCAGCGGCTTTAATCACGGAGGCATGGCGAGAAGCTTCTCCTCCGGCGGACGCTCAAGTGTCGGTGGATTTCACGGGGGCAGTTTCGGTGGATTCCATGGTGGTGGTGGATTTCACGGAGGCGGTGGTCGGAGGTAATCAGGCCAAGGTGGCCAAGAAGCCAGAGCTAGGTGAGTTCTCACCAGTGTGAGCTTTCAGCTAATGAGGAGAAAAGGTTATGCGAATTATCAACAATAGTTCCAAGAAAAGCCCTTGGCGTCGATTCCCGACAGCAGGCTCGGTTGCGTTGCTGCTGTTGTTACTGGGTTTGTTGGCGTTTCTGCTATCAGCGGCTGGGTTGTCTGTCGCTGAATCGAACCAGGACACGTTTCCGTCGGCTGAAAAAGCGACGGCGGCCCTATTTGCAGCTGTGCAAGGCAACAATGAAGAAGCCATCATGCAGGTTCTCGGAGGGGGGAAGGACCTGGTCTCCGCCGGCGATAGCCTCGACGACCAACACGATCGCGAGTTGTTCGTAGAAAAGTACCGGCAGATGCATCGCCTCGTGGAGGAGCCGGACGGGACCACTCTTCTTTACATCGGCGCTGAAAACTGGCCGTTCACGGTTCCGTTAGTTTCGAAGGGCGGGAAGTGGTACTTCGATGCCGATGCCGGCAGCAAGGAAGTTCTGTTCCGTCGAGTAGGGGAGAACGAAGCGAGTACGATTGAGGTTTGCCAGAGACTTGCCACGATGGCAAAGAAAGGTTCGGACGGTGAAGCAAACAGTGACGATGCGGCCGTTCAATACGCTCGGACTCTAATCGATGCTGATGTGGTAGGTTCCGGCGGACGCCCAGCCAACCAGCAGCAATCCTCGGAACCTCTGCATGGATACTATTTCGGAAAATTAAAAAACGGTAAAGCCCGCACTGAGAGTTTCATCGTCGTGGCCTATCCTGCCGAATACCGGTCATCGGGAGTGATGACGTTCGTTGTCGCCGCCACTGGCGTGGTGTACGAAAAGGATTTGGGGGCACAAACCAGGACCTTGGCAAAAGCAATGACTACATGGAAGCCAGATCGCAGGTGGCAGGTTGTTAAGTAAACTCCAGTTTCGGACTGGACCGCGATAGATGCTGCGGACTGTCTCGTCACAGCATCTGCATTTCTTAACGATTAAAGCGGCTGCGCTTTTAGGAGAACGCATGCTTGAAGGACTGTTTCAACCCATGCATTTGCTAGTGATCTTCGGAATTGCCCTGCTGGTGTTCGGGCCGAAAAAACTTCCGCAACTCGGGAAGGGGATCGGCGAAGGGATTCGGAGCTTCAAATCTGCAAATGCGGATTGAGGAAGAACGAGGAAGCGACAAAACGGAGCAAGTGTAACGCGGCAGCTGATTGCTGTTTGACCGTAAGCGTTAAGCCTGGCTTAACGCTTACGTTTGACCGAAGCTCCTTTACAACCACGAGGAAGTTTTTCCTGCCGGTGTTGCTGCTCATCGCTTCACGGTTTCACTTCCCAGACACGAGACGATCTCAGCCCATAGTGGCGGCTGAGCAGTGCAGCAATAAGTTCGCGTGTTTCGCCCCGGACGGTGCTTATAATTCACAACTTAAGCTGGAAACCGGAAATGAGGAGGACGAAGGTGCCCAAACCATCTGCTGCGGCGGAACAGATCCGAACCAAGCACCCAGAGATCTGGCAGGCATTTACTAGTCTGGCTCAGGCGTGCCACGATGCTGGCCCGTTGGACAAGAAGACTCGCAGGTTAGTGAAGTTGGCTATCGCTGTCGGGGCGGGCACTGAAGGCGGAACACACTCGGAGGTGCGGCACGCGGCCGAGGCCGGAGTGACCGCAGAAGAGATGGAGCACGTAGTCTTACTTTCGATGACGACTATCGGCCTTCCAGCGGCTGGACGAGCACTTACGTGGATTCACGATAAAGCAGCATGAACCGCTGTTTTTGACTTACTCGATGGATTTGAAGTGAGTGGTTCCGGATCGTGTCAGAACACCGGCAATTCAACCAGCAACGAAACAGAATGGAGCAACGTAGCTAGCCACTGTCGGAACTTGTCCAAGCAAATCCCTAACCAAGACAATCCTCCGAGAGAGCCCGGCCACGACGCACTCCAATTGGCCCTGAGCGATTGCGTTGGTTTCCACCACACTAGGCGGCGGATGATGAGGAGGCCGTCACATCGGCGGGAAGTGTGAACTGAAATGTCGTACCCCGTCCGGAATGGGCGCTTGCCCATATACGCCCACCGTGCGACTCGATAATCTTCCGGCTGATCGATAGTCCCATGCCAGTGCCCTGGGGCTTCGTGGTGAAGAACGCCTCGAAAATCTTGTTAGCTTGCTCAGAAGTGATTCCTATCCCCGAATCGGTCACGGAAATCTGCAGTTGGCCATCCGGCGTCCGCTGAGACCCGATGGTCAGTTCACCACTCACATCTTTCATGGCTTCGATACCGTTCAGCATGAGGTTCAGCAGCACCTGCTGCAGTTGGACACGATCTGCTGTGATGGGGGGAAGCCCTGGGTCCAGGTCGCTATGAATCGAAATAGAAGTCCGACTAACTTTGTCGTGCAGCAGAATAATCATTTCTCGAATAATTTCGTTCAGATCGAGCAGCTCCCGTTTCGATGTATCTCGCCTGTAAAGCGAGCGAACCCTGTCAATGATCTCGGCGGCACGCGTTGTGTCGTTGACCATTCTCGACGAGGCCTCGCGTGCTTCTGCGACATCCGGTGTATCACGCATTAGCCACCGCATGCACGTTTTGGCGTTCATGAGTGCGGCAGCGATAGGCTGTTTGATCTCGTGAGCCAGTGAGGCGGCCAACTCGCCCATCATGCTCACGCGGTCGATGTGGGCGAGATCTGCTTCGAGCTGCTGCAATCTCTGGCGCTCTTCTTCAGCCCGCTTGCGTTCCGTGATATCCACTACCGTGCCGACGTATTCGTGGACCTCTCCAGATTCATCGAAGACCGGATGTCCTATGACGTGGAGGTGCTTTAGAGTTCCATCGGGCAGCACAATTCTGTAATCCGTCGCAAACTCGACTTTCTCGTGCATCGCTTTTTTCCGTAATTCCTCAACCCTATCGCGATCTTCCGGATGCATTAGTCGAAACGTATAGTCACCCTCAGGAACGCCTTGTTGAGGATCTAATCCAAGAATACGGAACGTTTCCTCGGACCAGTACCGCACATTGTAGGTGGAGAAGTCCCTGGCCCAACTGCCTGTGTGCGTCAGCCTCTGTGCTTCCGCCAGATAAGCCTCACTGCGACGCAGGGCTTGTTCAGCCTGCTTGCGTTCCGTGATGTCTGTCACAGTACCCATAAATTGCACGACCTCTCCGGAAGCATTGAGAACCGGATGCCCCACAACGTGAGCGTATTTGGTCAGGCCGTGCGGAAGGAGAAGGCGGTATTCGAATTCGTAATCTGATTTCTCACTGATTGCCCGATTGAGCGCCTCTTGCCACTTGCTTCTGTCCTCCGGATGAATGCGCTGCAACCGCTGTTCCCAGGCACGCGCATTGCTCCCAGGTTCAAGGCCATAGATGCGATACCATTCGTCGGAGAGATAAGTTGCCTGCCTTGTCTTGACGTCCCAAACCCAACTGCCGGTGCGAGTCAGCTTCTGCGCTTCCGCCAGATAAGCTTCACTGCGGCGCAGGGCTTCCTGCGTGAGCTTACGTTCAATTGCAACACCTGCTAGGTGCGTGATTTGCTCTATGATCTCCTGGTCACGGGGGCTCGGGCGCTTCGGCTCGCGATAATACATGGCGAACGTCGCGATCACCTTGCCTTGTGACGAGAAGACCGGGCTGGACCAACAGGCACGGAACGAATGTGGCAAAGCCAAGTCGCGAAAATCCACCCACAAGGGATCGGTTGCTATGTCCTCCACAATCACCTGTTCGCCACGGTACGCGGCTGTCCCACAAGAACCCGCTGACGGACCAATCACAGCCCCATCAATGGCATCCATGTAGGCCTTTGGGAGGCTAGGCGCGCCACCATGCCGCAACCGATCGCCATCCAGCAACAAGATGGAGGCCAGAACGCCGCTGGCTTGTTCCTCCACGAGACGGCACAGGGCGTCAAGTATTTCAGCGAGTGAATTGCCCTTCGCCAGCATCTCGAGGACCCGCTTCTCCCCGGCGAGTAGCGATTCAGTGCGTTTGCGGTCCTCGATATCGAGACCAGTTCCATACCATTTGATGATGTATCCTAATTCATTCCGCAGCGGCACGTTGCGGACGAGCAAGCACCGATATTCTCCATCCGCACGCCGAACCCGCACTTCGGTCTCCATCGGTTGCCCGCTCTTCAGCGCTGCACGCCAATCGGCAACGAACTTGGCGCGGTCATCGGGATGAAGAACGACTTCCCAATTCCATCCCAATGCGTCCTCCGGAGGCAAACCGATAAACTGTTGCCAGCGCTGATTGACGAACGCGATGTTGCCGTCGGGTAGGGCGCTCCAGGCATGTGCCGGAACGGTATTGATTACGTCGCGAAGCTCCTGTTCGCTTCGCCGGGCAGCCTCTTGGAGTAGGCGCTCATTTGCAAGCCGGCGGTCCCACCACAAGGTCACTAGGACCGTGCCGAGCAATAGAAGCGTAGTCATTCCGATCCCGAAGGCGCCTAGCATCGAAACTTCGACCGTATGCCGAATCGGAGGGGTGTGGCCAGGCACAAAATATGCAGCGGCCATCGCCGTGTAATGCATGCTGGCAATACCCAGGCCCATCAGCGATGCGCCACTAATCTTGGTCCACGTAAGCCCTGGGTGGAATCTACCGAATCTGAACGCAAGCCACGCGGCTACTGATGAGAAGGTGATGGCAACTACTACGGACAAGATGACCAGACTCAGCCTATAGTGGTTCATGGCGGTTGAGCGCATCGCCGCCATTCCGATATAGTGCATGGCGACGATAGCGCCGCCGAGACACAAGCCGGCAATGGCAGTATTAACGCGGTGCATCGTTTTCTTGCTTACGATGTAGAGCGCTACCGCCGCGCCGGGCACGGCCGCAAGCAGGGATAAGATAACGGTCGGTACGTGGTAGAGCACGGGCACGGGAAGGACAAACGCCAGCATGCCCACGTAGTGCATGGACCAAATTGCGAAGCCCATGGCGATGGCTCCGCTGGTGAGCCATGCCCAGCGCCGCTGGCCACTGGAAGCCGAGACTCGTTCTCCTAAATTGAAAGCAGCATACGATGCTACGATCGCAATGAGGACAGAAAGGACAACTAAGCCCGTGTTATACGTTCCGGCGATCATTCGACCAGCGGATGTGCTGCGGCCCCTGAGATTAGCACGTTTGTGAGACGGTCACGTGACGAAATTTGGGCTGTCTGTATAGGCGGGTGTCAGACATCGATTTCTTCTCTGGCTCCTGTTAAAACGGCATCAAGGCGTAACCGTCATTCTGATGAGTAACCAGAACGATTGCTCATCGCGGCGTAGCCGGCTGAATCGTGGCATATGGCGACCACTTTCAAGTTTTTTGGTGGCACTCTGTCCGCCGCGAAGACGTTGAACAGCCGCGCGGTATGCGCGAGGCCGTCAAGTACTTCATTCGGATCTGCAGATTCTTTCGACAGGCCAAGGATCACCTTGTACGTGTGCCCCTGTTGCGGCTGGACTGTAGCACGGGGCAGCGGCCATGCGCGCCCGTAATCTTTAATTACAGGATAGGTCCACCCAGATGTTGGCGCGTCGTTCTGTTTCCTGGTTTGAGCAGCCGCCATCGTCATCATGCCCGCCGCGAGCACCAGGAATGCAATCCACAACTTAGGTAACACGTATGTCTCCTTTTTTTGTTTGAGACGTCCCGCCTTTTATATGGCTGGCGTTGCGCTAAGCTCATCGTTGAGTTTGAAAAAGCGCCTGCGGATCGCGTGAAGAAACCCGTCCGGCCGCGATCCAGGCATAACGGGCGATCAGAGCGCCGGTAACGAAACACAACGCTGCAGTGTAGCGAAGTCCGGGGCCGTGGCCCCAGAAAGCTCTGAATAACAACGACGTGGGCCCGGCCAGAACAGCTCCGCCACGAGCCAGCCAACCAACCGCTCCATCACGCAGTGGACGATCAACATATCGGTCGCGAAATTCGATGATGATCGCGATTACTATTTCCACTGCGCTTGCGACAAGTCCGATGAACTGAGTAGCTGGGATAACGAAACCAAGGAGCTCCAGGATGGCGGCAGCCGAGCCCAAGGCTCCAGTAAGGAAAACAGCCGGCACCAGCTTGCGGTTCTCAGACCAGACCGGAATTGCGGTAACGCTTAAAAGGACCGAAGTGTAACTGGCTAAAATCAGTCCAGCGAATGCCGCGAGAATTTCGGACAACCATTCGACCACAAGCAGGAAGCCGTTTTCGTATCCCGCAAGGATCAATTCGTGGCAAACAACTGCCAAACCTATTGTGGATGAAAATCCCACTAGGGTCCAGGCTCCAACTGACATAGCCGACCCGAGCTTGAACACACGCAGCATGTTCAGGAACCTTGCAGGACGGCCCAAATCTGCGATGAGCAAAGGTGGCGAGATCAACGCTCCAGCAAACCCTACCAATAATGCGGCGCGCACCAATCCAGCATTGCCAATCACATGAGCGACAAGGGCGATCACTGCGGAAACACCAGCAACTCCGCCTACAAAGAAATACAAGGGGACTTGCCACGTCCACGTTGGCGCCTTTAGCACAGGATTGCCGTTGTAGCTAGTCGCCAGAGCTGGTTTTGGAAGAGGGCCCGCAATCGGTACGATGCCGCCGCCTTGCACTTTCCCGGTTCGCGCTGCTTCGTCTCTTAGAGCGTCTAGTCGATCTTCAGTGATGTGCGGGTTCGCAGCCATACTCCACAACCTTTCTAGATTCACGCGAAAGCAGTCTTTATCCAGCTATAGTGCGAAAGCCAGGCATACTACCAGCACCACGACGAGCGCCGAAAGCAGCGCCGCGGTCCAGGCTGATTTCATGTGAACGGTCGGCACCTCGGGAGCGGGTGGAAAGTTATAGGTCTCCGGCTCGCCAAGAATTACAAAGATCGCGTGAGTGCCCGCAACGCTCGTGTCTTGGGGGTCATAGATCCGCGCATCGCTGTAGCCGCGCTCTTTCAGTTGTTCTACGCGCCTCTGTGCCTGCTGCCGCAAGTCATCGATCCCGCCAAATCGAATTGACTGGGTTGGACAGGCCTTGGCACAAGCTGGTATTAGCCCTTCTCGTTGGCGGTCATAACAAAACGTGCACTTGAAAGCTGTTCCTACTTCATGATTTTTGTCGACAACTCCAAAAGGGCACGAAACCACACAATAGCCGCAACCGTTGCACACATCAGGTTGGACATACACGGTTTCAAGTTCGGTCCGAATGATTGCACCTGTCGGACATGCTTCCAAACATCCAGCGTTCTCGCAGTGCTTGCAGACATCGGATAAGAATTGCCAACGAAACGGCTCTTCTGTTCCGGTGATCTGCGGCCCCAGCGTCAGGGGTTGCTCCAGGAACATGACATGCCGCCAGGTCGAGGCTCCGAGAGCATTGGTGTTGTCGTATGAATTGCCGGTGAACGTGAAGCCGTCGGCGGGAACCTGGTTCCATTCTTTGCAGGCAACTTCGCAGGCCTTACATCCGATGCATAGGGTCGCATCGGTGAGGAACGCGCTCACTGCCATGATTGCCTCCGGATCTGTGCCTCCATCTGTTCCAGTGCCTGTTTGCCTTGGGCGCGGCGTCCGGCGAAAACATTGCAGAGTAGTCCCTTGCTTTCCATAATGCGCACGTTCGGCTCTTCCGAGATAGAGAGGAGATCGTTGGCTGAGTCGCCTTTGACCAAACCTCGGTATCCCCAGTGATAGGGCAAACCGACTTGGTGCACCTTCTTGCCGTCGACAATCAATGGCTGCATGCGAGGGGTCACAAGAGCGCGCGCTTCAATGATGCCGCGCATACCTATGATGGTCATCCAACCGCCGTTCTCAATCCCTCGCTCCGCGGCGACTTCGGGCGATATTTCAGCAAAAAATTCCGGTTGGAGTTCTGCCAAATGAGGAAGCATCCGCGACATCGCTCCCGAGGTGTGGTGCTCCGTCAGCCTGTAGGTCGTAAAGACGTATGGAAAACGTTCGTCGGGTGAATCGGCGTACTGGTTGTCAGGACGCTGTTTCGACATGGCTGGCGGATTGTGCTGCTGTTGCGGATAAAGTGGATTGCGCACCGGCGATTCCCACGGCTCGTAATGAGCAGGCAACGGACCGTCTGCCAAACCAACCGGCGCCCAGATCCAGCCCAAGCCGTCGGGATGCAGGATGAAGGGGCAATCGCCGGCAAGCGCAGCGTCGCCTTCAGCGCCTGCGGGCGGCTTGTAGTCAGGTGGTTTCGTCACATTGAAGTCGGGAACGTCAAAACCAATCCACGTCTTCTGGGCCTCGTCCCACCAAATTAGCTTTTTGCGCTCGCTCCATGGCCGTCCATCGGGTCGCGCGGATGCGCGGTTATAAAGAATCCGACGATCCGCAGGCCAGGAAAACGCCCAGCCGTGTCCATAAAAGTCACGTGAATTGCGGCTGTTGGCGATGTTGTTGTTGGGAGCAGGAAAGATTCCGGAATAGATCCAACAGCCGCAGTCGGTTGAGCCGTCCGCCTTAAGCTCGGTGAAACCTTTGACCAGAGTGCGGCCTGCAACCGTGCGGCCGTTGATCTCCTGCAGAATTTCAGCGACGCTGGGCTCCTGGATCTCGCCTTCAAGTGTGTAATCCCAAGTCAGCGCGTTCAGTCCGGCGTTGCGGGGCCTTGGATCAAGCCTCCCCTTTTCTTTCAAGCGGCGGCCGAGGTGATACATAAACCAGACTTCGCCGCGCGCATCGCCTGGCGGATCGACGGCTTTTTCATGCCACTGCACTAGACGCTGCGTGTTGGTGAAACAGCCATCCTTTTCGGCATGGCCAGCGGCAGGCAGGAAGAAGACCTCGGTGCCGATTTCCTCGGTACGAAGCTCGCCGCGTTCTATTTCGGGAGAGTCATACCAGAAGGATGCGGTCTCCAGTTCAACCAGGTCTCGCACGACGAGCCATTTCAATTTCGCGAGCGCCTTGCGCTCGAGCCTGGCATGTGGACCGGCGGTGGCCGGATTTTGTCCCATGACAAACAGACCTTCGACCTTACCGTCCATCATGTCGAGAAAGTAGCCCTGATGAGAGTGATCGCCGGTTGTCCGTGGCAGCCACTTAAATCCCCAGTCGTTATCTTTTGTTGCGGCCTCTCCGTAATAGGCCTTGAGCAGGCTGACGATGTACTTATCGATGTTCCACCACCAGCCGGTCTTGTCACGATGCTTGCTGTAGTACGTGGCCAAATCATGCGAATTCACGCCCAACTTCGGCATAGGCAGGTATCCCGGCAAAATGTCGTAAAGAGTCGGGATGTCGGTCGATCCCTGAATGGAAGCGTGCCCGCGCAATGCCATAATGCCGCCTCCTGGGCGTCCAATATTTCCCAGCAGGAGCTGCAGAATTGCCGCCGTGCGGATGATCTGCACGCCGTTCGAGTGTTGCGTCCAGCCCACCGCGTAGCACATGCTCCCGGTCTTCTCCGGGCCTGAAGCAGAACAAAATGTCTCAGCGATTTTCAGAAACAGATCCTTCGGCGTTCCGCACGTGCGTTCCACCATCTCTGGCGTGTAGCGGGCAAAGTGCCGCCTCAGGATCTGATACACGCATCGCGGATGTTGCAGCGTGTCATCACGGTCACATGAAGTAAGGTCAGGAACGGTGATGCATCCCGAATCTTTTGCGTGACCACCGTGAGCAAAATGTTCGTCGCCATCTGGTTTTGGCCCGCAGTGCGCATACGCCCAGCTTTGCGGGTCATACATCCGTCGTTCGGGATCCCAACCGGAGAACACTCCATCCAGATCCTCAGTGTCCTGGAAATTTTCCCCAATGATGATCGGGGCATTCGTGTAGTTCACGACGTACTCGCGGAACTCTTTACCATTCTGCAGAACGTAATTGACCAGACTACCGAGAAACACAATGTCGGAACCGGCGCGCAACGGAGCCCAGATATCAGCAACGGCCGAAGTGCGGCTGAAGCGCGGATCCACATGAAGGATCTTCGTACCGTGTTCTTTCGCTTCCATCACCCACTGAAAACCTACGGGGTGGTTCTCCGCCATATTCGAGCCCATAATAAGGATGGCGTCAGCATTCATCAGGTCCGGCAATGCAGTGGTGGCGCCGCCCCGTCCGAAGGTCGTGCCCAGACCGGGCACGGTCGAGCTGTGTCATATACGAGCCTGATTGCTGATGCAGACCATGCCCAGCCCGGCGGCAAACAGTTTTTTGATCAGATAGTTCTCTTCATTGTCGAGAGTCGCACCGCCCAGATGGGCGACGGCCGTGGTGTGCATCACGGTTTCGCCATTTTCCTCTTCCACAAACGTGCGCTCGCGTGATTCCCACACCCGGTCCGCGATCATGTCCATGGCATTTTCCAGGTCAAGTTCTTCCCACTTGGTAGAGTATGGTCTGCGATATTTCACTCGCGTTTCCCGCCCGGCATGCGTGAGCAGCTCGAAGCTGTCTGAACCCTTCGGGCAGAGGCGTCCGCGTGAAATTGGCGATTGCGGATCGCCTTCGATGGAAATCATCTTTCCGTCTTTGTGATACACAAGCTGGCCGCAGCCTACGGCACAATAAGGACATACCGAGTGTGCAACTTCAGCCCCATGATGCTTGGGAGTGAGATTGCGGGTTCGCTCGCTCAGGGCATCTGCATGCATGCCGTCGCCGCGCGTCAAGATTTGTTGCACCACAGGCCAACGAGTCACTAAATCCTTGATCTTCATAAGTCCATCCTGTGCAGTTGCAGAAAATGCAATCACTCTTGGCTGCATGCAGCCATTCAAAAGAGGCTCGGCTCACGCAACGAGCGGACATGGCGGATGATCGCACTGGCACGCGATTTCGACTTCTTCGCTACCGGCGAACTGACAACTCTCTCCGCAATATTCCTGCCCATCTGCTACGTCGCATTGGCAGGGGATATGTGCGCATTTCTTAGTTTCTTTCCGCTCCATTACGTAATCTCCTCTCAAATCGGCTGAGTTTTCCCAGAAGCAGCAGCGCGGTACGTAGCGGGTGTGTGCATTTTGCCGTACACGCTACGTTCGTGCTCTGGACCGCCAGCGCACGGCGCAGACCGTAGGGATGCACTCGTGTTGCCAGTCCGATCGTCCGCTCATCGTTTGTCATTCGGCCTGTTATTCTTGCTTCAAAGCCACAGGACCCCCCGCTTGCATCAGATAGATCGTTGGCTGACGCGGGACCCCCCTGGATTCAGGTGTCAGCCATTGGACAGATGTGTCAATCGGCGAGCAGCTGGTTACCATTTTCGATGATGACGACTCAGGGTTGTCGCTATTAATGGAGTAAGCACTGGATTACAAAGCGTGACTTAAGTGAACACGCTATTTGCTGCGCCTCCTGAGCTCTCACGTCCCCAGCTCACTGAACCCCCAACACCGACCAACGGTTGAGCAACGATGCTGCATCGGTTACCTCAAAATCACTTCGTCGCCACGGCTGATCCGGTATTCACCTCATATGCGTCGATCACGCGCGCCGAGTAGACTAGCGCAGCGCCCGCATTAACGGAGACCGCCACACCGAGGGCCTCAGCGATCTCTTCTCTGGACGCGCCCTGCTTTATTGCCGCATCCGTATGCACCGTAATGCAACCGTCACATCGCCGCGTTATCGCAACGGCCAGGGTTATCAGTCTCGGGTTTTCGAGTCGAGGTGGTTCGTCTTTGCTCCTGCTGCGCTCAAAGTGCTGTAGCCCTTTACGGTATCCGGACTCAGCCGTGCAATCTTTCCAACCGTCTCGATTACTTGTTGACGATAGCCATTCCAATCCAGCATCATCTTGATCCTCTCTTTTTGTGAAACGTAGCAATCGGATCTCAGAGCCCCCTCTCCAAGCGCTTAAGCAGTTGCGAAATCCTTCTTGTTAATCGGTTAAGTCGGCGAGAGGCTTTCTGGTTGAATGACCGCTGTAGATCGTCATGGCAGTGACGATCCCGTAGCGCACGAGCCGCTCTCCTGAACCTACACCCACGCTCTGGCGCCGAGTGCTAAGTCCACAGTGATAGCGTAAGTGCAGTACATAAGCCAGATTCCGGTGACGAACTGAAGCAGACCCACGAGGCGGCCACCAGGACTCCATGAGAGCAAGCGTGTGGGAATCTCCACGGCGTAGATCAGGGTCAAACCAACGAAGATAATCATCACGGGAATATCACCCGCACGCCGGAAAACGTCGACCCCCAAAATGCTGATAAAGAGGAACGCGATAGCCATCCAGCCATCCGGCTGTGAGCTCGCATCGATGTAGCGGCGATGGGCCATCGCAAACCAATGGATGCCGTAGGCAGTGAAAGCGAGACCGGCCATATATAAAGGAGCGACATTTCCGAAGACGTTAAACCATGTTAGTCCAATCAAAAGGTAGACACCGGTGATGAACTGCATGAAACCGGGCATCCAAAAACCCCACATACCCATAGTTCTGTTTACTTCCGGGCTTGCCTTCGGAAAACCAAACAGGGCTTGCCCGCCCCAAATGAAATAACCGGTGCCAAGGCCGAAGAACCCGACCGCCACTGGCACGAACCGTGAAGCCGCGAAGGTGAATGCTTGTGTCTCCATTTTGCCTCCCACTCTGCGACTAACCCCATGCAAATCTCCTTCCACTCAATCGAAAACCTCAAACAGATGACAGATCAATAAATCCATCGGCATTAATAAGGCCGGGTGGGGCGCTCTACGAGTCTTGCCGTCGGATAGTCAATTTGCGGTCACGATCACGCCATCCAGATCTAGACCAGGCGGGCCGATGCTAACCCGCCCAAAATCGTTAACCTGGATCGAGTAACCCCTTTGCGTCCTTCAGAAACTCGGCCCAAGCGATCGGTCCTGAACCTTGCAAGCGAGACGAGAGACCCAAGACCCATGGTCGAAAACGTCAAGGGCACAACACCGCACTTAGTGCTTTGACGACACTCGTGAACATTTCGATGAAGTGAGTGGCTGAAGCAAGCAATCGCAGGACCTTCCACACGGGCGCCTGCAACCTCCTTTTGCTCCATCCACACTAAGACGTTGGTTTCGAGGGCCGGGTCCACATTGAGCGTGTTGTCTCCATCTTTGCTTTGTCCATCGTTGGCTAGTCCGGAGGAAGTCACGATGCCGACATATCGTGTCGAGAGGCGGACACAAACGAGCCGATTCATTCCAATCAGTAGAACAAGATCTTTTACTCTCTTCAAAACACACTGGGCGCATGCGCTGGACTGCGGCTTCCCGACTGGCACAGATTTTGCAAATGAAACAGTGATTAGCTCTCAAACTCCAAGGCGTAACTACGAAGATTTGGAGAACCCATCGATGACCAGAGTCACTGTGCTCTTTTTCATGCTTTTTATTGTCGCGACAGCTGAGGCACAGAATGCGACAACGGAACAGCAGCAAGTAAACGAACTCAAGGCGCAGTTACAAGCAGAACACGAGCGCGTGCAACAGCTTCTCGATGCTGTACAGAAACTGCAGCAGCAAGTTGATCAGCATCGTAGTGGACAAACCATCGACAGCACAGCGCAATTGTCTGGAGACAGTACGCCTTCAAAGCAAGTTGCCAGTTCGGCTACTGGCGGCGACAACCCGAGGGCGAATTCAGATCAACCGCTCACCATTCGTTTCCGCGGAATTACCCTCACGCCAGGCGGCTTTTTGGACGCGACCGGAATATATCGCACGCACAACGAAAATGCGGATGCGATCAGTACTTTCGGCAACATACCCTTTTCTGAGACTGCAAACGCCAGCCTTAGTGAGTTCCGTGGTACCGGACGCGAAACTCGTATCTCTTTTCTGGCGGAAGGCAAAGTAAGCCATTGGAAAGCGTCAGGTTACGCCGAATTCGACTTTGAAGGAGCAGCCCCGACCGCAAACGAACTCGAGAGCAACAGTTTTCAGCCACGCTCACGCCAATTGTGGGGCCAAGTGGAGTTTAACAACGGCTTCTCCATTTCAGGTGGACAAACCTGGAGCTTGCTAACCACGAATCGCAGCGGTTTGGCTCTCCGCCAGGAGTGGGCGCCCAATACTATCGACTTACAGTACGTCGTCGGATACAACTGGGCGCGCCAATGGTCGATTCGCGCCACCAAGAAGTTTAACGACAGAGTGTACGCGGCCTTCTCCGTTGAAAACCCAGAAACGGCTCTCAGCGTTACCAATCCTCCACCAAATGTCTTCGGCTTTAATGACAGCACCAATGCGACCACCCCCGGCAGTGGCTTCACGCTATTCAATACGCCGGGTGCGAATGGAGTCTCCACGGACTTGGCTCCGGACTTAATTGGAAAACTAGCTTTCGAACCCGGTTGGGGTCACTACGAAATCAAAGCGCTCGGACGATTTTTCCGTGATCGCGTGAGCGGGCACAACAACTACACGGATGGCGGCGGCTTAGGAATTGCCGCTGTCTTGCCGGTCACGAAGAAACTGGACGCAATCGCCGAGGGTCTGGCAGGCGACGGTATTGGCCGCTACGCGTCCGGCCTAGGCGCAGACGTAACGTTGCGACCCAACGGCACGATTGTTCCGATTCGCACTTTGCAGACAATGGCTGGCCTCGAGGCGCATCCCGGATTGCGCTGGGATCTTTATCTGTACGGGGGAGACGAGTATTACAGCCGCACGGCCTATCTGAACACTGCCGGTCTTCCGGTTGGCTACGGTTCCGTGCTGAACAGAAATTCCGGATGCCAATTAGAGGTTCCCGGTACTAACCCCTGCCAGGCTCAGAACCGCAGTTTATGGCAGATCGAAGCTGGTTTCTGGCACCGCTTTTATAAAGGACCCGTGGGAACCGTCGCTATTGGCATGTCCTATTCGTATACCCAAAGAAGCGCATGGGCTGGATTGGGTGGCCAGCAACCTACAGGCAACGAAAGCATTGTGATGAGCTCTTTCCGGTACTACTTGCCTTAGAGAGTATGTCCGTTGCAGGGCATCTGAACTAGGTGACCAGGAAGTTGTCGCAGAGAAGAGCCGCGTCGCTTCAGGATAGTCGTTATCGTACACAAAGAGACTCATTCTTCTGCCTGCGGTCATGATTGATGGCGCCCCATCGATTCGAAGAGCAGGGCCTCGTAAGATGCTCCTTGCTCGCAAGCTGTCTTAAGCACGACGCCAATACGCGACGCAATTTCCGACTAAACGTGACCGAGGGTTCGGTGCTCGACGAAAGAGGATTGTGCATCGTTTCTGTAGTATTCAGTCCAGAACCTCAACCGGAACCGCTTGAGGACTGACTGCTGGAGGGTCGGCGGTCGTAGCTTTCTGTCTTCGCCCAAAAGCGTGCTGCGTACACAAATGGAAAACGGAGAAAGAGCCTGCGACGGCAAGCGAAATTGGAACCAGGAAATCGTGTCCAGCGCGGGTGAACTCGAGTGTGAGGACAATTGCTGTAAGCGGCATTTTCATCGATGACGCCAGAAACGCGGCGCTCCCTACGATGGCGAAGGCGCCCAAAGATCCTGAAGGCCATCCGTGATTCCAAAGGCTACCGGAAATGATTCCCAACAGCCCGCCGATACTCAGACCTGGCGTAAGCAAACCACCGGTCGCACCTGCGCGGAGGGCGCCTATTATGACCAGTAACCTGAGCAACAGGAGCATTGCCGCAAGCCCAAGACCAACATCGTTTTCAAATCCAGCCTGCGCCAATCCCTTTCCGTTGCCGAGCAGTTGCGGAAATCGAATCGCTAGCAGGCCGATTATCGGAAAAACCACAGCACACCAGGCAGGCAGACGCCAGTCTTTCGGAGCATGCATGCGGGCTGCTCCAGTCGCCCATACAAATAAATAGGCTGCCAATCCAAAGACCGGTCCCATAGGAATTGACCAAGCGATGAGAGAAGTCGAGCTTGCGAGCGGCGGAATCACGTATTGAGGTGCGTTGCCTAGCCCAAGCCACGCGACCACAGTCGCGATGACAGAGGTCGTCAGTGCGGGTATCAAAGCTGAAAAGTTGAACGTTCCCAGCAATACTTCAAGGGTAAAAAGTGTTCCACCCAGCGGGACGTTGTAGACGGCGGCCAAACCAGCCCCGGCGCCGCACGCAATCATGATTCGAGTGTATTCCGGACTCAAATCGGTGCGCTCAGACAACCGCGTTGCCAGAACCGCGCCGAATTCGCGTGGTGCGACTTCGCGGCCAAGGGGCGAGCCGAGTCCCACCGTCACAATCTGGAGGACAGCATGAACGATGGTCGCCAGAGACGGCATACGGGGACCGTCCTCTCGAACTGCCTGGCTGATCGAAACCAGAGATTTTCCAAATCGATAGAGTAGCCACCAGCCAACTCCCGCCACTGCACCACAAGCAGACAGCGCCAGGAAGCGCCGCAAATCAGAAGCCGCTGTGACTCCCTGGAGGAAACTCTCCCCGCTCCTAATCGTATGCAAGCTGTAGCCATACGTGATGTGCTCGACAAGCCGCAGTAATAGGCCGAGTCCCATCCCGCCAAGCCCTGAAGCAATACCAACCGTGACAGTCACGATCGAAAGCATCAGCCAGGGTCGTTGGTATGAATTGGCTCTCGAAAATTTCATTGTTCTTATTGCTGCTACCGGCCTCGCAAGGCGGCAGGTTCCATGTGATAGGCCTCGAGACTTCGTCCGGCGTTCAAAGATGCCTTTCACCTCAGACCCATGCCTGTGCTCGGCTTGCGAAAGAGTGGCCTATCCCTGTAGCAGTGCACTGGCAGGCGTTGTGCTTACGTCCGTGTGATGTGAAATGAAATCACTGATGAACTTGTGTGGTAGCCTGACAACCCGGCAGCCTATACGGCAACCAGCGACAGTTCAACCTGGGATACCAAGAAGTCGCACCACTGTCCAAGTTCGGGACGCCATTCGCGCCGATACGTCAACCGGAGCAGCATTGATTTTCGGACCCCACACGGCGAGCAAACACGCTCAACCGTGTAATAAAGAGGTTCCATGGCCCACCACCTTTTCTGGTCTACCCCGCATACAGGCCCTCCGGAGCCGACATGAAAGGACCCTCGCTCAAGCTATTGACACAGTGCGTTCCAAAGGTCCTAGCTCTGTGGTTCAGGCCAGAGACTCTGATCGTGTGACCGCTTAGCATCAGAGCATTCCACGTACCAAAACGTGCACCGGCGGATAGTCGGAACTTTAATGAATGCAGTAAGTTCGATAGCTAGGATCCCGGTCCCGCGACAATCCCTGGCCTCAAGTTGCGTCATCGGGCTGACACCCATCCCTTGTTTGTCCAGGCCGTTGATAGCCGGGCATGGCAATGCCAGCCCGCTGTGCGGTCTCGATTTCTCCATCCCCGAAAGAAATCCAGATTCGCCTTCGTTGACAATCAGGCCACCCCCATGCACCTCCAAGTGTGTAGCTGCTTGGTCTAGCGACAATCGAGTGACGGGCGTCGAAATGATGACGTTGACTGATCGCCAAGCTGTCAAGTATCCGTGTTCCCGGACTCAATCCGAATCACTTAGCGACATCGTCAAGCGGACTGACTGGCACAAGTCTTGCACGCTCATTCCCGCGGGTGCATGTATGGGGTTCGCGCCGACGAGATATACAGGCTGACGCTCCAAGTTGATGGCATTCCCGGGCAAGTTGATTCGGCAAATGAAATTCTCGAAGTTACGGACGGCACTGCACACCTTGCTCTTTGCCTTTTTGTCCGCTGCTTCTGTTACCGCAAGCGCGCCTGGGGATTCGTCCGAGAGCTCGACGAACATCTTTACTCCTGCGTCAACGCCCGCGAAGTCAATTGCTGACCTGTCCGTGTTTGTGCTCGCCATCACGGGCATCATTTTTGGCGTCGTCTTTACGTTGCTGATTTACGCCATCATTAAGTTCCGTCGTAGAGGCACGGATGCGGGCAGCGAGCCGGCTCAGGTGTATGGGAGTACCCAGATTGAGCTGGCGTGGACGATCATCCCGATTCTGATTGTGGTTGTTCTGTATCTGGCAACGGCGCGAGTGATCCATGCGATTCAGGATGCTCCAGAATCTGCGACAGCCATAGACGTTATCGTCATCGGACACCAATACTGGTGGGAATTTCGATACCCGAAGCTGGGCATCGTGACAGCAAACGAACTGCACATTCCGGTGAGTGATCCTGCGAATCCGACCCCCACGTTTTTGAAGTTGCTTTCCGCCGACACCGACCACAGTTTCTGGGTCCCGGAGCTGGCAGGCAAGACAGATCTTGTTCCGAACCACCCGAACAGGATGTGGATGGACCCGCAGCGTATAGGAATCTTTCTCGGCCAGTGCGCACAGTACTGCGGGACACAGCATGCCAAGATGCTTTTGCGCGTCTTTGTGGATAGTCCCAGGGATTTTGCCGCGTGGGTACGCGCGCAGCAACAACCTGCGATTCAGGACGCAAGCGTGCGCGCCGGCAGGGGTGCTTTCGAAAGCACTGCGTGTATCAACTGCCACGCCGTAGCGGGAACACCTGCTGATGGACGCTTTGGCCCAGACCTGACGCATTTGATGAGCCGTACTACCATCGCCTCCGGTGCAACCGAAAATACATCAGAGAACCTCCGTCTCTGGATCCAGAACCCAAATGCCATCAAACCCGGCTCGCTGATGCCGGCCATGAAGTTGAGCGATGCGGACCTGGACGCCATTGTGAATTACATGGAAACGCTTCGCTAAAGCGAATTTGCCCCCGTTATGTCGATGAATGCGATCACGATTTCTGGCGTGCGGCTTGAAGAGAAGCCATGGGTCGATACTCTTCACGAGTGGTTGACTACCGTTGATCACAAGCGGCTAGGCATTCTCTACATTATCTATGCTCTGCTCTTGCTCATCGTCGCTGGAATCGAAGCACTCATCATCCGTATCCAGCTGATGCATTCGCACAACAACTTTGTTTCGCCGCAAGTCTTCAATCGCATGTTCACGATGCACGGCACGACCATGATTTTCTTCGTCATCATGCCAGTTCTCTTTGGATTTGCGAACTATCTTGTCCCATTGATGATCGGGGCGCGAGACATGGCTTTTCCGAGGCTCAACGCGTTCAGCTTCTGGCTGACAGCGCTGGGCGGATTACTACTTTATTTCAGCTTCCTGGGCGGAAACGGGCTCTATGGTGCCGGCAATGCGCCCGACGTTGGATGGTGGGCCTATGCGCCTCTGACGGCACGGGCGTTTTCGACAGGCCACAGCTCAGACTATTGGACGCTCGCACTCTTGGTTTCCGGGTTCGGAAGCATCGGAACAGCAATCAACATCATTGCCACCGTTGTTTGCCTGCGATGCCCGGGTATGAAGCTTACACGCATGCCCTTAATGGCATGGCTCAACTTGGTGATGTCGGGGATGGTTCTGATTGCCATCACACCATTGTCGGCCGCACAGATCATGTTACTGGTGGATCGGTATCTAGGAGGTCATTTCTTCGATACGCAGGCCGGCGGGTCAGCCGTGCTCTGGATGCACTTCTTCTGGATATTCGGACACCCGGAAGTCTATATCCTTATTATTCCTGCCTTTGCCTTTATGTCGGAAATCGTCCCGGTGTTTTCCCGAAAACCAATTTTCGGGTATCCGGTCATGGTCGCGGCTACCATCGCCATCGCGTTCGTGAGCATGAGTGTGTGGGCGCACCACATGTTCACGGTCGGAATGAACTCATACGCGAACAGTTTCTTCACGATCACCAGCATGGTGATTGCTGTCCCCACCGGAATCAAGATCTTCAACTGGCTCGGCACTATGTGGGGTGGAAGGATCCAGTTCAAAACGCCGATGCTGTTCAGCATCGGCTTTCTGTTCCAATTCCTGATTGGCGGCCTCACCGGCGTCATGCAGGCGACCGCACCCTTCGATTGGCAGCTTAGCCTCTCGTATTTTGTGGTGGCGCACTTCCACTATGTGATCGTCGGAGGGATCGTGTTTGCCGTCTTCGCTGCATTCTATTACTGGTACCCAAAGATGACCGGAAGGATGCTGAGCGAAAAGCTGGGCAAGTGGCATTTCTGGCTTTTCCTGATCGGCTTCCACCTCACATTCGATGTGATGCACATCCCGGGACTGCTCGGCATGCCCCGTCGCATCTACACCTACGAACCCGTCCGAGGGTGGGACACTTTAAACCTGATAATCACGATCGGGGCGTTCATTCAGGGCATCGCCATCCTGGTGTTCGTAGCGAACCTAGTCGTTTCTTACTTTAACGGGGCTCAAGCAGGGAATGATCCCTGGGATGCATGGACTCTCGAATGGTCCGTAAGCTCGCCACCACCTGCTTATAACTTCGCGTTCATACCGGTGGTGGCGAGCCGCCGGCCACTGTGGGATCAGAAGCATCCCGAAGACCCGGATAGCCGGTATGAATAAAGGAAGAAAGCAATGAGCGCAATTACGATTCCGCTCCCGGACTCAGCGTCGTCGTGGATCCTTCCGTATCGCGGTAAAGTTGCGATGGCCGGTCTCATCATTGCCGAGTCGGCGATCTTCACGATCTTCGTGGTTGCCTATCTCTTCTATTTGGGGAAAAGCCTCACGGGGCCGACACCGCGCGACGTGCTCGAGCTGCCCATCTTCTACACGATCTGCTTGTTATCCAGCAGCCTGACCATTCATTTGGCTGCTAAGTCACTGGAACGCAACAGGGGCGGGCTATTCCTCGGATTGTGGCTCCTCACAAGCGCTTTGGGAGGATCTTTTCTGTACGGCACCGCTCGGGAATGGCTACGCCTGATCTATGGACATGGGCTGACTATCTCCACAAACCTGTTTGGGACAACTTATTACTCGCTGGTGGGCCTGCACGCTTTTCACGTTACCGTGGGCCTCATCATGCTCTTGCTGGTCGCAATCTTTGCCCTGGCTGGCCGCTTAAGTGTGAAGCATTCCCGTCGCGTGGAGGTACTCTCCATGTACTGGCATTTTGTGGACGCTGTGTGGGTTGTGGTTTTCACTGTGGTTTACGTTCTCGGCCGCTGAGGTAGATATGGCAACACTATTGGCAACGGAGCAATTGAAGGAAAGTCCTCGGACTCCCAGCACGATCGAGGTACCAGCACCCACAGCGTGGCCTTTTATTTTGGCTTTTGGAGTAACCGTGCTGTTCGCGGGCCTGGTGACAAACGTGTCGGTCAGCGTGCTTGGCGCTGTGCTCTCGCTGGCTGGCTGCTTCGGCTGGGCTCGCGAAGTCTTTCCGCACGAGCACGAAGAAGCTGTGCCAGTTGTTCCCGAAGAGATTCGCCTAACCACTGAGCGCCGGACAGTGGAACGGCTTCCAGTGCCGGCCTATCAGGTGCGCGCATGGCTTCCGGTCCACACGTATCCCATCTCCGCGGGTGTGAAGGGTGGATTAGCGGGGAGTGTAGCGATGGCCGTCTTGGCGTGTCTCTACGGGGCACTGAAGGCTCACAGCGTCTGGTATCCCATCAATCTTCTTGCGGCAGTGTTCTACACCGAATCGCTGGAGCTCGGGCACACAAACTTGTATGCGTTTCATACCGGCAGTTTCGCGATTGCTTTCGGCTTACATGGGCTGGTCTCGGTGCTGGTCGGGTTGCTGTACGGGGCGATGCTTCCCATGTTCCCACGGCGTCCTATCGTACTCGGGGGCCTTGTCGCTCCGGCACTGTGGTCGGGCTTGCTTTATACCATCCTGGGCCTGCTGAACCCGCTGCTCGCGAGCCACATCGACTGGTTCTGGTTCATTGCTTCGCAAGTTGCGTTTGGGATCGTCGCAGGCTTTGTTGTTGTGCGCCAGTCGCGCATGCCGACGCGCGAGAACATTGCCTTCGCCCTGCGCGCCGGGATCGAGGCCCCCGGAATTATTCCGTCTCGAGAGCACCAGGAGAAACGCCGGTGAAGCGGCTGCGATATCTCGGCGCATCAACCGCGCTAGCAATGAGCTTTATGCTGCTCTCCTCTTGCAGCGATCCGCGCGGTCGGCCGAAGATGGGCTCGGGAACTCCCGCGCCGACCGAGGTTTTGGAATTTTCCACTCTCTACGCACAAAACTGCGCGGGCTGCCACGGCGCCGGGGGCCGAGGCGGAGCAGCCATCGCGCTTGCCAATTCTGTGTATCTCGCCATTGTCGACGAAAACGCGATGCACAAAGTCATTGCAAACGGCGTACGCGGAACTGCGATGCCGGCGTTCGCTCAGAGCGCCGGAGGAATGCTTACTGATAAGCAGATTACGGTGATCGCGAGCGGAATGTTTTCTAGTTGGGGGCGTGAGGGCATTCTCGACGGCTCCAATCCACCTTCGTACTCGGCAAAAATCGCGGGAAATGCCGCACATGGCGAACTCGTGTACGGAACCTACTGTGCGTCCTGCCACGGCCCAGTTGGGACAGGCGGACCAAAGGCCAGCAGCATTATCAACGATTCATTTTTGACTCTCGTCAGCGATCAGGGACTGCGCACGATCGTCATCACTGGCCGCCCGGAGTTAGGCGCGCCAGACTGGCGCAGCAATGTTTCCGGAAGGCCGATGTCAGATCACGAAGTTACCGATGTAGTTGCTTGGCTCGCATCGCATCGCGTGCAGAACCCCGGGGCAGCCTTATTCCGCTTCGAATTACGCCCGGCACTAGGATTCACATATGTCAACTCCAACCGTCGTTGCCCCATCGAGTGAAGCTACGCTTTCCCGACGTGGGTTTTTCATGAAGCTCGGGATCCTGTTCAACGGAGTGGCCGGGATAGTCCTGGCTATGCCGATCGCGCGGTTTCTGCTTTCGTCTGTGACGCGCGGGCACGCGAACGGATATCTCTCTTGGGTGCCGCTCGGAGAAGTAAGCGATTTTCCTGAGGGTGAGACGCGACTAGCTGCTTTTCGCAATCCCTACGTGATGCCGACCGATGGTAAGACTGCTGATACAGCTTGCTGGGTGCGACGTGTTCAAGGTGATCAGTTCCAGGTTTTTGCGATCAACTGCGCACACCTGGGTTGCCCGGTCCGCTGGTTCCCACAATCCGGATTATTCATGTGTCCCTGTCACGGCGGCGCGTACTACCGGGACGGCTCGCGCGCGTCAGGACCGCCGGAGCGCGGGCTCTTCCAATATCCCTACAAGGTTGAGAACGGCATTCTCACTATCCAGGCGGGGGAGCTGCCCACACCGGGAGCACCGACTGCTGCACTTGCCACGGAGAAGCCGTCATGCGCCTGATTACAAAGATTGGCGAATGGTTCGACCATCGCTTGCGGCTAGCTGCGGTGATACGCGAAGCCGCGAAACATCCCGTGCCGCGCAACACCCTAAGCTGGTGGTATGTATTTGGCAGCGCCGCACTAACCGTTTTCATCCTCCAAGTTGTCACCGGGATTCTGCTCGCGCTCATTTACGTGCCCTCAGCCAGCGAGGCATGGAGCAGTCTGCAGTCCCTGAATCAGAATGTCGCGCTCGGCTGGTTCATCCGTGCCATGCATGGTTGGGGCTCCAACTTCATGGTGGCAATTGTTCTTATTCACATGGCGCAGGTGTTTCTGTTCGGGGCCCATAAGTTCCCACGGGAACTCACCTGGATCATCGGCGTTTTCCTCTTACTGATGACTTTGGGTATGGCCTTTAGCGGACAGGTGCTTCGCTTCGATCAGGACGCCTACTGGGGATTGGGAATCGGAGCATCAATCGCCAGCCGCGTTCCGATCATCGGTCCCGCAGTGGTAAAGCTGATGCTGGGCGGACCGATCATCGCGGGCGCAACTCTCTCCCGGTTCTTTGCGCTGCACGTGTTCGTAATTCCAGGACTGCTGATCGCGTTCGTAAGCCTGCATCTCTTGATGGTGCTCAAGCTAGGAATCAACGAATGGCCGATGCCGGGACGCATCGTCAAGCGAGCGGCCTATGAGGCTCAATATCATGCGCTGACGAAGAGCGAAGGCGTACCGTTCGTTCCCTATGCAGTTTGGAAGGACATGTTCTTCGCCGGGTTTGTCATTCTGGCGATCGCCGCGTGCGCTCTCTATTTCGGTCCCTTCGGACCGACCGGCCAGCCCGACCCGACGATCATCCAGACCGCTCCCAGGCCCGATTACTTTTTTCTGTGGCTGTACGCCCTACTTTCCCTGCTTCCGCCATCGCTCGAGACCCCCTTCCTTCTTATCGGTCCCGCGCTGACAATCGTTGCGCTGATCCTTCTGCCGTTTCTTTCCGGCGAAGGAGAAAAGAGCTGGAAGCGCCGGCCGATTGCGGTTGTCACTGTGCTGATGATCGCGGTCACGCTCGGGACCTTTACCCGTCTTGCCCAATTTGCCCCGTGGAGTCCGCACATGAACGCCTGGAGCGGCGACCCAGTGCCAGATCGATATGTCCAAGGCACAACCGCGCTAGAGCGGCAGGGCGCCCTGGTGTTTCAGGTGAAGCAGTGTCGCAACTGTCACTCTCTTGGCAACACTGGCGGACAGAGGGGGCCAGCTTTGGACAGCGTCGCGGTGCGACTCACGCACGACCAGCTCACCCGGCAAGTTATCCAAGGCGGCGGCAACATGCCTGCCTATGGAAACAACTTGAGTCCCGCAGAGACCACCGCGTTGGTGGCATTCCTTGAAACCCTGCATCCTGCCGCGCAAAAGCCAGCACGCGATGCCGCACGGGAAATGGTGCTTAGCGACAGCAAACAAAAAGCGGCTACCTTCCAACCATAGGGTGCAGATCCATGCAACACGCTCATCACGTCGGGTTCGAATCACTTTGGGCTTCCGCGGCCTTGATTCTTGCTTGGCTGGTGTACCTGCGTGGATGGCTGTGTGTCCGCAGGCTTCACTTAGACACCATAGAGCTCTGGCGCGCCGGCAGTCTTCTCTTTGGATTGTTCTTCATTTGGGTGGCGGCCGCTTCCCCCCTCGCGGCACTCGATCACGAATTGCTAACAGTGCACATGATCCAACATCTGTTGCTGATGACGCTTGCGCCTCCGCTGCTCTGGCTCGGCGCGCCCGCGAAGCCGTTGTTGCACGGACTACCGCCGCAATTTGCGCAAGCGCTTATTAGTCGACTGTTCCGCTCGGCACCTGTACAGCGACTGATGAGGGCTCTGGCGCACCCTGCAGTTTGCTGGGTTGGCGCCGCTGCCACGTTGGTCGGATGGCACATTCCTCCTGCATTTAGGCTCGGGTTGCAATCAGAACTGTGGCATGGAATTGAGCAAGCGTCGTTCCTCGCAACCGGACTCCTTTTCTGGTGGCCGGTGGTCCCGCCCTTGCCGAGTGTCAAAAAGCCGGAGTGGTTGATCATTGTCTATCTCTTCCTCGCCACGTTACCGTGCGATATCCTTTCCGGATTTCTCGTCTTTTGCGACCGCGTGGTTTACCCAGTTTATTTATCTTCACCACAGCCGCTCGGCCTATCCGCTCTAGCAGACCAGCAACGCGCTGGTGCGTTGATGTGGACCTGCGTTACAGTCGTATACCTGATCGCTGGGGCAATTTTCACGGCGCGGTTACTCTCCCCCCAGAGGGCACGAGAGTACTGGATCCCGCAATCTGATTCGCAAGGCAATGCGGTACCGCACACGGTGGGGCACAGTATGGAGGCTCTCTGAATGTCCAGTGAGCCAATGATTACCGTGCTCGATTCCCCCGTCGTGCGATGCCGCCGTTTTGGGGGATCCACGCGGCTCTCCGACTACTGGGCGCTAACCAAGCCAGAAGTCAATTTCCTGATTTTGATCACGACCTCTGTCGGCTTCTATCTGGGTTGTGCCAGCGAGCCTCGAGAGTTTTCGTTTCTAGCATTGTTCAATAGTTTGCTAGGGACGTTGCTGGTTGCCAGCGGGACTGGGACACTAAACCAGTACATCGAACGAAAGTTTGATGCGCAAATGCGCAGGACCGCCCGGCGCCCGGCCGCGGCCGGCCGTCTCCAACCGCACGTAGTCCTGGCCTTCGGGATTGCATTAGCAACCGCGGGCAGCATTTATCTCGCAGTAGCTGCCAGCGTGCTTTCGAGTCTGCTGGCACTTCTCACGTTACTTTCCTATTTGTTCTTGTACACCCCGCTTAAACGAAGAACCCCTCTGTGCGTTATCGTCGGAGCTTTTCCCGGCGCCATGCCGCCAATAATCGGCTGGGCCGCAGCATCGGGGCAATTGAATGTAGAGGCGTGGATTCTCTACGCGATTGTCTTCCTGTGGCAGTTTCCTCACTTCATGGCAATCGCTTGGATGTACCGCGAGGACTACGACCGCGCGGGCTACCTAGTTTTGCCTCGGGGAAATGCGAGAGTTCCTTTTGTGATTCTGGAAACCATATTGCCGCTGTTTGCTTTAGTCGAAATTAGCGTCGTTCAATCTCCGACACGGCATGCGGCCATTTTTTACTGCACAGGAGTACTGCTGGGTCTAGGGTTCCTCTACTCTAGCTTGGAATTCGTTCTTCAACGGTCGAGGGCAGCCGCACGACGCCTGCTCGCGGCATCGATAGTTTATCTTCCGTTGTTGTTCATGCTGAGTGCCACATTGTGCAGGCCGATGAGAAACTGAGCCTAAGCAATTCATGAATTACCTCGGCCCGTGGAGCGGGGATCTCGTAAACTAACGCGCCGGTCGATTGGTAACTCCCCCGAGCACCAGCAGGCCCTGTGTTCGGAGTGGCGTTGGAGCGCAATGCCTTGGCGAAATGCTATTTCGCCGCTCTGAGACTGCGGAGATACTTCACTAGTGCATCGATTTGGACTATGCTCAAACTATTTCCGAAGGCCGGCATATTGCCTTGTCCGTGAGTGATGACGTCAGCCAACTGAGCGTTCGATTGCTGTTGTACCTGCGGAGAATGAAAATCCGCCGCGTGCAAGCTCTTTCCCACTGCGCTGCCACGCCCGTCGGCGGCATGGCATGACACGCAGTTCGTTTTGTAAATGCCAGCCGCGGAACTGTTCACCGCCTGAGCAGATCCCACCGACACTGTCGAAGCCATAAACATCGTCATCGACAGGACCATGGCAAGCAGGTTCTGAGGCGCAGAGTCGCGCAGGTGGAGCATCAGGGTGTTTCTACTGCAACGGGTTGGCTCGAACGCGGAGCGAAGGTTCGTCTTCATACAGCGGCACCTCTCGTGTAGCCATGCTGCATGTGACCTGCCAAATGTGTCGTTGCGTTACGTGCCACAGCTCCCAACAGCACTTGGAACAATCATAGAGAGAGTCAATAGGTCGACACTCCTGTCGAAATGCGCACTCGGATCGTATGAATTTCTCTCCATTGGGATATAACCGCTTGTTTTCACATCTCGGTTGAGATTTGTCGCCTGTCCGGCTTTGGAATGCTGCTTGCTCCTGATGCAGCGGCGTCCTCCATAGGAGACCCTTCGGGGAAACAAAGGGTAAACGAATAGTCTGCCGGAGTTAACGAATGATCGACTTATTGCTGGGTACGAGTTCGGACTGGATCCTGACCATAGCACGCCTGGTGCTTGGAATCGTCTTTTTCGCGCATGGCGCTCAAAAAATGCTGGGATGGTACGGAGGATCGGGATTCAACCCTACTCTGCAAGTTTTTACCAAGCAGCTGAGGATTCCTGCTCCCCTTGCAGTTCTCGTGATGTCAGCCGAGTTATTCGGGGGCCTGGGATTGGTCGTTGGTCTACTAAGCAGAATCGCCGCACTAGGCGTCGTGCTCACGATGATAGGCGCGGTGGCACTCGTTCACTGGCGTTACGGCTTGTTCATGAATTGGTACGGCAACCAGGAAGGCCACGGAATCGAGTATCACCTGCTGGCGTTCGCACTCGCATTAGTGGTCGTTATCGAGGGCGCTGGCGCTTTCTCTGTCGATCATATCTTGTACCAGCATCGCACAGCGCAGGTTTCGACCCTTCAACAGAGTACACGGAGATGATATGAACCTTCTCACTCCAGATGAGGTGAAACTTGGATTCATTGGCATCGGCCAAATGGGAAGCCGTATCGCACAACGGCTGCTCAAAGCTGGCTACCATCTCACCGCGTATGACCGGAGTGCTGCAAAGGCACAAGCCTTAGCCGTGCATGGCGGAGAGGTCTCAACTAGTATCGCTGAACTCGCACAGACTGCCGACGTGATTCTCTCCTGTCTGACCAACGATCGGTCAGTTCAGGACGTCTATTATGGCGCTGCAGGCGTGCTCGCCAATGCTCGGCCGGGCGCAGTGATGCTCGAGATGAGCACGGTCCTCCCGAGGACTTCACGCGATCTGCAGCAAGGTGCCGCCCAGGACCAGTTACAAGTACTGGACACTGCCATTTCGGGCAGTACACCGGCGGCTGAGCAGGGATCTCTCATTTTGCTCGTGGGTGGCGATGCGGAACTGTTCCAGGCTGCGCAGCCCCTGTTCAATGCAGTCTCCGCACGCTCCTTTCACATGGGTCCTGCCGGCGCGGGCACCGCGATGAAGTTGGTCGTGAACACACTTCTGGGAGTGGGTATGCAAGCCATCGCTGAGGCCATACCACTGGGAGAGAAGGCCGGCATCGAGCGCAACCTTCTGCTCGAGGTCTTATCGCAGACAGCTGTGATCGCGCCTGCTCATTCTGGCAAGCTGGCACGAGTGGCCCATGAAGACTACAGCCCGCAGTTTCCGCTGCGTCTCATGAATAAAGATTTTCGTTTGATCCTGGAAAAGGCGAAATATCTGGATGTACCCATGCCGGCAACCATTGCGGCATTTGGCGTCAACTCCATGGAATGGACCGACGATCCCGAAGCCGATTTCTCGGCTGTCGTCCGCCGGATGGAGGAACTCGCTCACGTAAGAGCCTCAGAATAACGGCCGGCGGTATCGTCTTCCCAGGGCGAGTCGGAGCGGACCGTTTTCTTTGCAGCCGCATGAATGTTTCCTGATTCAGGGAGGTGACCCAGCATGATTCAACTGAAGGTCAACGGGGTTATTCGCAACTTTGACGGTGATCCCGAGATGCCGCTGCTGTGGTACTTGCGCGACGTGCTGGGGTTGACCGGAACCAAGTTCGGCTGCGGCATCGCGCTATGCGGAGCCTGTACCGTCCATAAGAACGGCGAGGCGCTGAGGTCCTGCATCACTCCAATGAGTTCCCTGGCGGGCTCTGAAATCCGAACCATCGAAGACGTCTCCGCAAACGGGTTGCATCCCGTCCAGAGGATGTGGATGCAGTTCAATGTCCCGCAATGTGGATATTGCCAATCCGGACAGATTATGCAGGCGATTGCGTTGCTGAGTCAGAAGCCCAAGCCTACCGACCAGGATATCGATGACGGCATGGCTGCCAATATTTGCCGCTGCGGAACCTATCAACGGATCCGCGCCGCCATAAAAGCTGCGGCGGAGGTGAACCAATGAGCTTCATCACAAATGTGAGCCGTCGCCGCTTCATGAAAGGGTTGCTGGGGGCGGGAGCGCTGGTTTTAGGTGTGCATTACATTCCAAAGGTGGTCTGGGAACGACAGGCGCACCCCGGTGAGACGGACGCTGACCGGGCCACCCTGCACCCAAATGCGTTTGTCGGAATTAATGCCGATGGGACCGTTTACATCGTGGCGCATCGCTCGGAGATGGGCACCATCATCCGGACTTCTCTCCCTTTGGTAGTAGCTGACGAACTCGATGCTGACTGGAAGAGAGTGAAGATGGATCAGGCGATCGGTGATCCCCGCTACGGTGATCAGAACACGGACGGCTCTCATTCCGTCCGCAGCTTTTTCGATGTGATGCGGCAAGCCGGCGCCACCGCGCGAGTGATGCTGATTCAGGCCGCCGCTCAAAAATGGGATGTTCCTGCCTCTGAGTGCCGCACAGAGCTTCACACCGTACTTCATTCGGCAACAGGCCGCCGCCTTTCCTACGGAGAGCTCGCTTCAGCAGCAGCGAAACTCCCAATTCCCAGCAAACAAGACGTGCAGCTTAAGACGAAGAACGAATGGCGCTACATCGGCAAAGGAATGACCAGCTATGACCTCGCCGACCTCTGTACCGGTAAGGCCGTATACGGGATGGATGTTCTCCTCGACGGTATGCTTTATGCCTCCATCGAACACCCGCCTGTTCTGGGCGGGAAGGTGAAGTCGGTTGATGATAGTGAGGCACTCAAAGTTGCGGGAGTTCATCAGACGGTTGCTATCGATCCCTTCAAGCCGCCTCCGGCTTTCCAACCGCTGGGCGGCATCGCTGTCATAGCGGATAACACTTGGGCGGCCTTCCAAGGGCGCAAGAAGCTAAAAATCGAGTGGGACAACGGACCGAATGCAAGCTATGACTCGGAAGAGTACAAGAAGGAGCTTTACGCGACTGCGCTAAAGGCGGGAAAAGTTGTCCGAAACATCGGGGATACGGACGCCGCATTTGCGAGGCCCGGACAGGTTTTCGAAGCGCAGTATTACGTTCCCCTGCTGGCGCACGCTTCCATGGAGCCATTGGTCGCCACTGCGGAATTTAAGGCCGGCAAAGTCACCGCTTGGGCGCCTACACAGAACCCTCAAGCGGTGCAGGCAATCGTCTCGCAGGAATTAGGCATTCCCAAAGAAGATGTCATCTGCCACGTGACACTTCTCGGCGGAGCCTTCGGGAGAAAGTCAAAACCGGACTACGTTGCAGAAGCGGCCGTTCTCTCCAAGAAAACCGGTCGCCCGGTAAAGGTGGTCTGGAGCCGCGAAGATGACATTAAATTCGACTACTACAACGCCGTCGCCGCCATGTACATGAAGGCGGCACTGAACGCCAAGGGAATGCCCACTGCATGGCTGCAGCGATCGGTCTTTCCCCCCATAACCTCTATTTTTGACGTGAAAGCTGTATACGGTGATCCCGGTTACCTTCAGCAGGGCTGGACCGATATGCCCTACGATATCCCGAATCTTCGAATTGAAAATGGCCCTGCCCCGGCTCATGTACGAATCGGATGGCTTCGCTCGGTAGCTAATATCTATCACGCCTTCGCGGTCCAGACTTTCACGGATGAACTGGCCCATCGCGCCGGCCGCGATCCGGTTGAATATTTGTTGGAACTAATTGGTCCGCCGCGCGCGATCGATTTCACGAATACCGATTATCCGAATTACGGGGCGGATCTTAAAACCTACCCGTGGGAGACAGGAAGGCTTCGGCGCGTGCTCGAAATGGTGGCGGAGAAATCGGACTGGGGAAAGCGCAAGCTGGGCAAAGGTGCAGGAGTCGGCATTGCAGCTCATCGCAGCTTCTTGACGTATGTGGCCACTGTTGTCGAAGTCGAAGTCAATGATCAAGGCGAGATAAAAATTCCGCGAGTTGACACCGTCGTGGACGCAGGGCTGGTGGTTAACCCGGAAGTAGTGCGTGCTCAGTTCGAAGGCGCGGCGGTGTTTGGAACCAGCGTCGCCCGTTGCGGCGAAATTACTGCCAAGAACGGCGTGATTGAACAATCGAATTTCGATACCTATCCCGTGGCTCGCATAATTGAGGCTCCTTACCAGACAAACGTGTACCTGGTAGAGAGCGATGCACCGCCGGCCGGAGTAGGGGAGCCCGGCGTCCCACCGTTCATCCCCGCCCTGTGCAACGCAATTTTTGCCGCTACCGGAAAACGCGTCCGAGAACTGCCGCTCGCTAAAACGAACTTGGCAAGTAAATGAGGGTCAGGCGTCATGTCACGTATGAGAGGTTGCTTAATCGTTTTCGGCGTGCTTGCATTCATCTCGTCCCCTCTCGCGCAGCAAAATACGATTACAGATGCTCCGGAGGTGAGCGATCCGTTCACCCTAACGGCGCAGTACGACCCGGAGGCTGGACACAATGTGTTCTCCTATAGGGGAGAGATAGTACCGCCAACGATTCGCGTGGTTCCCGGCAGCACGATCAAGCTCCGCTACGTGAACCATCTGCCGGCACATTCGCGCGAACAATGCGCCACCGGACCTTGCAGAGACATGAGCAATCTGCACTTCCATGGTCTCCACGTGTCACCCCAGCGTCCGCAAGACGACGTGCTGACGATGATGTCAATGCCTGGACAGGAACTGAATTATGAAGTGCATGTGCCCTCGTATGCTTCACCGGGACTCTATTGGTATCACACCCACCCGCATGGAGAAAGTGCCCGCCAGGATCTGGACGGCATGTCTGGAGCAATCATAGTCGAAGGCATCGACAAGTATTACCCCGAGCTTCGAGGTATGAAGGAGCGTGTACTTATTCTTCGTGAGATCGATCTTGGAGACGTAAGCGATCAAGATCGCAAGGAAATCGAAAAGCGCGTCAGCATTCCTGTTGGCCGCTGCGGGACAGCCACTGAGCAGAACATTGAACGCGTCCTCACGTTAAACGGCAAGGTCCGGCCCAGGATACCAATCAGTCCTGGCGAGCGGCAGTTCTGGCGGATCGTCAACGCTTCTCCAGACCGCTATGCCGACCTTCAGATTGGGGGAAATCAGCTTGAGATCGTCGCTTTGGATGGCATGCCTCTTTCCTATCACGACTCGAGCCGCCATACACGCACAGTCGATCACATTCTTGTTGCACCCGCGGGGCGCGTGGAGGCCATTGTCACCGGACCACCTACCGGTAAGCGCGCCACATTAAGCGCACGCTGTATCGATACCGGACCAGACGGCGACAATACTCCGGCAATGGCAATCGCGGACGTTGTAAGCGCGGTGAGTCCAACTTCCTCTGACCACTTGGTGCCAACAACGGCGGGTCGGCCGATCTACAAGGCAATTACCGTCAAACAGCTGCAGGGCATTGAGTCCCGTGGACCTGATTTTACGGTGATTTTCACGGAGGACAAGAACAGCTTTTACATTAACGGAAAGAAGTTCTCCATGGATTCTGGACCGATGCTGCGCGTAAGAACCGGATCACTGCAACACTGGCGCGTGATCAACGCAACTCGTGAGCTGCATCCCTTCCACATCCACCAGGTTCATTTTCTGGCGTATGCAGTCAATGGCATTCGGTCTGATACTCCGGAATGGCTCGACACAGTCAACGTTCCATATAGCGGGATGGTCGATCTTGTCATGGATTTCACGGACCCGGTGATTCGAGGAATGTCGCTGTTCCATTGTCATCTTTTGAATCATGAGGACAAAGGCATGATGGCGAAGATTCTCTTTGAATAAGAATCCAGGGGTTTATCTGGTTGTTCTCTTGCAAGTCTTTCAAACCACTAGGAGCTCACGAAGGCTGGGCATCCGAACGGCAATCATGCTGGAAGCGTTACAGCAAACGTATAACTTTCTCTTCGGGTGTTGGCACCGCCGCCTGAGCCGTCCCTTCACGATTTCCGGAAAGACCTACGAGGTCTCGGTCAGGCGCGGTAAGAAGTTCCCCTACTCGCTCGACACAATGTCGCTTGTTAAAACCAACCACTGAAAACTCCTTACGACTTACTAGCAGTACCCGAATCGCGAATTGTCTCTGCACGTTTAACCGGATATTGACTACAGGAATCTCGTCCAAAGGAACTTCGCGAATTGGGCTTGCCGCCCTAATTGCTTAAAACCACGATTGGCTCGAAGCACCATCTCGGATCTCAGTCGGTTGGTATATCACCGGGAAGAAGCTCCTCGTTCTGGTTGACATCACTTGGCACTTGGCAAGGCATGACTCACTTCTGATATGCGAACCACTATTTCCTTGGACGGTGTTGATTCGTTGTGGTACCTCTGAGTCCTCACAGCTTACTCCGCTTGGATACCTTACTCCGCTTGGATACCCTACTGACCTGTCGCAACGAAGAACGACGCGAGACTGCCCCAAACGAAAGCAGTCAGAAGGCGCACAAATGAACCCGGGTCAACGTTAGCGATACGAGACCGCCACTTTCGCGTAACGTACCCCAGACGCCGCAATTATGTTGTTTTGGTCTGCCTTATTGAGCGGCTATACCCCGATCGAATTGCTCCGAGCACTGACACATGTCGATATAACGACAGATAGGGGTCACGCCCTCCAGTGGCCGTTTCAATCGCCGAGCTGCAAGTTCATTAGCCAAGGGATCCTTACAGGTTTGCGCATTGGCATAGGGCTTGCTCTATTCCCCGGGACGGGAAGCAGTGACGCAACGAAGATTCTATTCATTCGTCATGGCAACGGCCGGTCCAGAACGACTCGACCATTGAAATCTCTGGTCAAATCGCGAGTCGATGTGAAGTGCAAAATGAGAACTTGGATTTGGTGGATTCCGATCCTTCTAGCACTGCTCGCTGCGAACGGGTTGCCGGCTCAGCAACAAGATCATCACGAGCACCGTGACAATAGCCTGGGCGGGAACGGCGATTGGTCTGAATTGATGTCGGGCATGGACAAAATGCATGCCGACATGGAATCAATAAAGCCCTCAGGCGACAGTGATCTAGATTTCGTCAGATTGATGATTCCGCATCATCAGGCCGCAATCGACATGGCCAAGACCGAACTGATGCATGGAAACGATCCTGTGATGCGCAGACTGGCGCAAGAGATTATCACGGACCAGCAATCCGAAATTGAATTGATGAACCTTTGGGTAAAACAGCACAAACACCAATAACCACTCGCCTTCAAGCGAGCTAAGGAGCGTTTCAAAATGAAAGTACGTCAACTACTGGCATTCTTCTGTCTATTATCCGCCTCGTTTGCGCAACAAGCCCCCTGGGGGAGAACAGATATCCCAGTCTCCAACCGTGACCGTGTGTATACAGCTGACCAGACATCCAATACCGTTTCTGTCATCGACCCCTCCAGCAACAAGCTGCTCGGGGTGATCAGGCTTGGGGATCCGGCACCCGGCTCCCTCAGTCCGCTATACAAAGGCCAGCTCCTGGTCCATGGTCTCGGATACTCGCCCGACTCAAAGACACTAGCGGTCGTGTCCGTCGGCTCGAATTCGGTAACGCTCATCGACACCGCGACGAACAAAGTGAAGGGGACGATTTACGTAGGGCGGTCTCCACACGAGGCTTTCTTCATGCCGGACGGAAGCGAACTATGGGTGACGGTGCGGGGCGAAAACTACGTCTCCGTTATCGACCCCGTACAGATGAAGGAAATCCGCCGCATCGAGATGGCCAATGGACCAGGCATGACCATGTTCGGACCAGACGCCCAGTATGCTTTCGTCTGTTCCAGTTTTACTCCAGAACTCACTGTGATTGACGCGGCGTCGCATGAAGTGTTGAAGCGCGTGCCGCAAGCGAGTCCGTTTTGTCCAGACATTGCTGTAAGCCCGGAAAACGACGAAGTATGGATCACCCTGAAGGATGCCGGCAAAGTGCAGGTGTTCAACGCCAAGCCGCCGTTTGAACAGAAGGCGCTATTGGAAGCAGGGCCGATTACAAATCACGTGAATTTCGCAAACAATCGAAATGGCAAGTTCGCCTATGCGACCATCGGCGGTTTGAACGAGGTGAAAGTGTTTCATCGCGGTGGTACGCCCGAATTGGTTGCCACCATCCCCACGGGAACCCTTCCCCATGGTATTTGGCCATCCGGTGATGGCTCCAGAGTTTATGTCGCGCTGGAGAACGATGGGCAGGCCGCTGCGATCGATACGTTAAGAAGCAAGGTGATCGCGAACATCCCAATTGGACAGACGACACAGGCTTTGGTATATGTGCCGGACGCAGTTCCAAGCGGATCAGGCACCGATAACCTTGCGCCGCTCGGCGAAGCTAGCAACAGTGCGCGCTTGCACCTGCAAGCGGGAGGAACCATGTTGCCGGACGCGCAGGCATCGGTGGCCGTGAACTCGCTCGGTCTATTGGATCTCATTCAGATTGCTGCGGAGGGCCTGACGCCTAAATCGCAATATCAGGTGTACCTCGCAGGGTCGGACCATGCGCCTTTCGGAAAACTCGAACCGCTGGCGGTTTTGAAGACGAATCCCGATGGAGCAGGAATCGTTCAAGCGATCGGACCGCTAAAGAGTCTTGGCGCCGGCACTGCGGGGGAGCCCTCGCGCAGATCTATCATCGTTACTGAACTCAAAGACCCGTCGCGGATAGTGCTGCGGCAAGCTGGTGGCTCGGCTGGCCAGTGAAGTCCTGCCAACTAAATGTTCCGATCATAAGGGCAGCACTGGAAGTGCGTTACGACGACCATTGCGTAGCTGTACAACGGTCGACTATTGATCTCGGTCAGCGATACGGCCATCGGACTACATCCGGACAGGCGGAACAAATCTTCGATGCATTTCTTACTACCAAGCCTCAGGGCACCGGCATGGGGTTGCCAATCAAATCGTCGATCGTCGAATCGCATGGTGGCTGCTTGTGGGCCCTCCCAACCCCGGACGGGGCCCAACGTTTCAGTCCGTCCTACTTGCCGAACTAACCACATGTGAGGCCGCTTAGCCAGAGGATGTGGGCCCGCTAGGGAGGAGCGCGCAGCGGGAGTTCTCGCTCGGCACTTCCAGTCAACCAGAATCTGGGAGCGTACTGACGGGATTGCGGTCCGCCGTGGAAAGGGAACGACCGGACTTGATCGGTTTCGGCCACTAGCTAAAGGGGAGGACTGTAGGTACCGACAGGGTGAAGCGACTTCACCAGTAACGGTACAACAATGCCGCCGAATTTCTGTTCGGTGTGCGCATCAACCAAGGTAGCACTAAAGGTGATATTTTGCGGTATCTCAGAGGGTCTAGGAAAGTAGAGGAATCCGCTAGTCTCTCCACCAGGGGGGACTACGCCTTCAGAGATAGCTTGCTTGAGCATCGCGTCGGTCGGTAATTGCACTTCAACACGCTGTTCGGCTTCAGAGTAGGCCCAGTAGGGTTCAAGAGGCTGACGACTGTGACCTTTTATCTGGTCTGGGGGGATATCGCTGTAGCGGCGATCGTTCGCTGCGATGAGAACAAAGTCGTCATAGCGAATCGCTATGTCATGCCCACTGTTGTTTTGAATTGTAACCTTGATTGGAATGAGATCTTTGTCCAGAGTTCGGGGATACCCCTCCCAAGCATCCGCTTGCAGTAAGACTGATACCCCTTGACTCGACCCCTCGGCGGAGTTGGGCTGAGCAGCTAACGTCGCATTTGGCGCGGGCACCAGCACCACACGTTTAGCCGTACACCCAATCATGCTGAAAAGACACGTGAGCAGCAAAGCGGCTCGGAGACGCTTTGCTCCAATAGCGACCGGTAATGCCCAGAATTTCACTCTAATCCTCCTTCGGTAACAGCTCAGAGTGCATACCGGGGGGCAAATCACTACCGAACCCCACCCCGCCTTTCTGGTGAACAAATTGCACAACATGTCGTCGCGCCGGGCCAGTTTGTGGGGCTAGAGAAGCGACTTAACACTCTCGCCGGATTTTCAACATGACGCAGGCGTCAATCGCCCGACATGTGGGTGTCAATTGCGTGGTCATGCATGGGACAGATCACCAGACGAAATTCCTGGGATGAGGATATTGCTTCGGGAACGCATTGCAAATCGTGCCCCAGCGGCGCATTCGGGACGTCTGGAATTACAAGTGCATGTGACATCTCGCGATTGGACACTGCCACTCGGTCCGAATTTCCGGCTGAGCTGGCGGTGTTCAGATGATGCATCCCCTCACTGCCATTGAGCAGCAAAAGGGTCTAGTCATCCGCACATCGGCGATGGTGCTTAGCGCCGATGGTCGCCAAGTCCGGCGGAAATCGCTTCACACGAGAAGCTATGAGTTTTAACGTTCAGATCGAGAAAGCCATTCGACTTTTGAACGAAGACTCGTCTCATACGCTTGCCGAACTTGCCAGCCGTTGCGCTCTGAGTATCTCAAGGCTCAGCCACTTGTTCAGAGCGCAGACCGGACTCACAGTGGGGAGGTTCCGCAGAGACTGTCGTTTTGCGGAAGCAAAGAAGATGCTTGCGGTAACGGATATGTCCATAAAGCAAATTGCCTATACGCTCGGCTACCGTCACAGCTCCAGTTTTGTGCGAGCTTTTCAACGGTGTGCCGGTATCTCGCCCAGCGAGTATAGAAAATGCGAGTTAGAGAAAACATATCTAGCAATTCCTGCTAACAAAGAGCAGGAAAAGCTAACCGCAGTTGATTGACAGACCATTCTCTCTATCAGATGGTAGAGAACATTGCTGCTAACTACGGTCGCGCGAGATTGCTGCTGGACCATGAATTGTAAGTAACTGTGGTATCCACGGAACGGAGAAGGAGTTGACTCATGAAGTACCGAAAACTGGGAATCGCAACTGTAATCGCAACTGTTACTATCGCGTCTGCATTAGCTTTGTGGATGTTCAATCCGCGAGTGGTTTCAGCGGAGGACGATGAGGCTCGCAGCCTTCCTATTTACAACCCGTACCCGCCTGGGATTCTCCCTCCGAATTTGAATTCAGAGATTAAACGGGTCCTGCGCGAGATCGATTTCATCGAAGCCAGAGCAATTGCCCGATGGAAAGCGTTAATGCCGCCTACTCTCACGAATCAGCCGCCAGTACTTGCGAACACCGGAACTGAGGCGATAGAAACGCTTGGCGAGCTGATGAATTACGACAGAAATATTTCGCCGAAGAGAAATGAAGCCTGCGCGTCTTGCCACATGCCGTACGCCGCTTTTAGCGGCCCCATCCCATCGGTCAATCTGACCATGATCGCGTATCCCGGAACGGAACACTTCCGCGCTGGTAAGCGAACGGCGCAGAGATACCCGTATGCTCCGTTTTTCCCTGTGCTTCAGTACAACCAGACACAGGGCGCTTTCTTTGGTGGAAACTTCTGGGATTCACGCGCCACTGGATATTTATTAAGGAACCCCGACGCCAACCAGGCACAGGGCCCTCCCGTCGACACCCAGGAAATGGGCTTCCCGGACACGGCTTGCATAGTCTTTCGGCTCGCTCACGCCAAGTACAGACCTCTGTTCGAAGAGGTCTGGGGTAAAGACTCGCTCAATATTAAGTTTCCACCCGACACCGAGAAAATCTGCGCGACTCCTGGAGGCGCTGCAGTGTTCGGAAGCGACACCATGCCAGT
>DATEPX010000373.1:0-18913 GCA_035272945.1 Terriglobales bacterium
TGGACGAAAAAGCAATCTTCGTCGGTGATCTTGTCGACCGCGGGCCGAGGATTCCCGTTGGGACTGGAAGCGCGTACACAAAGAACCTCTCCGCAGAGTTCACGAGTGCGTCTTTGGTGTTCTAGCTTTGGAGAGCGAACCGGTCGAGCCAAGACTGTAGGATTGCGCGGCAGATGGATAGATCATCATTCTTAACAACAAAAGTGAGGCAGCGGCTCTTCGGGCACAGCTCGGATCGCCAACGCGGATTCATGTGTAGTGCTGATTTGCCGGTTTTCCCAACGACTTAAAGCTACAAAAATCCCCTGTGTCTGCAAAAACATCTGGATCTTATTCATTTAATTAGACTTGCGAGATAGCCAGCATCCGCTTTTAAGTCCCGTGCGTCTGCCAGTTTCGCCACCCGGGCAAGGAAGGCAAGTTTACGACAGTCTATCGTTCACCATTAGCGGCCCGCAATTCAGCCGATTCCTCGGTCCAGGCCCTGCTGGTTTCACCACCGAAGGATTGTGTGGACGTGGGTCTTCGACCCGCCTACCCGAGTCGGAGACCGCGCCACAACAATCCTGAAACCGGTACATGCCCGTCGGTAACCTTGATGAGTCTGGTTACCCCTAATTAGCGTTGCACTACCGCCACAACGTAGCCCTAAAATCCAGAGTGTTGCCCAGGTTATTTTTCCCAGGCAAAGAGCCATCCGCGCCTTTGGGCTGCAGGGGTGAGGCTGCCAGTGCTGCTTGACAGCGTTAAATTATCTCGCGCAAGATGCTGGCAACCAGCCTTGCCTGGTTGGCTACATTTACTTGGCCGGAAGGCTCGCTCGAGGCCGCAATGAAACGTTTAGCACTGCTTCTGTTTATCGGCGTATCCTGCGTTGCGTGGCCGGCGGAACCGCCCAAGTCCAAGGATGCCTGTAAGACACCTTTCGCCGTCGCCCACCGCACGGTTGATAGCTCCGATCCCGTTGCTGCCTTGAGCAAACCGCAAAATGACTGGTGGGAACAAAAAGGTGCCAAGAAGTATCCCGATCTCTGCCTGGTCTTCGAAGAAGAGGCTGACTATTTGTTGGTGTGGGAGGATCGTGTCACGCGCAAAGACAAAGACAGCGACACTCACACTGATCCGCTACAGGATCGAGACGCGTTAAAGGATAGAAAGGATACTGCCGCAGGCATGAGCCGGGAAGAGGCCCAGAGCGACATCATGGTGCAGGAAGTGGGTTCCGTGGAGATTTTCAAGCGGGCCACCGGCGAGGGCGGCAAACGCACTTGGAAGGCCATCGGCAATAAGGATTCCGTTCGCGATGCGACCGGGTGGTTTGCCAACGATACCGTCATCTCGGGCGCTCCCACCCGGAAAGCGATGGAGGATGCCCTGAAATTCATCAGGAAGCGTCCATGAACAGATGGGATTGGACCTAGCGCGAACCACCTCCGCCGTGGATTGGCTAGCTTCTTCCCTCATCAACAACCCGTTTTCTGTTCCTCCCCGGAGCTCCTCTTGTTGATGACGCCTGGTAAGTTTTGGCTTGATAGAAGCCTGGGGCTGAGCGATCTTAGAATCGGCCCAAGGTCCCGGGTTCCGAGAATAGATTAATTTCAAGCGGCTTTCTGCATCTAAGAGCAGAGATGGAAGATATCTGCGACCGACAGCTGAGCAAGCGAGCCGGCATAGCGCTGCTTAGCATTGCCGTCCTGTTGGCGGCGATGACCCAGGCAGCACATGTCTGCCCTCAAATCATTCCCAGCCGTGTCGCCCAAGCCAACCCGCCCACAACGAGTGGCGGTCCTTGTCTCATCTGCTTGATGGCTCAACCCGCCACAGCCGCGCTGCTTCTGCGGGTAATTTTGCTTTCAATCCTCAGTGCCAGGCCAGCGGCTCTCGTTGAGCAACGGCCCCGTCCTTTGCTGGCGACCTTTCGCCTCTGCGTCCGACCTCCTCCGGCCTAACCATCCCTCCTGTCCGGTTGCAGGCGTGTTCGTCGGCAACCGACGCGTCTCGATCCGGCGTCCCGGGCCACATCCGTTTTCCTTAGTGAGGAGTTTTCGAATGAGACATGCAAGCTTCTTCGCGATTCTGACGGTCCTCGTCGCTCTCCCGGTTTCTGCGCAGCAGAGTGCGCAATCCGCGTCAGGGCAGCCGGACTACGCGGCTTTGTTGCAAAAAATTCGCGACCTCGAAGACCGGGTTATCTCCCTGGAAGGGCAGGTCCTGATCTTGAAGAGCCAGCAGGTGCCGCCCGCCCAGCCCGCGCCCGCCACGGCGCCGGCAGAAGCCGGTGCCCAGGCAGCAACTGCTGCACCCCAGGGTCAGGAGGCAGTCCCCGGCGTGCCTGCGGCTACTTCTACCGCCGCAGCACCTATGACCCAGGAACAAGCCATCGCTCTGGGGGGCGCCGGAGGCGCCGCGGCCAAGGCCCTGAATCCGGATATCAGTGCGATTGGAGACTTCATCAGCGTCGCTGGGCATAATCCCTTGCAACCTTCGCCCTCGCTGGAGATGCACGAGTCCGAGGTGGGATTCCAGGCCATTATCGACCCCTATGCGCGTGGCGACTTCTTCCTGACTTTCGGCGAAGAAGGTGTGGGCCTGGAGGAGGGATACATTACGTTCACCGCGCTGCCCGCGGGAATTGTGGCCCGGGTTGGCAAAATGCGGGCTGCTTTCGGAAAAGTAAACACCTTGCATAATCACGTGCTGCCTTGGGTCGATAGGCCACTGGTCACCAATAGCCTGGTGGGCGGCGAAGATGGCATTGATGATGCCGGCGTTTCGGTCCAGCGCATTCTCCCCGCACCCAAGTGGCTTTTCCTGGAAGCGACCGGTCAGTTGTTTCGCGGGGACTCCGGCAATACAAAATCGCCACTGTTCAAGGCTTCAACAAAGAGCGACGTAAGTGCCGTGGCACACCTGCGCTCCTATAAAGACGTCACCGAATCGACCAATCTCGATATCGGATTCTCCTATGCGCGGGGACACAATGACCTAGGCACGAACTTCCTGACCCAACTTTATGGCATTGATGCAACCTTGCGCTGGAGGCCGCTGCGGCGTTCCATCTACCATTCCTTTGTGGCTCGCAGCGAATTCATCTGGAGCCAGCGCCAGCAATTGCCTTTTGAGCAACGCGCTTTCGGCTTCTACAGCTCGGGCGATTACCAGTTGGGTCGGCGTTGGTTCGTTGGCGGACGTTATGATCATTCCGACCGTCCCGAATCTGCCAGCCTGACGGATAACGGTGCTTCGGCGGTGCTGACTTACTGGCCGAGCGAGTTCAGCCAGGTGCGTGGGCAATATCGCTTTACCCGTTACTCAGGCAATCTCGATGCCCATGAATTGTTAATGCAAGTAATGTTTTCTCTCGGAGCCCATGGCGCGCATCCATTCTAGGAGAGGCATGAAAAACAATCCTTTCTTTCGTTTCGGAATCATTCTCACACTCGGCCTACTGATGGCTGGGTTCCTGTCTTCCCTGGCAGAGGCCAAGAAGCTCAACGTTGTCACTTCGACCACGGACATGGCGGCTCTGACCCAAGAAGTCGGCGGCGAGAAGGTCAGTGTTGAATCGATTGCCAAGGGATATCAGGACCCACATTTTGTGGAGGCCAAGCCGAGTTTTCTGCTCAAGTTGCGCCAGGCGGACCTGGTGGTGGTGGTGGGCTTGCAACTGGAAATCGGCTGGCTGCCGCCGCTGATCACGCAGAGCGGGAATCCAAGGATTCAGGTTGGTGCGCCAGGTTATCTGGATGCTTCCCAGTTCGCCGAAATCCTGGAGATCCCACAGGGCACTGTCACGCGCGCCATGGGCGATGTTCACCCTATGGGCAATCCGCATTATTGGCTGGACCCCGAGAACGGGCGCCGGATTGCGCGCGGCATTGCCGGCAAGTTAGGCGAGATGGATCCCGGAGATGCCTCCTATTTCCAGCAGCGGTTCCAGGATTTCGACAAGCGGCTCACTGCGGCAGAACAGAAGTGGGATGCGGAGATGAAGCCTTATCGCGGTCGCAAAGTGGTCACGTATCATCGCTCGCTGCCCAATTTTGCCAAGCATTTCGGACTAGACGTAATCGGCTACGTCGAGCCGCGGCCGGGCATTCCGCCTACCCCGACGCACACCTTGGAACTCATCCAGTTGATGACGCGGGAGAATTGCAAGGTTGTGCTGGTGGAACCTTATTTCGACCTCAAAACGCCGCAGGCCATCGGGCGCGAAACCGGTGCGCAGGTAGTCGTGTACTTGCCCTCGGTGGGCGGGGAAAAGGGCGTGGACGACTATTTCAAGCTCTTCGACTACGATATTAGTTTGCTGATTAAGGCGTTTAACGCGACGAAATAAAGGAGCCCCATGGAGATCCTCCCCTTCCTGCTGGCGCCCTTCCTGGCCAGCCTGATTTTGACCGGCATCCATGCTTACTTGGGTGTGCACGTGGTGGAACGCGGTGTCATCTTCGTGGATTTGGCGTTGGCACAGATTGCGGCCTTGGGAGCCACCATCGCAATCTTGATTGGGATGGATCCCCATGGTGGCGGAGCGTACTGGCTTAGCCTGGCATTCACTTTTGTCGGCGCCGCTATCTTTGCTTTTGCTCGCACGCGGCGTGGGCATATCCCGCAGGAAGCTTTCATCGGGATTACGTACGCCGTCGCTTCGGCCGCTGCCATCCTGGCCATGAGCAAGGCCACCGGCGAAACCGAGCACCTGAAAGACATGCTGGTGGGAAACATCCTGGCTGTATCCATGCACGATGTTGCTAAGACAGCCATCCTTTATGGCGCAATCGGTGTCTTTCATTACTTCTTCCGCCAGCAGTTCCTGCTCATCTCCACCAACCCTTCCGAGGCCGAAGCCCGTGGCCTCAGCATTCGTTTCTGGGATTTCCTCTTCTACGCATCGTTTGGCTTTGTCGTGACCTCGTCAGTGGCCATAGCCGGAGTGCTGCTGGTGTTCTGTTACCTGGTGGTTCCGTCGGTAGGCGCCATGCTGTTTGCGGAAGGGATTGGCCGGCGCCTCGCCATCGGTTGGACTATGGGCACTCTGGTGTCGGCCTTGGGTGTGTACTTCTCCGTGCTGCTTGATCTGCCCACGGGGGCGGCGATCGTGTGCACCTTCGGCGCAGTGCTGATTGTGATGTTCTTCATCCACCTAATGTTCTTTCATGGCAGGAAAGCACACGAACTCCATGGCGCCAGTTCTGCTGAAGTGCAGAAGGACAGGGTTCTGCAGGAAAAGCGCTAAATTCCTTGCCACTCGCGGCGAGAAGAATGCCCTTGCCGCCCGTCTTTTTCAGCTCCCCACTCTATTTTTCTCTTCGATTCGCTGTTATTACTCATGTGACCTTTGTGCCACTTCCATGGCACGTTGGTGGATTGACCTAGGGGACAGGGATTGCTAAGTTGCCAGTAGTGGTGATAGCGGTACAAGAGGTGATGCGCGGTACGCGGTGAGTTTCTCCCCTGCTTTGACGGGCCATACCTTGGGGGTTGGGCCATGAGATTGTTGCATCTCTGTTACGCGGCTCTGGGCTTTGCGATTGCGCGGTGGGTATTTAATCGCCAGGCAATAGCGATCGCAGACCCCGTTGCGCGTTTTCGTTGCTCTGGGTTGTTGTAAAACGATTTTCTCCTGTTCGGGCGTGTCGCTCCGTTGCGCGCCGCTTCGCAGTACACGCCCAGTTTTGCCCTCTGATTTTTCCCATTTCAACCAAGGTTGTAGCACCATGGTTTAATCCTGCAGCGTCGGAATGCCTTCTCGAATACCTATAATCTGTTAGTAAAACTTTGCTCCATCCTCGACGATTTTTGAGGATGACTTGGATGCTTCGCTCAACGCACATCATATTGCTGATCATCATGCTGGCTGCATGCGTGGCGGTTCCTGCGCACGCGCAATCAGAGGCTCCGTCGCTCGGAGACCTGGCACGAAACCTGCGCAGAAATCAGCCACCGCCCCGCGGCGTAATCGACAATGACAACCTTTCCGAAGTGATGGAAGCGGGCGCGAACAGAAATTGGAGTATGGTCGGGCTCCGGTTTTCTCTGGGCCAGGACGTGATTCAAACGGTGAATGCGTCCAATCCGGATGTGACGTGCGCTTTGTCCTTCAATGCCAAGAGTCTTGATCCGGAGGCAGCACCTAAACCGCAAACTCTACCTGACTCCGAACTGGTGAAACTGGATGGGCCAGCCACTATCGTGGACGACGCGTTCCAGCTTTCTGTTTACAACGGTTCGGCCTGGGACCTGCGGGAAATTACCGTGGGGTTGACGATTGTGCGGCGCTCCAGCTCTGCAGACGCTTTTTACGCCGGCCCGGTAAAGCTGATTCCAACTGCGGTCAATAACGCCCTGCCGGACGAGAAGCATTCCGACACCACTATCCTCTATCATCTCAAAGGTACCGCTGCTCCTCTCGTGACCACCTTATTCCGTGAAGCTTTGAGCACCCCAATCAGTCCCGAACAGGAATGGCACTGGGCTATTGTCCAGGCCAAGGGCATCCCGCCGACTCCGCCAAGACCGGCCGAAGACAGTCACTAAAGTAGTTCGCGAAAGGCATGTTAGACGTCTGCCTTATTTCCATGCAGATATTGGCAGAATGAATTCTCAACGGCTGATCTTGGGGACCACCTCGGCTTTTCCGCTCTTCAGGCTTTTATAGGCTGCATCCAGTACCGTCTGATTTTGCCAGCCTTCTTCTCCGGGAACGGAGAACTCGCTGTGTCCTTCGACAGCGGCCGCGAACATATCCACCTGGCGGGCGTATGCGTAGCGGTTGGAGACTGTCTCGGTTTCAACGACAGTTCCTCCGCGGCGCAATTGCACATTGATGGAACGCTCTATATTGAATCCATCGTCGGCGCGCAGTACCCCCGTTGCGCCGACGACCTCGAGCGGAGTCCGGTATTCGGCGCGGATCGAAACTATGATCGTACCCAGGGTTCCGCGCGCAAATTCCAAGGTCAGGATGGCGGCGGCTTCTACTCCTCCAGAATCGGCGTCTGACACACCGCGCGCCGTCACTCGTGTGATTTCATCGTTCAGAATGTACCGCAGGGCGTCAATGCAGTGGACGCCGACATCCGCAATCGGTCCTCCGCCCGAAACCGCGGCATCGGTAAGCCAGGCCCGAGCGTGATTGCGTCCCGGATAGGAAAACTCTGAACGCGCGAACACTGGCTTGCCAACCTGGCCCGCCGCTACGCGTTCGCGCAGGCGGGCAGTGCTGTCTTCAAAGCGGAACACTTGCGCCACGCCGAGCAGTACTTTGGTCTTCCGCGCTGCTTCCACCATCTGACGGCATTCGTCCGCATTCATCCCCATGGGCTTCTCGCACAGCACCGGCTTCCGGCACTCGACGGCCAAAAGTACGTCCTGAAGATGGCAGCAGTTAGGAGTCGCTACAAGGACAGCGTCGACTTCCGGGGAGCGGCACAGCTCGGCGGCCGAGTCGAAGGCGAGGGGAATCTTGTATTGAGCTGCGGATTGGCGAGCCTGATTGATATCACGGCGCGACAGGGCGCTCACACGACAACTGTGCGCCAGCGCAAAGCCCGGCATCAGCCGTCGCACCGCGTGAAGCCCGAACCCGATAATGCCAAAACGAATCATTCCCAAGTCTATGTCACTGCCTATCAGGGCATGCCTTTAGGGTGCCGCTACGCGGCAAGAAAGGAATCGGATTTTTTCGCCGCTGCAACCAACTGGTTAAGCCTTCCAAGCCTGAGTCAGCCAATTTCAAGTGTACGGATAGAACACAAAAAACAAGAGCGACAAAGCAGCGAGCACCCACAACCCCGGTTTCACGTCCGCGAGATGTCCGGATACTAATTTGCAGAAAGGGTATAAAACGAACCCGGCAGTAATGCCAACCCCAATGTTATAGGTGAAACTCATCAGCGCAACAACCGCAAAGGCAGGGATTAGCTCGGTGAAGTCGTCGAAACGGATCCTGGTAATGGGAGCCAACATCAATAATCCCACGACGATCAGCGCAGGGCCATAGGCTTGCGCTGGAATGGCGGCCACAAACGGCGAAAAGAACAAAGTTCCGGCGAAGCACAATGCGGTGACGATTGCGGTAAAGCCAGTCCTTCCTCCCGCTTCCACGCCAGTCGCGGACTCAATATAGGCCCCCGCGGTCGTGGTGCCCACCAGCGCAGCAAAGCTAGTGGACAGCGCATCCACGATCATGGGCCTCTCGATCTCCGGCAGATTGCCGTGGTCGTCGAGAAAACCAGCCCGCGCCGAGACGCCGATCAGCGTTCCCATCGTGTCCACGAATGCCATAATGAAGATCGTCAACACGACAGGAAAGAATCCCCAGCTCCAGGCACCCTTAAAGTCCAACTTGAAGAGAACCGGCGAAAGGCTGGCTGGAGAGCTGATCCAACCGTGAGGTGGAGACGCCACTCCCGCGGCAAAGGCTACGAATGCCGTGGTCAGGATTCCAATCAGGATGGCGGCAGGGAAGCGCCGGATCATCAATATGGCCATCAGCAAAAATCCAAAAATAGCGACCTCGACCGGCGCCGCCGTTAAATGCCCAGTCCGCACGGGAGCTCCTGCGCTGCCCAGCATCACAATCCCGGTTTCGTTCAGTCCGACAAAGGTCAGGAAGAGTCCGATCCCCACCGCAAAGCTGTAGCGAAGCGCCGAAGGCACGGCGTCTACCAGCCACTGCCGCAGCCGGAAGATGGTGAGCAGGAAAAACAGGATCCCGGCAAGGAACACTGCGGACAATGCAGTCGGCCAGGAATAATGCAGGACCTGAACCACGGTGAAGGCGATGAATGCGTTCTCGCCCATGTAGGGCGCGACGGCAAACGGCCGGTTGGCGTACACCCCCATCAGCAGCGTGCCGAAGATAGCCGTGGCGATCGTAGCCACCATGGAAGCCTCGGCAGGAATGCCCGCGGTCCTGAGAATCGCCGGGTTCACTACGATGATGTAAGACATCGTGACGAACGTAGTGATACCCGCAACCGTTTCGCGCGCAAAGCTAGTCCCGACGCGCTCAAAACCGAAGTAGCGTGCGATGAAATTCGGCACGTGTAAAGCATACGATGCGCGACGGAAGCTATAAAGCTCGTTGTGCTTACAGCAGTGTCATCCTGAGCGGAGTAGGTCCCGTCGCTTGCGAATGAAGCCGCCGAGTCGAAGGATCTCTAGCATGAGAACCCAGGCCGGGACAGCCAGGTTACGAGCTGTTCGATTGCCGCTACTTCGTCGCCATCGCCCCGACCAGCGACTGGAAGATCTTGAAGCCCTCCGTACAGCCCAATTCGGCCTCGCTGGCGCGTTCCGGGTGGGGCATCATGCCCACGACATTGCGGCCCGGACTGCAGATGCCGGCAATGTTGTCGAGCGAGCCGTTAGGATTCGCTTCTCGCGTGATGTCCCCGGTAGGGGTCGAATAGCGGAACACAATGCGGTTGTCGCGGCGAAGTTCCGTGAGCGTAGCTTCGTCACAAAAATAGTTGCCTTCCATGTGGCCGATAGGAATGCAGAGAACTTCGCCTTGCTGGCAGGCATGAGTGAAAGGCGTATCGGCATTTTGCACGCGCACGTAAACCGGCTTGCAGACATATTTCAGTCCGACATTCCGCATCAATGCGCCAGGTAACAGACCAGACTCGCAGAGTATTTGAAATCCATTGCAGATGCCGAGAACCAGCCCGCCTCGATCTGCGAACTTCTTGACCGACTCCATGACCGGCGAGAACTTCGCAATGGCCCCCGTGCGCAGGTAATCCCCGTAGGCAAAACCGCCAGGAACGACAACGGCATCGCAGTTTTCCAGGTCGTGCGATTCATGCCACAGGAAAGTGACCGGCTGCTTGGCTACCTGCTGGATGGTCCAATACGCGTCGTGATCGCAGTTGGAGCCGGGGAAGATGATGACGCCGAATTTCATCGCGAAGCCTCTGTTTTTGGGGATCGCATTCAGTTTAACACGAAGAAATAGGCCGCCCGGAGAGGATGTGGGCGGCCATGAATCACTTCTACTACCATGCCGGAGCAAACATTCAGAACGTATCGTCCGGCGGCGGCGGAGGCGGTAACGGGCTGGCCGGGGGCGCGCCCGGACCCAGTTGCTTGTAGAAAAACAGATTATCCTTCGGCCCTCTTTCTTCGCGAATCGTCTTCAATTGTCGCCACTGGTCAAGAGACAGTACCTTTCTCAAGTCGAGGCTCATCATGGTGTACTCGCGTTCCAGCTTGCCTCGTGCGGACAGGACCTGATCAACCTGGGAACTGATCTGCCCCTCGTTAGGGACATCTGCGTCCAGCAGATTTTGTAGCTTGAGATCTTCCTTTTCCATAGCCGCGCCATAGTCGATCAGCTTGAGACGGTGTTCATAGAAGATCTGGTCGAGCTGGCTAATCTGGCCATCGTTCAATTGAAGCTTCTTGGCGGTCTCCGGGTCTTTCCACCATCTGCCCATCTCACGGCGCACCACAATCCTCTTTCGAAATTTTGGTCCCACAACGCCGGCCGTCACCGGTCCGGCCATACCCGGACCTGGCTCAGGTGTGGTATCAGGAGGTGCCTGGGTCCAACCTGCCACCGGCAACAGGCACAAGAAAAGAACGGTCGGGAAACTAGTTCGCATTGCGGTTCTCCTTGGATTTCTGGGACAAAGCATTGGTGTCTTCCGATAGCAGGGAAGCAGGCGCCAGCGCATCGGGAACGTGAGTCTGAACGGCTTGTTCCACAGCCAGAAGAAGTTCATCGTCGCTATCAGTCTGCATCGAAGCAACTGGATTCACGGTGCTGGGACGCAGCAAAAGCACGGTCAACAGGATCAGCGCGGATGTGGCAATAAGAGATCCCCAAAGTGGTTGCTTCGAGGTCTTCTCCATCGCGATGCGGGAACGGATCGCCGCCTGCTGACGGTACCAAAATATCTCGGGCCGCTCGCTGGCCGTCAATAATGCATCATGCGCACGGCTTAGTTGCCGCCGAAGATCGGGTTCCTGGCCAGTCTCGCCATCGGATGCTCCAGCGAGAAGTTCGGCCACTTCTACATCGTCCCTATTGTGATTCATCTCCATTGCTGCTCCTTCAACTTGCTGCGCACCGTACCAACGGCTCGAAATAGATGGGCTTTGACACTGCCCACTTTCAAGCCGAGCACCTCGGAGATCTCCTGTAGCGACAACTCCTCACCAAAGCGCAAGAGGAAAATCGTGCGCTGCTGAGAAGATAGCTCGGCTGCGGCCGCCCACACCGCCTCCAATTCTTGCCGCGCCAGCAGAGCACGTTCGGGAGAGGCCTGCGGGTCAGGGAATTGAATTGCCCGGTTGGTACCAACCGCATCTTCCAACCCGATCAAACGTTTCCAGAACCCGGCACGCCGGTTGCGAGCGTGGTCGCGGGCAAGATTGACGGCAATCTGCAGCAGCCAGGTATCGATCCGGGCCTCACCTCGAAAGCTGGAGCGTTTTTCGTAAGCGCGAACAAAACACTCCTGGGTCAGCGTGTCAGCCGCGTCCGAATTGCGAAGTAACAGAAACAGTACCCGGTAGACGCGTTGTTGGTGCAGCCGCACAATTTCGTCGAAATCCTCGGCTGCTATGCCTCGCGTGACGTACCGTGCCGCGCCGATGGTCAGTGCCGTTCCCATTAAACTTGTTCTGCTACATGTATGGACGATTTTCCCGCCCACAGGTTTACATCAAAGGAGAAAAAGGGGTACACCATACTGATGGACCCAGTGGACCATCTGCGGATTACCGGCAGTGCCTTGAAGAACTGGATCACTGCGCAAATCCAGGACTCGCTGGCCGTTGGCCTGCTCTGGCTAGCCGGACTTTGGGTTTTGCATGTACCCTGGGCACCCTTCTGGGCGTTTCTGGCAGCAGTATTCCAATTTGTTCCGCACTTGGGGCCAGTCCTGGGAATGCTTGGCCCGGTACTGGCTGCTATGGTGCGATGGCAGGATTGGGAGCATCCTCTCTATGTCCTGATCCTGTACGCCATCGTTGTGGTGGCGGATGGCTTGGCGCTTCAGCCCTACATCATGAAACGTACTGCGAAGGTGCCGGTCTGGGCCTCGATTCTGACGCCTATTGTGCTGGGGATTCTGTGGCCCTTCTGGGGAGTGCTGGTGGCGCCGCCGTTGCTGGCCGTACTCTTTGCTTACAAGAGGCACCACCAAAGCCAATCCACAGAGAGGAATTGAGCCGGCTCGCGCTGGGAAGGGCCCAGAACCGTTATGCTTACGTGCTATAATTTGTCTTCGCCTGCATCTATTTCGAGGCTATCCATTGATCTCCTCTTCGGGCGAATCCTGCGCATTTCCTATTTCATTAACAACGAGGTAATCCTATGTCCGGCCATTCCAAATGGGCCACAATCAAGCACAAAAAGGGCGCGCTCGACGCCAAGCGCGGCAAGATTTTTACCCGCCTTATCAAGGAAATCAGCATGGCCGCCAAGTCCGGCGGCGACCCAGACAAGAACCCTCGCTTGCGTACCGCCATCCAGGCGGCGAAGGCCGAAAACATGCCTGCCGACAACATCAAGCGCGCCATCCAGCGCGGAACGGGCGAATTGCCGGGCGCGACCTACGAGGAATTCATGCTCGAAGGATACGGCCCGGGAGGCGTAGCCGTCTTGGTGGAGATCTCCAGTGATAACCGAAACCGTACGGTCAGCGAAATTCGCCACGCATTCACCAAGAACGGCGGAAACATGGCGGAAGCAGGCGCCGTTTCCTGGATGTTTCACAAGAAGGGGGACATTGTGGTTTCTAAATCCACCGCCAAGGAAGACGATCTGATGAACATCGTTCTCGAAGCCGGCGGCGAAGACCTGAAAGATGACGGCGAGAACTGGGAGATTGTGACCGATCCTTCTGCCTATGAGGCCGTGCATGAAGCCGTGAAGAAGGCGGGTATCCAACCTGCTTCCGCCAGTGTGACCATGGTTCCTCAGAATTACATCAAGCTGGAAGGCAGCAACGCGCATACAATGATCCGCCTGATTGAAGCCCTGGAAGATCACGATGATGTGCAGCACGTGCATTCCAACTTTGATGTGGACACGAAACTGCTGGAGGAAGTGGCAGGCTAAACCTTTTCAGCGCATAATCGAGCCGGCCCACTGGCTCCCCGTGGGCAGTTTTTCTTTGTCATCCTGAGCGAAATCCAGTAATTGAAACCTGTCGGCGGCTGAAAATCTCGGTGCGAGACTATTTGTCGGCCATTCTCCCCGGCCTGGCCAACGTGCGCGTGCAACATCTGGCAGCTCTCACTCCAAACGCCTGGGCCGCTCAGCATAAATAACCGACGCTGCCTGCGGGTTTGCCCACTCACTTCGTCAACCCTGTGCCCGCTCTGACGCTTACACTACACACATGTCATCCTAAAAGTTTGTGACTTTATTGAGGATTCGCGATTTTTTCGCGCGCGTTGTTTGTTTTTAGCGGCGAAATTCTTGCAAAATCAAAAAAGTCACAAACCTTGAGCCAAGTTTGCACTCACACCCAGGGCGCAAGCCGAGTCGAAGGACCCCTGCCATCTCCGACAAGCTCATCTCGCACCAGGCATTCCTATCTGGGAACTTCGGATAGCAGTCCACATTAACGCATACAGGCAAACGTGCGCCTCGAGATGACAAGCGTGTGGTTTGACTTGCCTTTATCCCCTCGCCTACCATTCGACCTTGTTTCACATTTTCACAAGGAGACGCGATCATGAGGAGGTTCTCCCTGGTAGGCGCTTTCATTGTTTGTATCGCTTGCCTCGTTCTTGCTCAAGCTCCCCCGCAGATGCCGAAACCCGGTCCCGAGCACAAACGTCTTGGATACTTCACCGGCACGTGGCGCTTGGAAGGAGAAACGAAACCCGGTCCCTTTGGCCCAGGCGGCAAGTTCACTGGAACCGATCACAATGACTGGATGGAAGGCGGGTTTTTCCTGGTCTCACACTCCGATTTTAAGACGCCCATGGGCGATGGAACAGGCCTGTCTGTGTTTGGCTATAAGCCCGAGGAGAGGGTCTATACGTACAACGCCTTTAACAGCATGGGAGAAGCCGAGCGTGCCGAAGGAAAGGTCGAGGGCGATACTTGGACATGGACCAGCAACGAAAACATGGCTGGCAAGGTGATGAGAGGGCGCTTCACCGTCAAAGAAATCTCGCCGAGCGCTTACAATTTCAAATTCGAGATGGCCCCCGAGGCCGGGGACTTCTCGACCATCATGGAAGGCAAAGCTACTAAAACAAAATAAATCCAAAAGAATTTGGCCACGGATTGTACGAATTCAAACCAATCGCGACGACGGTCCGCAGCTCCGCGCGATCCCTGGTCTAACTCTCAATCGGCTCGACCTCGCAATCCTTTATGCCAGCCCGTCGATTAGATTTTCAACATCAAGGTGGAAATTTCTGTGTAAAAGCCGGAAAGTATTTTCGTAACTGCAGCACGCAAGCCACGTTCTACACCTTGCACCGAGGTGAGTGCGTGGTTGTGGTGCGCGCTTAGTTTTTTTCTCCTCGAGAAATTGTGAAGATCAGGCTCGACAAATTACTCGTCCAACGCGGGCTCGCTCCTACGCGGGAACGGGCACAGGCTCTGATCCTTGCCGGCAAAGTCCTCGTCGAAGGTCAGAAAGTCGAAAAAGCTGGAACTGCCATAGAGAACGACGCAGCACTCCGTCTGCTCGGTGAACATCTGAAATACGTAGGCCGCGGCGGTCTGAAGCTGGAAAAAGCTCTCGCCCATTGGCAGATCAATGTTTCGGGGAAGGTTTGTCTCGATATCGGAGCTTCCACCGGTGGCTTTAGCGATTGCTTGCTGCACCACGAAGCGAAGCGAGTCATTGCCGTTGATACCGGATACGGCCAACTCGACGTGAAACTTCGTCAGGATGCTCGCGTGCGGCTGCTGGAAAAAACCAACGCTCGCTACCTCCAGCCAGAACAGGTTGGCGAGCCGATCGATTTGATCGTTATGGACGTTTCATTCATTTCCGCGACCCTGGTTTTGCCCGCCGTGGTCAGTGCCGTGTTTCCACAAGATCAGAGAGCTGGTCGGCAATTAGTAGTCCTCGTAAAACCGCAGTTCGAAGCCGGACGTGAACGGGTGGGCAAGGGCGGCATCGTTCGGGATCCAGCGGCACAAATGGAAGCGGTGGAGAAAGTCCGTCGCGCGCTCACCGGACTTGGTTGCACCTACACCGATTTCATTGATTCACCGATCCTCGGAGCCGAAGGCAACCGCGAATTCCTCTTGTACGCGCGCTTTTGAACAGCGCGTGTTTTCTCTGCGAACTCGGCGGTCTCGGCGGTTAAAGTTTTCTTCCGGAATTCTGTACAATTCGATTTACTCATGGACACTGGTACGCCAGCATCAAGTAAGTCTACAGCCATTATGTCGAAGCCAGCCAAGCCCGAGCTGGCTCGCATTCTTCCCGAGTTGCTGGCATGGCTGGATAAACACCATTACCAGGTTGTTATTGACCCCGAGACAGCGGTCTACGTAAGTGGCCCAGAGGTGATGGACCGGCAGGAAATCGCCGCGCGTTCCTTGGACTTTGTCATCGTGATGGGCGGGGATGGCACCCTGCTCTCGGCGGCCCGAGTGCTCGCTCAAGCCGGCATCCCCATCTTGGGCGTGAATCTCGGCTCGCTGGGTTTCCTCACCGAAGTACCTTTGCCGGATCTTTATCCCACGCTGGAGGCAGTAGACGAAAACCGGTGCAGCGTAGAATCGCGCGCGCTCATCCATTGCCAATTAGTACGCGAAGGCCAATGCATCGCGACTTACGATGCACTGAACGATGCGGTCGTCAATAAGGTATCCATTGCCCGCCTGGCGAATTTCGATCTTTACATCGATCAAGTGTTTGTCTCCAACTACAAAGCCGATGGCCTGATCGTCGCCACACCCACGGGTTCCACCGCATACTCCATGGCTGTGGGCGGGCCGATCCTGATGCCTTCGGTGGACGCCTTCGTGGTGGCGCCGGTTTCGCCGCATTCCCTGACTCACAGACCGCTGGTTGTGCGTGACAGCGCAGAAATCGTAATTGTCGTGAATGGCGCCGAAGAAGGCGCCTATCTGAGCTTTGACGGACAAATTGGCATGCCTGCGCACGATGGCGACCGTATCACCTGCCGTAAGTCCGAACACCGAGTCAAGCTGCTAAGAATGAAGAAGACATTCTTTGATGTGCTGCGCACGAAGTTGAAGTGGGGCCAAAGATAGTTTCTGGTTTCGGGTGTCTGGTTTTCCAGTCGTTGTTGAAGGGAGCCTGGATCGTGTTTCTCTGCGGCCGTAGTCCGCTGTTCGCGTTCTTTTTACTTCTCCTCGCCACGACTGGTCGCGGCCAGAGCAAGCCCGAGGCCGACCTGATCCTCACTAACGCCAAAGTCTGGACTGTCGATAAGCGCCGTCCGACCGCCGAAGCAGTCGCGGTTCTACGCGACCGCATTGTGGCGGTTGGAACTGCTGCCGAAGTAGCATCGTGGCGCGGCCCCAATACAAAGGTCATCGACGCTGGTGGCAAGCTGGTGCTGCCAGGATTCGACGACGCGCATGTGCACTTCGTCAACGGTGGGCAGCAGTTGGATAATGTGGAACTGAATGACGCCACCAGCTCTCAGGAATTCGAGCGCCGCATTGCTGAACGCGCCAAGAAAATTCCCAAGGGCGAATGGATGCTGGGCGGAGATTGGGATGAAACGAAGTGGGAGCCCGCCGCCTTGCCCACCAAAGAACTTATTGATCCTGCGACGGCTGATATTCCGGTGTTCGTTAACCGCTATGACGGACACATGGCGCTGGCGAATTCGCGGGCGCTTCGTTTGGCTGGCGTAACCGCCGCCACCAAGGATCCGCCGGGGGGAACGATCGTACGCGACCCGAAAGGCAACCCGACGGGTGCGTTGAAAGACGCTGCGATGGATTTTGTCTACAAGATCGTTCCGCCGCCTTCCCACGAGCAACTTCTGCAAGCTGTCAGACGCGCGCTGGCGCATGCTGCCTCGCTCGGCGTCACTAGCGTGCAGCACATGAATCCCGATTATGCCGATATCGCGGTTTACTCCGAGTTGTTGGATCGCGGTGAACTGACCACCCGGATTTACGCCGCGCCGCTCATCACCCAGGTAGACGACCAGACAAAAATTGGAATTCGTCATGCCTTCGGCTCGGGGTTCTTGCGAATTGGTGCAGTCAAAGCTTATGCCGACGGCTCGCTTGGGTCGGCCACCGCTTATTTCTTCGAGCCCTTCTTGGACCAGCCCAACGACCGCGGCCTGCTCTCAGACGAGATGCATCCCATCACCCTCATGCGAGACCGCATGACGAAAGCCGATGCTGCCGGCCTCGAAATCTGTACCCATGCGATCGGGGACGCCGCCATCTCTACCGTCCTCGACTTGTATGGCGATATCGCGAAATCGCATGGCGAGGCGGATCGGCGTTGGCGCATTGAACACGCTCAGCATATGGCGGCAAAGGACTTTGATCGCTTTGCGCAATTGAAGGTGATCGCTTCCATGCAGCCGTACCATGCGATTGACGACGGCCGCTGGGCCGAGAAGCGCATCGGACATGACCGCGCCAGCCGTACTTACGCTTTTCGCACTTTCCTGAATGACGGAGTGCGTCTGGCCTTCGGTACGGATTGGCCTGTGGCTCCGCTCAATCCTATGTTGACCATCTATGCCGCGGTCACGCGCGCGACCCTCGACGGCAAGAATCCAAATGGTTGGTTTCCCGAGCAGAAACTAACCGTGCCGGAGGCAGTTGAAGCCTACACGATGGAATCGGCTTACGCAGAATTCCAGGACCAGGAGAAGGGTTCGATCAGCCCCGGGAAACTGGCGGATATCGTGATCCTCAGCGACGACATCTTTTCCATTGATCCGGCTAAGATCCGCGATGTCAAGGTCCTGACAACAATCGTCGGAGGCAGGGTTATCTGGGAGCAAGGGGCAAGCCGGCAGGGAACTGGAACCAACAACTAACACTAACCTTTCGCAGGAAACGCCTACGTGTGGCATATCGAGCAGTAGTTCGACGTCAAAACCGTTCCTGCCTTACCAGGTCCTGGAACGATTCCCGCCGCCGAATGAGCTGCACCGACTTGCCTCGCACGAGAACTTCCGCTGCGCGCGGACGCGAGTTGTAGTTGGAGGAGAGCGCCATGCCATAGGCGCCCGCGTCGAGGATAGCGACCAGGTCCCCTTCCTCGACCTCGGAAAGGTCGCGGTCGCGGGCGAAAAAGTCTCCAGTCTCGCAGATGGGTCCAACAATATCGAACTTCGCGCTCGCCGCGTTGGCATCGCGCTTCACCGGCACGATCTCGTGATAGGCGCTATACAGAGAAGGGCGGAGCAAATCATTCATCGCCGCATCGGTCACGACAAAGCGCTTGCCGTTGTTTTCCTTGACGTAGAGCACGGACGTGACCAGCGTGCCCGCCGGCCCCACGATGGTGCGACCGGGTTCAAGTAATACATGAACTTTCAGCCCTCGAAGCGGGCGGCTAATGGCGTCGGCGTAATTGACCACCTGTTCCTCAAATTCAGGCAATTGGGAATTCTCATAGGAAATTCCGAGCCCGCCTCCAGCATCGACGTATTCAATAGGGTGACCATCACTGCGCAACTGGCGAACCAGTTCGGCGACGCGCTCCATGGCTTCAGCAAACGGCTCCGGGCTGGTGATTTGCGAGCCGATGTGCACGCTGACTCCCGCTACCTTGAGATGCCGGTTGCCTGAGGCGCTGGCATAGAGCCTCCGCGCTTGCTCGACCGGTATACCGAACTTGTGCTGGTGAAGCCCGGTGGAGATATACGGGTGCGTCTCTGCCGAAACGTGAGGATTCACCCGCAGCGCGACCCGGGGCGTCTTTTTCAGCCGTGCGGCACATTCTCCGAGTTGCCGCAATTC
>DATEPX010000374.1:0-3387 GCA_035272945.1 Terriglobales bacterium
CGCGCCCGTGGCCACCAAGCGAGAGACAACCTGGCGGCCGACAGTGCCAGAACCTCCAATGACAAGCACACGATTCATCCTAGATCCTTCTACTCATGCCAGACACCAGCTCACTCATTCTACATGTTGGTGGTGTTTGCGTTCGCGCCGGTATAACGGTGATGAGCAAAAGCAAGCAACCGGCCAGACAAACAGCAACCTTTGTGCGCACTGCATAGAAAAACCTGTAACTACTCAGGTGTTTCGCCGGCTATAGCAGTGCTGGTTCGAATCTTCCGAGTTAAGAAGTGTGATATTGATACAATGCTGGCTTGCGAAGAGTGACGCCGCCCCGACCAAGTCAGGATGCCGGAATGCTCAACAGCAAGGCGAAATCCCGCAGGCCCGCAGCTTGTGCTCATTGCGGAGCAAACCATCTCCAGAGGAGGATTACCACCTACCCGATTCAGCTCACAGGACCCGAGAAGCTCGCAGGAAAGGTGATTCACGTCGGGCGCGTCGCGCTGTATGCATGCCTGTCGTGCGGGTATCTCATGCCCACGCCAGCCGGAGAGGCCAAGGTGGACCGCTGCGTCGGGCGTGCCATCGAACTCCTTCTGGCCCATCCACGCTGATCGCTTCTCTGAAAATCTAGAGCGAAGATCCGTTAGGCACTCCCGCCGAGTTCGCGGAGCATAAAGTCTGCTCTCAGGGACCCGCCGGAGGGCAGGAGGGAAGAAACGGGTCTCCCAGAACAGCCCTGGAGATCGCTTCCCAGAGATTGCGGCCTTGTTTGCGGCAGGTGCTCAGATAGCTGCGAATGCGACAGAACATCTCGGCTCCGTGCAGCGTGCGGAAGCAGCCGGAGATCTTCTGCCGCACCTTAATCATGCGGATGTCCTGCTCGGCCTGATTATTGGTGAAGGGCACATCTTCATCCCATAGGAAGGCTAGATAGCACTCCCGAAAATCCTCCAGCCGATCCAGCAGATTGGCCGCCTTGCTCTGCGCCCGGCGGCGCTGACCGGAAGGCGGGCGGGGGTGCCGGTAGCGTCCCCGTCCCAGCACTTTGTTAAACTGCTTCTCGGCCCAGCGATACTGCCGTTCGCTAAACGGACCCTGCTTTTGCCTTCGCCGGTGGAGCGCCAGGAGCAAATCGCTCAACTGCTTGGCCCACCGCTCCCCTTGCTCTTCCCAAAGAAACTTCAGCTCACGCAATAGATGCTCGTTGCAGAGGGCGTGCAGGCACTCGGAATAGGAAAAATAGGATTTCCAGAAATCATGCATCACCCACTGGCGACACTTTCCTATGATTCCCAAGGCCTCCATCGCTTCGGTGCCCCGTTTGCGATGCACCCCGTAGAAGGTCAACTCCCGGGTCGAAGCCACGTGCAGCCAGTGCAAGGTCCCGTCCACGCGCAGGCCGCTCTCGTCCAGATGCACCAGCGGCGCTTGCAGTATCTGCTGGACCAAGGCCCGCGCGAAGGGTTCCAACTGCGCAAACACGCGTTCGACCGCCGCGACCAGAGTCCCCGCACTCAAGGGCTGCCCGAACAGATCCTGGCACAACTGCGCCAGCCGATCATACGGCAGCATCTGCTGCTGGTTCAGATACACCATCAGGGCTTGAAAGCGCGACCCATACTGCACCGGCGCATTCACCCCCGCCGGAAACTCAGCCCGCACGGTGTCCGCACAATGCGGACAATCCTTGATCTCCGCTCGATGTTCGGTCACCTCCAAAGGCTGTGGCGGCAGATCGAAAACCTGGCGACTCTCGTAGTCCAGCACAGGCTCCCGCTCCAGACCTCCTCCCCCGCATTCCGGACACACGGTCAGTTTATGAATCTGAATGTGATCAGGCTTTTCGACTCGCTCGAGGGTCTGACCGCGATGTCCGGGTTGGCCCCCGGGTTTGCGGCCGCTGCGGGTGCGCAAACTCTTGGGACGAGGCTTGTTCGGCAACCCGTCGCTGGATGGGGGGCGATGGCTGTTGCTGCTGTTCTGCGCTTTCTGGGCCAGACGACTTTCCAGTTCCTTGACCCGCTGCTCAAGTTGCCTGACCCTTTTCAGCAAACGCAGAATGCCCCGGATCAGAGCCTTCCGGGCCATCTGCCCCAACTGTTTAATCGTGAACATGGCACAACCGTTGGCGGAAATCCGGCTGCAGCGGATATCCCAGCACTTGCTTGATCGAGCGGGTGGGCTTCTTGCTCCAGGCGTTCTTGCCGCGGCCGGTCGTGCAACCCATCACCACCCAGTTCGCCGCGCGATAACAGGTCCCGCGGTAGCGCTCCGCATCGATGAACGTTTCCACAAAATAAATCGGATGACCGTAGATACGCTGCCATTCCGCAGACAGCATGCGCGTCATGCGCGCAAGCAGATGCGAAGCCAAGTACGGGATGCGCACCCAGGGCGCCAAAAGAAATCTGGGATTATAGGCCAGCAGGTGGATGTTCTGGCGTCGCGCCTCATCGGACCAACCCAAGAAGCGGTCCCGGCAGCCCAGGTAATGCGCCGAGGAAGACCAGGCAAAACAGGCCACCGGCCGAGCTCCCGCGTAGACCAAAAATTTTAGGTGTTCCCCGACCGGTTGGACGTAGTGCAGCGGATGGTACTGTTCGAGCAAGCTGTTGAACAGCGGCTCGTCCAGTGTGCGTCGCACCGAGCGGAACTCGAGCGGCCGGACCTCGGCCAGACGGCCGTACAGAGGCTGCGTGTCCACTTCCACCACGGCTGGTCTTTTGCGTTGCACCAGTGGGTTCGCCATGTGCTGCCGAATCGGCGGCAACTCGATCAGGCCCTGGCGGTGCAGTTGCAGCATCAGCCCTCGACAGACCATGGTTCGCAGGGCTCCGTTCGCTTGCCTCCAGTTCCAAACCTCACAGAGCAAAGAGGAAAGGGCTCGCCGACTGGCCTGCGGATGTTCGCCAATGAGTTGCCGAATCAAAGCGACATCGGCATCGGTGATCACGCGTTGCCGGTAGCGCCATACGGCCTGCATGTCGCGCAGCCTAACAGGTCTCTCTCAGGAACGCAAGTCCTACCTGCCGATTTTTTCTTTTTGCTCTTTCGGCTTTCTGTCATTCCTCCCGGCGAGGTACGGCCAGGCCGACACCGCTGCTAGGAATCCCGGGGCTGCGCCGGCGAAGTTCGCGGATGACTCGAAGTTGATTCGTGCGGGACTCGCTGTTTGCCTCAGGCTATCGTGCGTCGGAGCAAGAGTCCGGCTCGATTTTCACGAAGTTCCTGCGGGTCTCGTCTCAGAAAGATCGCGGATGACTGCGGATGACTGCTATTCCTGGCGAAAGACCTGAATAGTTACATTTATCCTTCATGCCTGGAGTGCTGAAGGGACTCGGCTTTTCCGCAAATTACGGCTACACGGCATCGCGGATCGCTTTC
>DATEPX010000375.1:0-107533 GCA_035272945.1 Terriglobales bacterium
AAGGAGAGAAAGCTTACCGCCGATCAGGTGATTGCCCGGTTGCGGCGAAAGCTGGCGGTAGTACCGGGAGCGACGCTGTTCTTGCAGTCGGCGCAGGATCTGACCATTGGCGGACGACTGGGCAATGCGCAGTATCAGTACACCCTGCAAGGGGAAGACCTGAACGAACTGAACGCCTGGGCGCCGCGAGTTCTAGAGAAATTGCGGACCCTCCCTGGCCTGCGCGACGTCAACAGCGACCAGCAGAATCGCGGCCTGGAAGCCTACGTCCAGATCGACCGCAATACCGCTGCGCGCCTGGGCGTCGATACGGCCACCATCGATAGTGTCCTCTACGACGCCTTCGGACAGCGCCAGGTCTCCACCATGTACCGGCAGCTCAATCAATATCACGTCGTCATGGAGGTTGACCCTCGTCTACGCCAGACCCCGGATTCACTAGAGAACATTTACCTGAAATCGAAGACGGGAGCGACCGTGCCCCTGTCCGCGTTCGCTCACTTCGCGCCCTCCAACACCGCCTTAGCGGTAAACCACCAGGGGCAATTTCCGTCGGTGACCATTTCCTTCAACCTTGCTCCCGGGGTCTCTCTCGGCGATGCCACCACGGCGATCGAGAATGCGGAGCGCCAAATCGGCCTTCCCGGCAGCATCCATCCGAGTTTCCAGGGAACGGCGGCGGCCTTCCAGCAGTCGCTATCGAGCGAGCCTTTGCTCATCCTGGCTGCGTTGGTCGCGGTGTACATTGTGCTGGGCGCGCTGTACGAGAGCTACATCCACCCCATCACGATTCTCTCGACGTTGCCGTCTGCCGGGGTAGGCGCGCTTCTAGCCCTGCTGTTGACACATAATGAACTGAACGTGATCGGCCTGATCGGAATCATCCTGCTGATTGGCCTGGTTAAGAAAAATGCCATTATGATGATCGACTTCGCCCTCATGGCCGAACGCGATGAAGGCAAATCGCCGGTTGACGCGATCTACGAAGCTTGTCTGCTGCGTTTTCGGCCGATCATGATGACCACGATGGCGGCGCTTCTCGGCGGGCTACCGCTGGCGGTTGGCACCGGCGTGGGCTCTGAAATGCGGCGGCCGCTGGGCATAACCATTGTCGGAGGCTTGATCGTCAGCCAGATGCTGACCCTGTTCACCACGCCCGTTGTCTACATTTACTTGGATCGGTTGCGCTGGTGGGCCAGCCGGCGTCGCCGCCCGCAAAGAGAAGGGCTATCCCCGGCGTAGCCAATCCCGGCACGGCCGGCTAGGCTTGCCTATTAACGTGTTTACCCCGAACCGAATCGAGAGCGATTTGTAGTGCCGCCGTCCCGGCGGCTGGACCGAGGGCGTCCCGCCCGCGAATCGGGCCGACAAGTACCAATGTTACACCTTATACTGCGGAAAGGATTTCACGCTGAGCGGAATTTGATGCACGTCTTCAAAACGCAAGTACTTGATTGTTAAGCTACTTACGCTGGAACCTAAGTTGCTGCCGAATTTCCAGGAGAACTTCCATGCCTGATGAGACCCCAAACCCCAGCCCGGAAGAAAAGACCCTGTCCACACCCAGTTCTGGTCCCCGGTTCAGCCTATCGCTGATGCTGATGGCGATTTTGCTAGTCGCTGCTGCCGTTTACGCCTTCCACGAGCGTAGCCTGTCCCACCGGCTCGTCGCCGAGAACGGCCAAATCGCGACCTCTCTGGACGCGACGCGCGGCCAGGTGGACGCTCTGAATGCGAAGCTGAATGAGTTAAGCGCACAGCAAGCAGCCAGGTTGCCCCCGGCGCCAGCCGCGAGCCCGGCCCGTCCTCATCGCGTGGCAACGCGTGCCCGGCGCGACGACCCTCGCTGGAAGCAGCTACAGGCGCAGTTAGAAGAGCAACAGAAGCAAATCGACTCCACGCGACAGGATCTAGGCAACGCCCATACAGAACTTACGGGCTCGATTGCGCGTACGCATGATGAACTCGTCGTGCTGCAAAAGAAGGGCGAACGCAGCTACTTCGAGTTCGACATCGATAAGAGCGGCCAGTTCCAGAAGGATGGTCCGGTGGGCATCCGCCTCCGGAAGGCCAATACCAAGCATCAGTATGTCGACCTGGAAATGATGGTGGATGATTTCAAAGTTTCCAGGAAGCACGTCAACGTGTTCGAGCCGGTGATTTTCTATGCTGCCGGAAACGGTCAGCCGGTGGAGTTGGTGATCAACAAGATTGACAAGAATCACGTTCACGGCTACGTCAGCGAGCCCAAGTACAAGTCTTCGGAGTTGCAGGCCATGTCGAACTCCGGGACGAACCCGGCAAATAACGCGTCGGACGGACAATCCGCGGCCCCTGCGCCGCCTGCTCCGAAACCGCGCACTCAGTTGCAAGTCCCTAAAAGTAACTGAGTTCTGGTCCTCTGGTGCACTTCAGGCGGTCCTGGTCAACAACTCGCCGGCCCCTAAGGTGCATCTGATTTCGAGTACTCTTGGCGGACCAGGTTGCACCCTTGTGACCTGTGCGCTTTCATGAAGCTGCGATACAACACGAACTATGCGCCTCAAGACCACAGGAGCCCCGGTATTTGTTTTGCTTTTCGCCCTGGCCCCTAGTGTTTTGTCAGCGCAGCAGAAACGCAACAGCTCTGAACCGCCCCATCGAACAGTCGCTCGGACTGCAGTTAGTTTCCAAAAATTACCTGCCTCGCGGTTGCTGACTGCGGACGAGGGTCTGGCCGTTCTCGGCGCGGCTCTGGAATCCCGCCACCGCCACATTCAAGGCAATGCCGACTGCTCGCATCTTGTGCATGAAATTTACGAACGGGCAGGCTTCCCCTATCCCTACGCGAGTTCCACCGACCTTTACCAAGGCGTTGATTCATTCCGCCCGGTCACACGTCCCCAGCCGGGAGACCTCGTGGTGTGGCGCGGACACGTAGGCGTGGTGATCAATCCCACGCAGCATTCTTTCTTCAGCGCGTTGCGTTCCGGTAAAGGGGTGGAGAAGTACGATGCCGACTATTGGAAACGCCGTGGACGGCCGCATTTCTTCCGCTACGTCAAAGCCGCGCCGCCCAGTGTTCTTGCGGCCAAGACCGAGGTCGCCCGCTTGAGACCTGCAGGCGCTGCGGGCGCCGATGCCGATCCACCGCTGTTTGCTGACCGCCATTCCGTTGCTGAAGACCGGCCTTCCGCCGCCGAAACCGATGTGCCCAGCCTGGCGTTGCCGGCCAATCCGGCTGTTGACCCGCAGCCTCCGGTCATCCCGCGAGTGCAGATCATCAACTTTGCCAGGCCTTCTACTGATCAGGTGCGCGAGGCGCTCTTTGAAACCTTTAACGCGACTGGGGAAGCGCTACGTGGGAACGACGTGTTCAACCTGGTTCAATCGCTCATTGTTTTCGACAGTTTCGAAGTTAAGAAGATCCATCTCGACAAGAACGGTGGCTGGGCCGAGGTGAGCATCAGCGGGCCATCTGCGCTGGTGGGAGGCCATGCCAGCCTGAAGAAGCATTCGGAACACCAGCATTGGGGATTGATTCGCCGCGATCGCGATAGCTGGGAACTGGCGCTACCTCCCGACGCTGTCTACCTTCCACGCGCCTTAGCAGTAAGAATCCTGGCGCATCAACTGGCTGCGCTGGCCGACACTGGAACCGCGCCTGCGGCTCCCGATGACAAAAGAACCCAGCTGGCGCGGCTCCTCGACGTCCTTCTGGAACAGCCTCCGTCGCATTAAGCGGGCGGCTCTAATCAACGCTAAACCAAGAACTTGCGGTAGTGGCAGCAGCGGCTGCAGAGCTTCGCTCCGCCAGACGTCCGACAGCGGCCCGTCCCCACGCAAGCCCGCTTCGCCGCTGGTTACTATCGCGCCAAAATCCCAGAAACTAACCATAGGACCATCGCATCAAAACGGCTATAATGAAAGGACTTCCGAGGAAGTGATCGCTCCATCCGAGAAGAATAAGAGTCCGATGTCGAACAAAATCAAAGCAGTAGTTCTAGTTTCGTCTCTTCTACTTGTGCTGTTCATGGCGTTGGGCCTGAGCGGCGTGCGCGCCTCCAGCAACGACGGGGCGTACCGGCAGCTTCAGGTTTACAGTGAAGTGCTGTCGCGCGTGCGCAGTGAGTATGTCGAGGAGCCCAACATTCCTGCTGTCACCGACGGCGCCCTGCACGGCCTGCTGGAATCGCTGGACGCTAACTCCAGCTATCTCGACCCGGCGCAGTACAAGGAATACAAGGAGCACAAGGGCGACGGGCGCGCCGATATCGGCGCTACTGTCTCCAAACGCTTTGGTTATGCGGCGGTCATCTCCGTGATTCCCGGCGGCCCGGCCGACAAGGCGGGTGTCGAGGGATCCGACATCATTGAAGCCATCGAGGGCAAGAGCACGCGCGAGCTGTCGCTGGCCGAGATCCATAACCTAATGGCCGGACAGCCGGGTTCTAATATCACGATTTCCGTAGTTCGTCCGCGCCGAGCCGAGCCACAGAAGATTGTCATCACCCGCGACGTAGTCGCCATCCCGCAAGTCACCGACAAGATGCTGGAAGATAATATTGGCCTCATCAAGGTCGATGCCTTCACCAAGGGTAAAGCGCAGGAAGTGGCCAATCGCGTCAAGTCCCTGCAGAAGTCCGGCGCCAGGAAACTGATCCTGGATGTGCGTAATGCCGCTGCGGGCGAGGAATCGGAAGGCATTGCCACCGCGAATCTGTTCCTGAATCACGGGACCATCACCTACTTGCAGGGACAGAAGTATCCCCGCGAAGCCTTCAACGCCGACCCGCAAAAGTCGATCACCAGCTTGCCCCTGGTAGTGCTGGTAAACCGGGGAACGGCGGGCCCCGCTGAAGTTGTGGCGGCCGCGGTTCTGGGGAACGCCCGCGGTGACGTAGTGGGAGACAAAACGTTTGGCGATGGTTCGATTCAGAAAGTCATTGAAATGCAGGATGGCTCCGCTCTGATCCTGTCGGTAGCCAAGTACTACACGCCGGAAGGAAAGGCCATTCAAGATACGGCGGTGACCCCCAATGTCATCGTTGCCGACAATGACGATGATGGCCTGCTGCCTGAGGAAGATCAGCAAAGCGCGCCTGACCAGGAAAAGCGTGCGCGTCCTCAGCAGGACGATCAGCTCCAGAAAGCTATCCAAGTGCTGAAGAACCGCGACACCAAGGGATAAGTATGGGCGGGTCAAAGACCCGCCCTCACCCCTTCTTTATCGGTGTGCCTTGGCCGGTTCCTTCTCGCCGACACGCTCGCTGACCCGGAAGATCATCTTCCTCGTCTTCATGTCGGCATCCACGATCACGTGATCGCCGTGCAGAACTTCTCCATCCAAGATCTTCAAAGCCAGCCGGTCCTGAACCAGCTTCTGAATGGCCCGTTTTAGCGGACGTGCGCCGAAGTTCGGGTCGAAGCCTTCCAGGAACAGGAGCTCCTTGGCGGCGTCGGTGAGCTCGACTGAAATCTTGCGCTCGGCCAGCAGGCGGCGCAGGTCTTCCAGGCGTAGCTCGACAATCTTCACCAGCTGTTCCTTCCCCAGCGGCTGGAAAACGATGATGTCGTCCACGCGGTTGAGGAACTCCGGCTTGAAATGCCCGTGAAGCGCGTTCATGACCAGCTCGGTGGCTCGCGCAAAGTCGTCGGCGGTGCGCATGTTCTCGGCCTGCAGATAGGTCGAGCCGATGTTCGAGGTCATGATGATGACGGTGTTGCGGAAGTCTACCGTGCGCCCCTGCCCATCGGTCAGGCGGCCATCGTCCATGATCTGCAGCAGGATGTTGAAGACGTCCTGGTGCGCCTTCTCGATTTCGTCGAAGAGGATCACCGAATAGGGCCGGCGGCGAACTTGCTCGGTGAGCTGCCCGCCTTCTTCGTAGCCGACATACCCGGGCGGCGCGCCAATCAGACGCGAGACGGCATGGCGCTCCATGTACTCGGACATGTCAATGCGCACCATCGCGCGCTCATCGTCAAACAAGAATTCGGCTAGAGCGCGGGCCAGCTCGGTTTTGCCAACACCGGTTGGCCCCAGGAAAATGAACGATCCGATGGGTCGCTTGGGATCGCCTAAGCCGGCACGCGAGCGGCGAATTGCGTTGGCTACGCGCTCCAGAGCAGTGTCCTGGCCGACCACGCGCTGCCGCAGCCGGTCTTCCATTGCGATCAGCTTCTTGACTTCGCCCTCGAGCATTCTTGAGACAGGGATGCCCGTCCACTTGGCGACAATACGGGCAACATCCTCTTCGTCAACTTCTTCCTTGAGCATGCGGGTGCCGCCGCCGTCCATCTGGGCGGTGAGCCTTTTCAGCTCGGTTTCGGCCTGCGGGATGTCGCGGTAGCGGATCGTGGCCACCCGTTCCAGATTGCCCTTGCGCTCTTCGCTCTGCTCCTCGATTTTGAGCTGCTCGATTTTTTCCTTCAGCTGGCGGGTGCGTGCAATCAGATCCTTTTCCTTTTTCCACGCAGCTTTCAGCACATTCGAGCGCTCGCGAATGTCGGCGAGTTCTCGCTCGATCTGCGTCAGCCGTTCCTTGGAGTTGGGGTCGTCTTCTTTTTTGAGAGCCTGCTTTTCAATTTCGAGTTGGGTTGCACGGCGCTCCAGCTGGTCGATCTGGGTGGGCATGGAGTCGATCTGAATGCGAAGTGAGGCCGCGGCTTCATCGATCAGGTCGATAGCTTTGTCCGGCAAAAAGCGATCCGTTATATACCGGTGCGAGAGCGTGGCGGCGGCGACTATGGAGGAGTCCTTGATACGCACACCATGGTGAACTTCGTATCGCTCCTTCAGACCGCGCAGGATGGCGATCGTGTCTTCTACCGTGGGCTCGCCCACGTAGACGGGCTGAAAACGGCGTTCCAACGCCGCGTCTTTCTCGATGTGCTTGCGGTATTCGTTGAGCGTAGTAGCGCCAATGGCACGCAGCTCGCCACGGGCCAGGGCGGGCTTCAGCATGTTGGACGCGTCAATGGCGCCTTCAGCGGCGCCCGCGCCCACCAGCGTATGCAGTTCGTCGATGAAGAGGATGATCTGACCTTGCGAGTCTTCGATTTCCTTGAGCACGGCTTTCAGCCGGTCTTCAAACTCGCCGCGATACTTGGCGCCGGCCAGCATGGCTCCCAGGTCGAGACCCACGAGACGCTTGTTGCGCAGACCTTCAGGCACGTCGCCGGAGATGATTCGCTGGGCCAGGCCTTCCACGATGGCCGTCTTGCCCACCCCGGGCTCGCCGATGAGCACCGGATTATTCTTCGTACGGCGCGAGAGAACCTGAACCACACGCCGGATTTCTTCGTCTCGTCCGATCACTGGATCGAGCTTGCCGCGACGGGCCAGTTCCGTCAGGTCGCGGGCATAGCGCTCCAGTGCCTGGTACTTGGCCTCGGGATTCTGGTCGGTAACTTTCTGCGAGCCACGCACGGAAGTGAGAGATTTCAGAATGGCGTCATGAGTGGCGCCGTGACGCCTGAGGATCTCCTCGGCGGCGTCGCGTTTCATCTGCGTGATCGCGAGCAGCATGTGTTCGGTGGAGACGTATTCGTCCTTGAAGTTGTCGGCTTCCTTGAAGGCACGCTCCAGCAGCTGGTTCAGTGCCGGCGACATGGTCGCCTGTGTGGCGGCGCCGGAAACTTTGGGCAGGCGCTCGATTTCTTTGTAGGCGTCACTCAGGACGGCTTGCGGACCTATGCCGATCTTTTCCAGAACCGGCGGCACAATCCCTTCCCGGTCTTCGACGAGAGCTGCCAACGAGTGCAGCGGCAGCAGCTCGGGGTTGCCGTGTTCAGAGGCGATGTCGTTGGCGCGCTGCACCGCTTCCTGCGCCTTTACGGTGAATTTGTCCCAGCGGATAGGCATGGGGTTCTCCTAACTCGTACTTCATGTCTAGCACCGGCAGGTGGTATTTGGCCAGCCGAACTAACGGCAGACTGCCGGGTTCTACCTAATTCGTAGGGCTTACGCACTTCTTTAAGATGACCAATAAGAACGGGAGACGGCGCGGGGCCGCCTCCCGTCAAAATACTCGCGAGCTGCACACGGCCGGACAGGCGAGGACGCCTGTCCCTACGCGAGCTAAGGCGGGTCGGAGACCCGCCCGCACACGAGCCAAAATTACGCGGCCTTGCCCGCGCCCTTTCCTTCGAGCATCTTGTGGCTGCCGACGTTCACCTTGATCTGCTTTGGCTTGGCTTCTGCCTTCTTGGCCAAACCGATCTTCAGCACGCCCTTGTCGTAGTCGGCAGAAATGCTGTCGCTGTCCACGGTGTTGGGCAGAGTGAAGGAGCGGATGAAGCTGCCGTACTGCCGCTCAATGCGACGATAGTTCTCTTCCTTCTCTTCTTTTTCGAACTTGCGCTCGCCGTGCACGGTCAGAGTGTTGTTCTCGACGCGGACATCAATGTCCTTCTCGTCGATACCGGGCACTTCGATCTTCAGCGTGACGTTGTGCTCGTCTTCGTAAACGTCAACCGCCGGCGCAAAGCTGGTGGTGGTGAGAGACTCTTCCCGGCCCTCGCGGCCAAATGATTCCTGGAACAGGCGGTTCATCCGGTCCTGCAGGGTGGAGAATTCACGGAAAGGATCCCAACGGGTCAGAACTGTCATGGCTCAAATTCCTCCTTCGAAATCTGGTATGAAGCTTGTTTCGCTTCGTTTAGATGCTCAACTTAGCGTAATGGAAGCATAAAATATGAGTGCATTGCTGTCAATATGTGGATTAGCCTATTTTCAATTACTTACATGGCAGATTATGGCCTTTAGGTAGCTGGTTTCTGGAACGCTCAGCAGCACGGGATGATCCTTGGCTTGACCGCGGACCGCGATGACGCGGAGGGTTTTACGGGCATCGAGGGCAGCTTCGGAGATGACCTGCAGGAACGCGGCCTGGCTGACGTGGTACGAACAACTGCAGGTCACCAGAATCCCATCTGGGCGCAACATCTTCAGGGCGCGCAGGTTGAGCTCCTTATAGCCTCGTAAGGCAGTCTCGAGGTTCTTTCTGGATTTAGCGAAGGCCGGCGGGTCGAGAATGATCGTGTCGAATTGACGGCCTGCCGCGGAATAGTCCTTAAGCAGGTCGAAGGCATTAGCTTCGATCCATTCGATCGCGCGTCCATTTAGGGCAGCATTCTGATCGGCAACTTCGAGGGCCGGGCGGGAACTGTCCAACCCAGTAACTTGTGAGCAGCGCGAGGCCAGGTGCAGGGCAAAGCCACCCTGGTAGCAGAACCCGTCTAGCGCGTCGCCATGAGCATATTGGGCGGCCGCGGCATAGTTTTCGCGCTGATCAAGGAAGGAGCCGGTTTTTTGGCCTTCCAGGGCCGCGTAATGGAAGCGCACTCCGTTCATGGTGAAGAACGTGTTGGTCTTGTCTCCCTGGATAAGCTGTGAGTCGCGGGACGGCAACTGCTCAAGCTGGCGCACTCGCGGATCGACCCGTTCCACAATGGCGGCCGGGTTCAGCCGGCCGCCGAGCTCAGACATGAGGGCTTGCCGCGCCGGCTCGCTGTCCATGGCTTGGGTGAGCACCTGGAACGAGACAATGTCGTTGTAGCGGTCCACGATCAGGCCGGGGAGGAAGTCGGCCTCGCTGAAAATCAGCCGGTAGGCATCGGTGTTGCTGACCACGAGGTCTCGATAACGCAGCGCTTCCCGGATTCTTTGGCGAAGAAGGGCCGGAAAGTCTTCTACGGCGCGGTGGGAGAGCAGGCGGATGGCGATCTGAGAGGCGCTGCTGTAGAGAGCCATCCCCAGTGGCTTGCCTTTGGGCTCGGAGACCTTGACCAAAGCGCCTGGTGGAATGCCGTCAGCTGAGAGGATGTCGGAGCGATAGACCCAGACATGGCCGTTTCTCAGGCGCAGCGCGCCCCGGGCGGAGATGGTTACGGTGGCCAGCTTGGATTCGACGGGCATAGGGGAATCTTAAACCCACGATGACGAGGAAATCAGCGGAGCTTCCGTCCCTGGACGGGTCAGAGACCCGTCTCCAAACGGTCCCCTAGTGGGCGGCTTCGGCGTGTTGGTTATGGTGTCTGGAGCTTTCGGTGCGGGCAGCTTGCAGGTCAGCATGCAGGGAGTCGAGGGCGTTCATCGGCATCTCGTTGCCCCACGATTCCAGTTCGGCCTCGTTCCAGCTGCCGTTGAGGCGGATGTAGTCGCCCGATAGGTCTTCGGGGAAGGCCAGATGGTAGTCGCCCTCTCGAATCACGATGTCGCCAATCTGGCGGCCAGTATTGAAATCGTAGATCCGCCGGGTCGCGGTGCCATTGGCGTTGGTGAATCCCAGTAGGACTTCACCGTGCTCTCCATATTCGGGGAGATAGTACCAGCCCTGGGGAGCATCGGCTTTGGGACGCGCGCGACGGCGCGACGGCGCAACCACCTTCTCCGCGATCACTTCGGTTGCGGGATCGAAATATAGGATGCGCTGGCAGGAGTCGCAGATCACTACCTGCTCGCCACTGCGTACTTCGTTGTAAGTCTGCGGCCGGAGCATGACTTGACATGTCATGCACTTCTGATCGCGGACTTCGGAGAGACCTGTCTTGCGCAGCTTGACGACCCGATCATAGTGGCGGAGCAGGTCGGCGGGGACTCCCGCGCGGAATTGATCGCGCTTGGCTGTCCACTCGGCTAGCTGTTTCTGGTCTTCCGCAGTGGTGCGGCGGGCTTCCTCTTTTTCTTTCTCGATTTCGGCGGTCTCTGCCTTCAATTCTGCCTCGGCGGCTTTGACCTGCTTGTCCCGGGTCTCGGCGTTGACCATCAACTCGAGAATCCTGTCTTCTGTAGCGCGGATTTCCTGCTGGGAGAAGTCAATCTCATGCTGCAGGGCCCGGTACTGCTCATTCGTTTTTACGTCCAGGGACTGATCGCGGTACTTGGAGATCTTCTGCTGAAAGTCCTGGATGGTGGATTCGTATTTACGGCGGGCGGCGTCATCGGCCTTGACAGCGGTCTTGGCCTTTTCCAGGATGGCTCTGGTCCCAGCCAGCTTTTGCTCGATTGCCGCGACTCGCTTGGGCAGAGAAGCGATTTCTTCGTTCAGGCGAAGGATTTCCCGGTCAGTTTTCTGTAATTCGAGAAGGTTCTGTAGCTCTGGGAGCATCTTGGACTGCGAACTAACCTTAGATTTTAGCACGTGGAAGGCGGTTTCCCCTCCCCGTGACGCGTATCACAGACATATGTGCGCCCGGCAAGGTCCAATCGGGACGGGAGAATACATGTCCCAAGAACTTCTTTCTGCCATGCGGCAGAGCATTATGGATGGCGCGCCCGCGACCTCGGCGGAACTGGCTCGTCAGGCGCTAGGTGACGGAATCATGCCGCTGGAGGCAATCAACAGCGGCTATGTGCCCGGAATGCATGCCGTTGGTGAGCAGTTCGCCAAAGGACAGATGTTCCTGCCCGACATGCTGGCTTCGGCCGAGGCGATGCGGGCCGCCATGGCAGTCTTGGATCCGGAGTTAAAGAAGCTCGGCAGCGAACGGCCCGTGGCCGGCACCGTTGTGCTGGGGACAACCCAAGGCGATATCCACGAGATTGGCAAGTCTCTGGTGGGAACGCTACTTTCCGCTCACGGATTTCGGGTGTACGACCTGGGCGTGGATGTGTCAGGCGAAAAGTTTGCGGCTAAGGCGTTGGAATTCGGGGCAGACATCGTTGGAGTCTCGGCCCTGTTGACCACGACGATGCGTAATCAGAAGACGGTCATCGAGGCGCTGGAAAAATCCGGTCTGCGGGCGAAGGTAAAGGTCATGGTGGGAGGCGCCCCGGTCACGCGCCGTTGGGCTGAAGAAATCGGCGCCGACGGTTATGCCAAGGACGCCATGAGCGCGGTGGAGCTAGCGCGCAATCTGATGGAACAGAAGAGGCATCTCGCGCCACTCGGAGAATTGCGGTGAGGCCGAAGCTGGAGCTTCTTGACCGGACGTTGATGGAGCGGATTCTTAGGGAGGCTTTCCAGCTGCTTGAGAACCCCGGCGTGCGCCTGGCGCCATATGTTTTCGAGCTGCTGGCTACGGCCGGGGCACGCCTAGAGAACGGCGTGGCTCATATTCCGGAGAAGCTGGCTCGGAGGGCTCTGGCGTCAGCGCCGCATGAATTTTTTCTTTATGACCGTGGCGGACGTCCTGCTGTGCATTATGGAGCAGACGACGTTCACTTCGATCCCGGTTCTTCCTGCCTGAACATTCTGGATTCGGAAACACAGCAGGCGAGGCCGGCACAGTCGGCTGACTTGATACGGCTGGTGCAGGTGGCGGAGATGCTTCCGCAGTATGCGGCGCAATCCACCGCCGTGGTGTGCAACGACGTGCCCCAGGAAATCGGCGACTGGTACCGGTTGCTGCTCGTGTTGTGGTATTCGGAGAAGCCGGTCGTGACCGGCGCGTTTTCCGGTTCCAGCCTGAAAACAATGATTGACTTGCTGGTCGAAGAAAGTGGCAGCGAACGAGCACTCGGGCAGCGGCCGCGAGCCATCTTCGATGTTTGTCCTTCACCGCCATTGAACTGGTCGGAGTTTGCCTCGCACAACATCGTTGATCTGGCGCGGGCGGGGATTCCGGCGGAGATCGTCAGCATGCCGCTGGCCGGGGGCACTGCGCCGGTCACCTTGGCGGGCGCAGTAGTGCAGCACGCGGCGGAGTGCCTCAGTGGAATCACAATTCATCAGCTGGCTCAGCCTGGCGCACCCATTGTTTGGGGCGGCGCTCCCGCGATTTTCGATATGCGCGCGGGCACGACTCCGATGGGTGCGATTGAAACTGCGATGCTGGATCTGGCTTGCTGCCAGGTGGGCAAATATCTGAACTTGCCGACGCACGGGTATCTGGTGGCAAGCGATGCCAAGCAGCTCGATGCCCAAGCTGGGATGGAGAGCGGAATCTCAGCGCTTCTGGGAGCGCTGGCGGGCATCAACATGATCTCGGGTGCCGGCATGCTGGATTTTCTGGCGTGTCACAGCGTCGAGAAGCTGGTCATTGACGCGGAGGCGATTGCGTCGGCTCAGCGGCTGGTTCGGGGAATCGAGCCTCGAACCGAATCCCTGGCTCTTTCCATGTTCGCCCAAGCTGGCTTACAGGGGGATTTCCTGAGGCTTAAGGAGACGCGAATGTTATTTCGCAGCGAGCAGCATTTCCCATCTTCAGTGATTGAGCGCGGCCGCCCGGCACTGGAAGGCTACCCGGCAGATATGATTGGCCGGGCGCGGGCCAGAGTCGAAGAACTCATCTCTGGATACCAACGGCCCCTAATCCAGAGTGCTCATGAGAATGCTGTGCTGCAGTTCGCAGAACACGAAGCCAGGAGAGCTGGCCTGGACACGTTGCCGGGATTGACCGGGGTCGCGGCCGTGAAATAGAAGCAGCCACGTGTGGAGGCGGGTCAAAGACCCGTCCCCACACAGACCCATTCCCGATCCGCTGCGCGATGACACCTCGACGGTGTACACTTTTCAGCCCTGCTGTCGGACATCTTCCTGATCCCCGGAGAGTGATCGTGAGACGGTTGCTTGTCTTTTTTTTGCTCCTAAGCCTGGCTTCTTTCGCACAATCCGCACCTGAGAAACCGCGGACAAAAGAAATCACCATTGACGCCATCGTAGCCCCCGGTGGCCTCACGGGACGCGCGCCGGAAAACGTGCAGTGGAGTCCCGACAGCGCCCAGCTCTCCTTCGTACAACGCGATGACACGGGCGAACACGGCGAATTGTGGTCCATCAATCCCGCGACGGGAGAGAAGAAGGTGCTGGTCAGCGAGGCCAAGCTGTCCTCGCTGGCGCCGGACGTCAACAAGATCAAGAACGAGCGAGAAAAGGAGCGCATCACGCGCTATTCCGTGGCGGCCTATCATTGGTCTCCCGATTCCAAATCCCTGCTCTTTGATTCCCTAGGCCAGCTCTGGTTATTCAGGTTGGAGAGCGGGACGGCGGTGCAGTTCACTTCAGCCCCGGAGCCGAGCGACGATCCGAAATTCTCGCCCGACGGCAATCATGTGGCTTACGTGCGCAAACACAACCTGTATGTCCGGCCGGTCTCCGGAGAAAGCGACAAGCAGCTCACCAAAGACAAGGACGAGAACCTCCTGAATGGCGAGGTGGATTGGGTTTACGCAGAAGAATTGGATGTCCGCAGCAATTATTTCTGGTCACCGGACAGTAGCCAGATCGTATTCCTGCAGATGGATGAAAGCAAAGTTCCCAGTTATCCCATCACCGATTGGCTGCCTTTGAATCCTCAGGTAGAGCAGGAAAAATACCCCAAGCCGGGCGACCCCAATCCAGCCGTGCGGCTGGGCGTCATCAACGCTAAAGGTGGAGGCGTGAAATGGATTTCTCTTACCGAAGACAGGGACATCTACATTCCGCGGTTCGGCTGGATTCGGGATGGACTTCTCTGGGCCCAGGTGCTGAATCGGAAGCAAGACACGCTGGATATTTATTTTGTCGATGCAAAGTCGGGACACTCCCGCAAGGTATTGACTGAGAACAGTCCTGACGCGTGGGTCAACGTCAGCGATGATTTCAGGATTCTGAAATCGGGCGACCGGTTTTTGTGGGCGAGTTGGCGCGATGGGCACACCCACCTTTATCTCTATAGCTTTGACAAACAGAACCCGCTGAACTCCGAGGCGACGCTCGAGCGGCAGCTCACCCAAGGCGAGTTCGAAGTGATGGGAGTGAAAGGAATCGATGCGGATGCGGGCTTGGTGTATTTCGCTAGCAACCAGAGCGATCCGCGCCAGGAACAGATCTTTTCTGGGAAACTGGATGGCTCTGGTTTCCAGCGTATCTCGAAAGAGGCGGGCACGCACACGGCTTCTTTTTCTCCGAATGGCAAGTATTTCGTGGACGGGTACTCCGCTTCGGTTACTGCGTCGCGGCGCTCGGTGTGTTCAGCGGCGGGGAGCCCGTGCTTTCCCATCTGGGAATCGCGCAGCATCGGCGAGTACGGTTTCATCGCGCCCAAGGACGTCGAGTTGAAGGCGGAAGACGGCACGCCTCTTTACGGGCAACTGGTCATGCCGATCAATCCCGCGGCAGATAAGGTTCCGCTGATCGTAAACGTCTATGGCGGACCGGCAGCACAGATGGTGAAGGACGCCTTCGGAGCAGGCGTTACGAATCCGTTCAACGAGATGATGGCCCAGCACGGTTATGCGGTGTTTGCCGTGGATAATCGAGGCACTCCCAACCGCGGACGGAGGTTTCTGGCCGCGCTGGGCCACCAGTTTGGCGCTGTGGAACTGAGGGATCAACTCGCTTCGCTCGACCAATTGCTGGCGCAGTATCCCATGCTGGACCGAAGCCGGGTCTGCATCTGGGGGTGGAGCAATGGCGGATCGATGACCTTATACTCGCTGCTGCACAGCGACGCTTATCGCTGCGGCATCTCGGGGGCGCCAGTCACTGACTGGCACGATTATGATTCCATCTACACAGAGCGGTACCTGGGACTGCCCAAGGAAAATCAGAGAGGCTACAGCGAGTCGTCGATGCCGGCGGTTGCAAACAAGCTGCACGGCTCCCTGCTGCTGATTCATGGCACCAGCGATGACAATGTGCACCTGCAAAACAGTATCCAGATGATTAATTCGCTGATCCAGGCCGGTAAGCAGTTCCGGCTCATGCTGTATCCGGGGAAAACGCATGGGGTGACCGGCAAAGAGCGCGCACACCTGTACCAGATGATGGAAGACTCTCTGGAGCAGAATTTGAAATAACAACTGTGGAGGCGGGTCTTGGACCCGCCTGCCCGGGTCAGAGACCGGGCCCACACAGCTTCGATACTGAGGGACTCTTCGTGCACCGCACTAATCTTGGTGATTTTGAACTGACCGTTTTCTCCGACGGTACCTACTACCTCGATGGCGGCGCGTTCTTTGGCGTCGTGCCCAAGGTGATGTGGGAAAAGAAGGTCACGGCGGACGAAAAGAACCGGGTGCATGCGGGACTCAACTCCCTACTGGTGCGCAACGGGAAACACACTGTGCTGATCGAGACCGGTATCGGTAATAAGTTATCGGAAAAGATGGTGAAGATATACGGGCAGCCAGCAACCTTGCTCGATACCTTGAGCGCGGCAGGAATTGCTCCCGAGGACATCGATGTTGTCATCAACACGCACTTGCACTTCGATCATTGCGGGTGGAATACAGTCCGCAACGGGGAAAAGGTCGTTGCGACCTTCCCCAGGGCCAAGTACTACGTCCAGGAAGGCGAGTGGCAGCACGGCCGCCGGCAACTGGAGCGCGACCGCATCAGCTACATCAGCGACAATTACGATCCCTTGATCGAGAACGGGCAGATGCATCTGTTGCACGGCGACCAGGAAATCCTGCCCGGCATCTACGTGAAGATTTTTTCCGGACACACGGCCAACATGCAGGCGGTTATTCTCAAGAGCGGCGGGCGGACGGCTTGCTACATCTCCGATTTGATCCCTACCCGTGCCCACATCGACCTTACCTGGGGCATGGCTTTTGACTTATTTCCCTTGCAGACCGTCGAGAGCAAAAAGCAGTACTATGCGCAGGCCATCCCGGAAAAGTGGCTGACCGTGTTCACCCACGACCCGCATATCCCATGGGCGTATGTGGAGAGGAATCCGGAAGGAAAAATGGTGGCCCAAGCAAAGCACTAGGTAGGGACAGGCGTCCTCGCCTGCCCATTCCAGAAAGCCACAGCCGGGCTGCGCTCGGGCCGCCGGGACGGGGACGTCTGGGCCTACGTGGTTCGTACTGGTTCGAAGAATTCCTCTACCCGGGCCAGAATTTCGCGCTCCGCTTTGGCTTCGTAGATGGCCTTCCGCAACGCCGCGCCTCCGGGTACACCGTGGGTGAACCAGGAGGCGAACTGCTTCATCTTCCCGGCAGCGCCCGGCATTTCTTCTGCAATCAGCATCTGGAAGTAGGTGCGGATCATCTGGTAGCGGTCGGCCTCTGTAGGCTCGTCGTATGGCTTTCCCGCCGAGCTCCGCTCGGCTGCCCAGACGGGGACGTCTGGGCCTACGCGGTCGCAGAATTGGGCAATCTGGCGGAAGATCCACGGGTTCGAGGCGGCAGTACGGCCGATCATCACCGCGTCGCAACCGGTTTGCGCCACCATGGCGCAGGCGTCTTTGGGAGTGCGGATGTCTCCGTTACCGATAACGGGAATCTTCACTGCGCTCTTCACAGCTCCAATCCACTCCCAGCGGGCATTGCCGCTATAGCCCTGCTCGCGCGTACGGGCGTGAAGCGCGACAGCCAAGAGGCCGCAGTCCTCGGCCATCTTGGCCAGCTCGACACACACAATCTCCTCATCGTTCCAGCCGGCACGGAACTTTACGGTAAATGGGATCTTGACTGCGGCGCGCACGGATTCGAATATGCGACGGATTGCGGGTAGATCGCGCAGCAGGCCCGAGCCTCCATTGCACTTGACCACCTTCTTGGCGGGGCAGCCCAGGTTCAGGTCCACGAGGTCAAAGCCGAGGTCTTCGACCATGCGGGCGGCATCAGCCATGACCTGGGGGGCGCTGCCGAACAATTGCGCGGAGATAGGGTGCTCGTCTTCGTAGAAGTGCAGGTAGCGCTTTGCCTTTTTGTCCTTGGCGCGCAGGACGCCATCGGCCGAGGTGAACTCGGTCATGATCAGGCCGCAGCCGCCCAGGTTGCGAATGAAGCGGCGGAAGACGGTGTCCGTGACGCCAGCCATGGGAGCAAGGACGGTCGCGGGACGGATCTCGACAGGGCCAATCTTCAGCAGCTGTGGAACGCGCGCGGACAAGAGTGTCCGCGCCACACCGGCATCTTCCGAGTTGTCCCAGTACTTGCGCACTTGGTTATTGTAATTCGCAAAGCAAAGCCCCTGCCGAAACAGGGGCTGTGAAATCCGTCTTAATCCGCGGCGCTTACTTCTTTTCGCCAGCCTTCTTTTCGCCAGCCTTGGCGTACTTGCGGCGGAAGCGCTCGACGCGACCAGCGGTGTCCACCAGTTTCTGCTTGCCGGTGAAAAACGGATGGCAGCTAGAGCAGATTTCTACGTGAATGTCGCCCTTATGGGTCGAACGCGTCGTAAAGGTGCTGCCGCACGCGCAATGCACGCGCACTTCGTTGTATGCCGGATGAATCGCTGCCCTCATGGAGATGGAATCCTCGTTGCGAATCTTTAGATTTTACAGGAGCTGCGCGGGATTCAGCAAATGCGTAGCCAGGGGCCTTTGGCCCCAATCCAAAGAACTTACAAGCATTTTACTTGACGGATTAAAATGGGGTTCGGCATCATGGAAAGCAAGCTTGTTGGCTTTGCCCGCCACTTACGCCACTTCGTCCATGATCCCCCAGGACGTCTGAAACATGAGCTACAAACTCGCCGTTTGGCATAGTGAGAGAGCAATTTCTAGCAAAGAGGCAGCCGAGCTGTTCGCGAAGTTGTACGAACATAGAAAAGTACCCCTCGAACAACACATCGATGTGTATTCCTTCTATAACGAACTGGGCGCTCGCTACCCGGAAGTCGATATGGTTGCCGAAGAAGACCTGGACGGGTGTCCCTGGGCCTGCGCCCACGAACGTTCAGGAGCACACGTCATCCTGTCCATGCTGGATGATAAATCCACCGAAGTGCTCCCCACGATTTTGGAACTGGCCGAAAAACATGGGTTGGTCTGTTTCGATCCCCAAGCCAACAAGGTTAACCTGCCGTCGCACTTGCAATCCACAGTAACCACGTCGGAGCGAGGAGGCACTTTGTTCATCGTCGAGATGGACGAGGGACAAGGGAAGGAATACGAGGTGGGCTTTGGCGATCACGGGTCGATGAGCCGGAACCTGAAGATGGCGCAGATCGTCGGAGAGGACAAGCTGGTAGAGTTCCTGACCGAGGAGATTGGGGTTGAGTCCGCCAAGGTCGATTCTGCTATCAGCGAACTGAAAAAAAATGGGCAGGCGAGGGTTCGAGATGTCGTCCTCTCCGATGCCGACCTGCTTATCCTCGGGTTGCGCTGAACAGCTCCCAATTTAGGAACTATCTGCGGGGCATTCTTTCGCGGGCGAGAGCCTGCCCTGAGCGAAGTCGAAGGGGCGCTCGCGCCACGCTTCCAGTCCATTCTCGCGGACAGGAATGTCCGCGCCACGCCTTCAAATTCAGACAAAGAAAAACGGCAGGGCCGACCCCCTGCCGCTCGTATGAAATCGAATGGGCCTACTTTTTGTTAACTGCTTTCTTGAGTTCGGCCCCGGGGGTAAATTTTGCCACTTTGCGGGCGGCAATCTTAATGGTTGCGCCGGTTTGCGGGTTGCGCCCATTCCGTGCCTTCCTCTGCGAAACCGAGAAAGTGCCGAAACCAATCAGGGCTACCCGATCTCCTTTTCTCAGGGCAGCAGTAATGCTGTCCACCGCCGTGTCAATAGCAGTTCCGGCCGCGGCCTTACTGATGCTCGCACCGGCTGCGATTTTGTCAACGAGATCGGCTTTATTCATTGTTTCTCCTGGCAAGTTCTATAGTCTCCGGCACACACCGGACAAGCGGACATTGCGCTGGAGTGGAAACCTGCGGCAGCTATTTTCCTCCGAGTTAGCGGAATGTCAACTGTGAAAATCCGCGCTGGTAGCCGAATTTGCACGGGTGCCCTTCCGAGTAACGCCCCTGGTGGGCTTTTTGAAGTCGGAGCTAAGGGATAAAAGGTGAAAGCACCCGCCGAATGCGGCTTTGGTAGAGGGTAACGGCCGTGAAGACTCCCATCATTTCCGTTTCTCGCATCCTAGTGCCCGCAAAGCGGCGGAAATTTTTCCTAAGTCCTCCACAAGTAGGTCAACAACTTCACAGGATGTGCACAGCGGGACCCGGTTTTCTACTTGCGCAAGCATGGCTGATCAGTGCACAGTCAAAGGACAGGAAAGGTTCACGAATCCATGAAGGTGTCCGCGGACGTTTGTCCCGTATGTGAGGGTACAGGCTGGAAAACGGTTTCCTCGGGACGTGCTCCGCGAGTTGCCCGCTGCGATTGCCGAGTGCAGGCGCGAGCGCAAACGTTGCTGGCAGCCGCCCGAATCCCTAAACGCTACGAGCACTGCGAGCTTTCCAGCTTCACCACCGATTTTCCAGGCGCCCACACCTCCCTGGCCGGCGCTCGGTTTGCGGCCTCTAAGTTCGTTGAAGAATACGACCCACGAGACGGCACCGGGCTGCTGATTATCGGCAAGATTGGTGTGGGCAAGACGCATCTGGCGGTCGGCATCATTAAAGAGTTGATCCTCACCAAGGGCCTTCCGTGCCTGTTCTATGATTACCGGGAACTGCTCAAACAGATCCAGAATTCCTACAACGACTCCGTGAAGGCGACCGAACTGGACGTGCTACGGCCGGTGTTTGAAACTGAAGTCCTGGCTCTGGATGAACTGGGCGCGGTGAAACCGACAGAATGGGTCTGGGATACGGTCAGCCTTATTCTCAATACCCGGTACAACGATAATCGCACCACCATCATTACCACCAACTTCGATAATGAGCCCGCCGGGGCCGTGAGTGGCGCCCGGGGCGCCGCCCGGGAAGAAACCCTGGGAGACCGGATCGGCGAGCGCATGCGGTCCCGCCTGCACGAGATGTGCCGCATTGTTCGCATGGAAGGCCAGGATTTCCGCCCGAAGTTCCGCAGCGCCAGCTTCCGCTAAAAGCCAAAGAATTAAACGCCGAGATCGCAGCGAAACAACGAGGCTTTCTCGTCGGTCGATGAGCAGATCTGTGTTTATCCGTGTGAATCCGTGGCCTAGAATTGATGGGTGCTGGGCCATCGTGCCGAATTCGCGCCTGAGCGGGATAATGAATTCTTCTCTGCTGTTCCCGCTGCCCCGGCCGTGTTCCTCCTGCGGGGGGAGGACCAGTCCGAACCCTATGTCAGCAAGACGACGAATCTGCGACGTCGCCTAACCCGCCTGCTGGGTTTCGCGGAAGAGCGCAGTAAAAAGCTGAACCTCCGCGAGCGTGTGCGGTGGATTGAATACACGACCACCGGATCGGATTTCGAGTCGGGATTCCTGCTTTATAAAGTCCTGCGATCAGCCTTTCCAAAAAACTATGGTGATCGCCTGCGGCTGCGCTTCGCCCCGCTGGTGAAGATGCACATGGAGAACGAGTATCCGCGGGCTTCGATCACCACGCGCATGGGGAGGGCGGGCAGCAGATCCCTTTATTACGGCCCTTTCCCTTCGCGGGCCGCCGCCGAGAAATTTGCCAATGACTCGCTGGACTTCTTCAAAATGCGGCGCTGCGTGGAGGATCTGCACCCGGATCCAAAGTTCCCGGGGTGCATCTACTCGGAGATGAAGATGTGCCTGGCGCCTTGCTTCAAAGGTTGCACGAACGAGGAATACGCAGCCGAAGTCGAGCGCGTGCGGGATTACTTCGATACGGGTGGTGATTCGTTGTTGCGCGAACTCTCAGCGGAGCGGGAGAGGGCATCTACCGGACTGGACTTTGAAAATGCAGCAGCAATCCACGGCCGGGTGGAAAAGCTGAAACCGGTGCTGGGCCAGCTTCCTGAAATCGTGCATCGCGTGGACCATTTGGCAGCGGTGATAGTTCAGCCATCGTCGGAACCGGAATCGGTGGTTCTGTTCCTGATCGACGGAGGCAGGATTTCCGGCACCATCACTTTCTCTGTGCAGCAGCAAATGATTGCCGGAGGAAAAGCGCAGTCCATGGAGTCACGGGTTCTGGAAAGCCTGGCCGCACTTCCGGCGGAATCTGCTCAGAGTACTCTGCAAACCATGGAGCATTTGGCGATTCTTAAGCGCTGGTTTTACCGCAGCAGCCGGGTGGGAGAGATTTTCTTCGCGGATGATAAGGGCATGTTGCCCTTGCGGCGCATTGTGCGGGGAATTTCAAGGGTCTACCGGGGCGAGAAGCCCGAGGCGGCAGAAGTGAAATACACAGATCCTTCGCTTCGCTCTGGATGACAAAGGGAAAGATTATGGACGACAAGAAAGACGAGAGCCTTCGCGAGCCTCTGATAAATCTCTTGAAAGGCAGCCAGGCGCACGCGACCTTCGATGCTGCGGTCCGAGATCTACCTGCAAATTTGCGCGGCAAGAAAACCAAGGGGCTGCCTTACACCGCATGGATGCTTCTGGAACACATGCGAATTGCGCAATGGGACATCCTGGAATTCAGCCGCAATGCAAAGCATGAGTCGCCAGATTGGCCGAAGGGATATTGGCCGGAGAACGAAGTTCCACCGAGCGCCTCCGCGTGGGATGAAAGCGTCAACTCGTTCCGGGCGGACTTGAAGGCGATGCAGCGACTGGTCAGCGACCCTAAGACCGATCTCTATGCTCGGATTCCATGGGGAGACGGGCAGACCATCTTACGTGAGGCTCTGCTCGTAGCCGACCACAACGCGTATCACCTAGGCCAGTTGGTCGCACTGCGCAGAGTACTGGGAGCGTGGCCAGAAAAGTGATCGGCCACGGATTACGGGAGCTTCCTGTCATTCCGGGCGGAGCGAGGAATCTGCTTTTAACGGGCCATTCGCGTGCCTGCGAACAATAACTCTTACTCCTGTCCTCCATCGCTCATCGATCCCCGGCAAGCTCCATTGCACCTCGGGCGAGATCTAATGCAAGAGCGTGTCGGTCGCAGGATGCACGTGCAGCGCTGGGGTGACAAGGAAGAGCAGCCGCCGTTCGGGCGACAATTCTCTGCCGGGGAAATAGCCGTTGTACCGGAACTCGCCGCGGGTATGGTGCCAATTGACTCGGCACCAGTAATCCCTTGCAGGGCACGGACGAGCGACTCGGAATCCACGGATGGATTGTCGCAGGTACGGAAGAGCCAGTCTGGATGGATTACCAATGATTGTGGGGAGGCGGGTCTTTGACCCGCCTGCCCGGGTCAGAGACCCGGGCCCACACGGACCCTGCCCGAGCGGCCCGAGCGAACCGGGCTGCACAAGGCTTGTGGGATAATGAGATGGTGGGGAGTTGTTGGTCAGCCCGTAGCATCCAATTACTAACGTGACGAAAAATAGATTCTTCTTCCGCCACTACGGTCTCAGCGAATCCGATGTCGAGCGCTACCTTGCTGCCGCCCTTTCCGCCGGCGGCGAATACGCAGACCTCTATTTCGAATACCTGTCCTCGACTTCTCTCATGGTCGACGAGTCGATGGTGAAATCGGCTTCACAGGGCATTTCTGCCGGATGTGGAGTGCGAGTTGTATCGGGCGAGCGCACGGGCTATGCCTACACCGACGACCTCTCGCCTGAGCGCATCCTGCATGCGGCGCGAACCGCTGCGCTCATTGCCAGCGGCCCAGCCAAAGAACCGGTGGTCGGGTTCCAAGAGAAACCTGCGCGCAGCTTATATCCCGTGGCTCTTCCCTCGGTGGACGCGGAAATTACGGCCAAGGTCGAACTGGTCATGCGCGGGGATGCGGCTGCGCGGGCGTGTGATCCCCGCATTAAGGAAGTGCGCGCCAGCTACGCCGACGAACTTCGTAATATTCTTGTTATAGGTTCGGACGGCACCTTTGCCGAAGACTCACAGCCACTGGCTCGCGTGAATGTCTCGTGCATTGCCAAAACCGATGGCAACTCGGCTCGGGGCAGCGCCGGAGGTGGCGGGCGCGTCGCGCTCGACTTTTTCTTTGGTGAGAAGACTCCGGAATATTTTGCGAAAGAGGCTGCGCGGCAGGCGATTCTGCAGCTGGATGCGCGGGAGGCTCCGGCAGGTGAGATGGAAGTCGTGCTTGGCCCGGGCTGGCCGGGGGTCCTGCTCCACGAAGCAGTTGGTCATGGGCTGGAAGCCGATTTCAATCGCAAGAAGACCTCGGCCTTCGCAGGCCTGATCGGCAAACGCGTGGCCAGCGAGAAGTGCACGGTAGTCGATAACGGCACCATGCCCTGGCGCCGGGGCTCGCTCAACGTTGATGACGAAGGACAGCCTACGCAAGAGACTGTGCTCATTGAAAACGGGATTTTGAAAGGCTACCTCAGCGACAAGCTCTCGTCGCGGCTGATGGGTATGGCGGATACCGGAAACGGCAGGCGTGAGAGTTACGAGCACATTCCCATGCCGCGAATGACCAATACTTACATGCTGGCCGGAAACGACGATCCGCAGGACATTGTTCGCTCCGTGAAACGCGGTATTTACGCGGTCAACTTCGGCGGTGGCCAGGTCGATATCACCAACGGGAAATTTGTGTTCTCGGCGTCTGAAGCATATCTGATTGAAGACGGCGTCATCACCGCGCCGATCAAAGGCGCTACGCTGATTGGAAACGGACCCGATGTGCTGACACGCGTGTCGATGGTCGGCAACGATTTGCAGCTCGATGAAGGCGTTGGCACCTGCGGCAAAGATGGACAGGCTGTTCCGGTTGGTGTGGGCATTCCTACCATCAAGATCGACCGGCTCACCGTAGGCGGTACCGCCAAGCGTGACATGGGCGGGTTCATGCAGTGATCACCGCCTGATCGGACTTCGAAAATTGATTCATGCCAAACTCCACTCTGGAAACTAGAAACGGCAAACTCGAAACTGACCTGAAGGCACTGGCTACGGACGTCGTTGGACGTGCAATGGCCGGAGGCTCGACTGCGGCTGAGTGCGTTGTCCGCGAGGGCGATGAGTTTTCTACTGTCGTTCGTCTTGGACAGGTCGAGACACTGAAAGAATCAGGTTCTCGGGCGATTGGCGTGCGCGTGTTCTTCGGCAAGCGGTCGGCCAGCACCTATTCCAGCGATCTCTCGCGCGATGCTCTAGATCGCATGCTGAACTCCGCGCTGGAGCTCGCCAAGATTACATCCGAAGATCCGAATGCCGGAATTCCGGAGGCTTCACAGTTGGGCTCAATTCCCGGTGATCTCGACTTGTATTACGAAGATGTTTATTCGCTGCCGGGAGAGCAACGAATCGATTACGCCAGACGGGCTGAGAAAACCGCGCTGGATTACGATCCGCGCATTAAGAACTCGGAAGGCGGATCGTTTGACGCGGCCACCGGACACAAGGTGCTGGCCAACTCTCACGGATTTGTAGGCGAATACCGCCGTTCCTACTGCTCGGTTGCGGCGGTCCCCATCGCCAAAGACGAGAAGGGCGCCATGCAAAGAGATTACTGGTACTCAGTGGCCCGCAGCCTGCGCCGACTGGAGTCACCGGAGCAGGTGGGCAAAGTAGCTGCGGAGCGAACCCTGCGCCGGCTGGGAGCGCGCAAGATTAAGACCGCTCACGTGCCAGTCGTACTGGATCCCCTGGTGGCGAACTCCATCCTGGAGCACATATTTGAAGGGGTCAACGGCGATTCGGTATATCGCGGGGCTTCGTTTTTGGCGGGAAAACTGGGTCAGAAGATCGCGGGTGACAACGTGACAGTGATTGACGATGGCACTATGCCGGGCGGCTTCGGCACCAGTCCATTCGACGGTGAAGGCGTGCCCACACGGCGTACTATCGTCATCGAGAATGGCGTACTTAAGTCTTATCTGCTGAACACGTATACGGCGAAGAAACTCCGGTTGCAGACTACCGCCAACGCCTCTCGCGGACTGGCGGGAACGCCAGGCATCGGTCCCGGTAACTACTTTCTGCAGCCGGGAACAAAGCCCCCTAAAGGATTGATCGCCGGTATTCCACAGGGACTCTATGTCACCGAATTTCTGGGGCACGGAGTAAACCTCGTCACTGGTGATTATTCGCGCGGGGCTTCGGGACTTTGGATCTCGGGCGGCGAGCTGACCTACCCGGTGGAAGAGATCACCGTAGCGGGAAATTTGAAGGAGATGTTCTTCAACATCTCTGACATCGCAAATGACCTGGAGTTTCGCGGCGCGGTGGCGTGCCCGACGATTCGGGTTGATGGGCTGACCGTGGGCGGAGAGTAATCCCTGTTCCGTGTCATCCTGGTCTTGTCATTCCTGGCCTTTCCCGCTCTTGTCTTTCCGAGCGAAGCGAGGAATCTGCCATTGTTGCGGTCGTGAGAAAGGCAGATTCCTCACGGGCCTGAAGCCGTTTGATTGACAAGCGGCGCCCGAAATCGACAATCAAAAATCAACAATCTACAATTCCTTCATGGGTGGACTGATCCAACCTTCGCCGGTTTCTACCGAGGAGCGCTCGTCAACGTGGCGGCCGGTCCTGATTGGCGTGGCCATCGTGGTTGTCGTCGTCGGCGTGATCGTGTTCGCGATGCGCGAGACCCCTAAAGCCCGCACCGGGCCTCCGCCTTACGCTTCCGAACTCAAGATTTCCGACCTGAAAATGAGCGCGGCGGAGAGTTTTGTGGGCGCGACGGTTTCCTATTTGGACGGAACCGTGACAAACACTGGTGACAAGACCGTTACACATGCTGTGGTTCGCGTCATTTTCAAGGATGACATGGGACAGATCGTCGGCGATGAACTGCTGCCCTTGCACATCCTTAAGACTACTGGCCCTTATCCGGATGCCGTCGACCTCAGCGCCTCGCCTTTGAGTCCTGGCCAGAGCAAGCCATTTCGCCTCACCCTGGAGAGCATCTCGGCGCAGTGGAACCATCAGTTTCCCGAAATTCAGGTCGTGGATGTAACTACAAAATAGCCGGCTGCGCTCGGCCTGGACGGGTCAGACGCCCGTCCCCACACGCTCCGGGCCGGCAAGATGCCGGCGCTACTCCCACATCTCTCCGCTACAATGAACGTATGTCTGAGGTGAAGACTATCCGGCTGACGGAGACGGTTAAAGCGGCGGGTTGAGCTTCCAAGCTGAGTCCGGCGGCGCTGGACGCGGTGCTTGGGAAATTAGCCCGGCAACAGGACCCCAACGTGCTGGTCGGCTTTGATCATGCCGACGACGCCGGCGTGTATCAAATTTCGCCTGACCTGGCGCTGGTGCAGACGGTCGATTTCTTCACGCCTATCGTGGATGATCCCTACACTTTTGGCCAGATCGCGGCCACCAACTCTCTCAGTGATGTGTATGCCATGGGCGGAAGACCTCTGACTTCGCTCGCTTTGGTGTGCTATCCGGAGAAAGCTGACTTGGACATCCTTGAGCGAATTCTGGCCGGCGGCCTGGCCAAAATGATGGAGGCGGAATGCACGGTAGTTGGCGGGCACAGCATCCGCGACGACGAGACCAAGTTTGGATATTCCGTCACCGGAGTCATTCATCCGCTCAAAATACTGGCCAATACCGGGGCCGTGGCGGGCGATCGGCTTCTGCTTACCAAGGCCCTGGGAACCGGCGTGATTTCGACCGCAATTAAGAAAGGGACGGCGAAGGAGTCCTGGATCGATTCGGCTGTAGCGTCTATGACGACTTTGAATAAAGCTGCGGCGGAAGTCGTGACAGGAGCCGAGTTGCGCTCGGCCGCCCAGACGGCGACGTGTGGGCTTACGTGGGCAGTGCACTCCATGACAGACATCACGGGCTTTGGGTTGATCGGTCATGCGCGCGAGATGGCGCGAGGCTCGAATGTCAGCCTGCGAATGTACGCCAGCCGCGTACCGGTGCTGGACGGGGCGTTTGAATGCATTCGTGACGGCAACATTCCCGGTGGATTGAAGGCTAATCGCGAATTCGCTGAGTGTGTGGTTGGATATGAGCAGGCAATCCGCGAGGAGTTGAAGACCCTGTTATTTGATCCGCAAACCGCGGGCGGGCTTCTGATTTCGGTTGGCCCCGAAGACGCCTCCGAGCTCTTGCGGTCATTGAATGCGGCTGGAGTTCCGGCGGTTGAAATTGGGGAAGTCCTGTCTCAAACCCAGCCGTTGATCTCGATCTCCTAGTCTTAGTAGAGGATTCCCTCCTGCATCATCGCCAGTGAAGTGCACAGATACTTCGCTTCGCTCAGGATGACAAAATTTAGGGCGGCCGTTTTGGCCGCCCAACTTGAAAGGTGAAACTTTTTCTTACGCCGGCGCTGGATAATCTCCGCCCTTGGCAATCCCAGGGCGTCCCGGCTCTGGCTTCAGCACGTGCTGTACGCCGTCATCCTTGGGTACGGCCTTGATTGGCGGCAGCTCCTTGCCCTCGACGAGCATCTTGATCTCGTTGGCATCCAGCACCTCGCGCTCCAGCAGAGCGTTGGCGATCCTGGTTAGAACTTCCTTGTTCCCGGAGAGCAGGCTCTTCGCGGTGCTGTAACCACAATCCACGAGACGCCTTACTTCCTGGTCAATCTTGATGGCGGTGTCTTCGCTGTAATCGCGGTGCTGAGCAATTTCGCGCCCTAGGAAGATCTGCTCTTCTTTCTTGCCAAAGGTCAGCGGGCCGAGCGAGCTCATGCCCCACTCGCAGACCATCTTGCGGGCCAGTTCCGTGGCACGCTCAATGTCATTGCCGGCACCGGTGCTCATCTGGTTGAGGAAGATTTCCTCGGCCAGACGACCACCCATCAGGATCGCAATGTTGGTGTCGAGATATTCTTTCGTGTAATTGTGCTTGTCGTCGATGGGCAATTGCTGCGTCACGCCCAGAGCCATGCCACGCGGGATGATCGTGACCTTGTGCACGGGGTCGGAGTTAGGCAGCTTCATCGCCACCAAGGCGTGTCCAGCCTCGTGGAAGGCGGTGACCTTCTTCTCCTCGTCTGAGAGGATCATGGACTTGCGCTCCACGCCCATTAGGACTTTGTCTTTGGCCAGCTCGAAATCGTACTGCAGCACCGCCTTGCGGTTCTGGCGGGCAGCGCTCAGGGCGGCCTCGTTGACCATGTTCGCCAAGTCAGCGCCGGAGAAGCCCGGTGTGCCCCGTGCGAGAACCGAGAGATCCACGTCGTCGGCGAGAGGAATCTTGCGAGTATGTACACGAAGGATTTCTTCACGACCACGCACATCCGGGCGGCTCACCACTACCCGGCGGTCAAAGCGTCCGGGACGCAGCAGCGCGGGATCGAGCACATCAGGACGATTGGTTGCCGCCATCAGGATGACGCCTTCGTTCGACTCGAAGCCGTCCATTTCGACCAGCAATTGGTTCAGCGTTTGTTCGCGCTCATCGTGACCGCCGCCCAATCCAGCTCCTCGATGACGCCCGACGGCGTCAATTTCGTCGATGAAGATGATGCAGGGGGCGTTCTTCTTGCCTTGTTCGAACAGGTCGCGAACGCGGCTGGCGCCGACACCTACAAACATTTCTACGAAGTCTGAACCTGAAATCGAGAAGAATGGAACGTTCGCCTCACCAGCTACGGCGCGGGCCAGCAAGGTCTTGCCAGTTCCCGGCGGTCCGACCAGCAACACACCTTTAGGAATGCGCCCACCGAGTTTCTGAAATTTCTGCGCCTCGCGCAGGAACTCGATAATCTCCCGCAGCTCTTCCTTAGCCTCATCTACTCCGGCTACGTCTTTGAAGGTGACTTTCTTCTGCTGCATGGAGAGCAGGCGAGCCCGGCTCTTGCCGAACGACAAAGCCTTGTTTCCGCCGGTCTGCATCTGGCGGATCATGAAGAACCAGAGGGCCGCCAGCAGGATGATAGGAGCCAGGTTGAAGAGCCAGCCGGGCCAACCTCCTCCGCTGCTATCCCGCACGCTGACCTGGACGCCCTTGTCCTGCAAGGTCTTGTACATGTCGGGGAAGTTGGAGGGGACGGTAGTGTGGAACTGCTTGCCATCACGGTACTTGCCGCGCACTTCCATGCCGTTGATGGTGACTTCCTGCACCGTGCCCTGGTTTACGTCCGACAAGAACTGCGTGAAGTTTCTGTCGGTTTCCTTCTGGCCTCCGCCGCTGTTCTTGACCACCTGCCAGAGCAGGACGGCCGACAAAATAATGACCAGCCAGAACACTACTGTCTTTACAGTCGAATTCACTGGGACTCCTATAATGCCTTACGCGGACACACCTATCACGGCCGCACGCACTTTTTAGATGCGGATCAAGGCTAACCGGCTCTTTTTTAACCTTCTACAACTACTTTGACGCGGAACCCAGAATTTCAGCTCCCGTGCGAGAAGACCCCGTGCTCGACTTCCCGATCCTGGGTTAGGGACCATTTTACCCGTTTCCAAGGCTTACTTCCGGCTAAAAAACACTCACCTGCCTGATGACTTAGGTCACCTGCCGGACCGGCTTGGGATGGCGAGAAAGGGCAGGTTGCGGCACGTCTGTTCAGCTGAGGCCAGGCCGTAGCCGACCAGGAATGGTTCGTCCACCAGAAAACCGAAGTAGTCGGGCTGGAGCTGCACCCGGCGCGCCGTCTGCCGGTCTAACAAGGTCGCCAGCTTTACCGAAGCAGCACCTCGGGCCCGGAGATCGGCCATGAGAAAGTCGGTAGTCACGCCGGAGTTCACCAGGCCCTCCACCAGAAGAATATGCTTGCCGCGGATATCCACCTCGGTGCTGAAGAAAAATTCCACCAGCGGCGGCGCATTATCTGCCTGCGGCTTCTCCTCGGAATGAGGCTTGATGAAGGTGCAAACCGTCGGGACCTCCAGCAGGCGCACCAGGTCAGCCATGAACATGAAACTGTTTTCCAGAACCGCGACAATGTGGAGGGTCCGGCCTCGATAATGGTCCGAGATTTGGCGAGCCATCTCAAGAAGCCGCTTATCAATCTGCTCGGCCGTAATTACCGGCCGCATCGACTCGGGCATGGAAGTCTGGTCAGACATGATGTGGACCCGTTCTCAGTTGATGGTGCACTCAAGTACCGCTAGCTGCACGCGAGATTCCTGGCCTGCCTGCAGCCGGCTCAGGATGATGACATTGGATAACGGATAACTTAGTCTGCGTTGTCCTCCCCGATGGCAACTTCGCGGATGAGCAAGGACTCCTGCCCTTCCCCTGCGCGTAGTCTGGCAGGAGCTCGAAATCCGCGAACCCAGACGATGTCGTTTCCGCTCAACACCACTGGCCAGAGCCTACGCTCGGGCTGCGCCACGTGACGCTCCTGGAGCAACTCTTTGATCTTCTTCGGAGATTTCGTATGGGCGGGCCAGAAACGGTCTCCCGGCCGCCAATTTCGAACGACCAGTTCCTTAGACAGATGTTTCGGATCGAAAAGGTGGGCGGGATTGGCTCCGCAGGGAGGAGAAGATCCGGGGAGGATTCGAACCGCCTGAAAAAGAGTCCCCGTTTCCGACAAGGTGACTTCCCCGGGTACGGAGAGACAGTACTCGAAATCGGATGCTACTGGTTCCTGCACCGGGACTCGGAATTCGAGGCTGATCCCATCGTGCACGACTCTCCACCCGCGCGGAAGAACCAGTTGTTTGCCACTGCTCTCCTGGTTGTCCGCGAATCGCAAAATCGCACCAACGTGTTTGTGCTCCAGCGGGATTCCAGCAGAGTCGCCAATCGCCTTGATGACTCGCCTCTGGCAGGCGAGCGACTCGGCTCGTAGCCACCCGAGATCAAGTGACGCATTCTCCACCCCGGAGCCACACGTTTCCAGCTCGGCACCAGCCTGGCGGCCTGTGGCCGGTTGCACAAGCGCAGGACGATGACGTTCGCGCGAGTTCCAGTGGACCACCGTACCCATCCAACCGGAAATCTCGTTTTCCCAGTAATCCTCTTCTCCGCGCGCGATCTCGGCCAGCTCCGCCAGATTCTCGGCGATTGCTGGATTGAAATCTCGCTCCAGCAAAGGAAGCAGGAGCTGACGAACCCGATTGCGCGTGAATTTCGGATCGCGGTTGGTTGTGTCATCCCGCCATGGCTGGCCGCAACCCTGCAGGTACTGCTCAAGCTCACTTCGGCGCATTCCAAGCAGAGGGCGAATGATTTCTCCATCTTGAAATTCCAGCCGCGGCTGAATGGCTCTCAAACCACGCATTCCGGTGCCCCGGATGAGGCGTAGCAGAACCGTCTCTGCCTGGTCATCGAGAGTGTGACCGGTGGCGATTTTATGCAGGTCTTCGCCCAACAGCGCGGCGAAGTACTGGTAACGCAATTGCCGGGCGGCTGCTTCAATGCTGAGGTGCGTCTCTTTAGCCCGCTGCGCGACATTGGCACTTGTCGAATGCAGCGGGAGTTTGTGCTCGCGCGCCAGGCCGGCAACAAACTCGGCATCGGCGTCCGACTCAGCTCCGCGGAGTTCGTGATTGAAGTGAATGACCGAAAGGAGAATTCCGAGCTCAGGGCAGAGTTCCAGGAGAAGCCGTAGCAAGCCGACGGAATCGCCGCCGCCGGAAACGGCCACACCGACGCGGTCTCCTGGCTTGAGCAGTTGCTGCTGCCGGAGGTGCTCCAGAAGCTGGCGGGCGAGAGGGTGCACAGAAACATACTACAACCCGCTACTACGTAGGCCCAGACGTCCCTTCGCTTCGCTCAGGGCAGGCTCTCGTCTGGGCTGGGTGGGAACCAGCCTACGCGATCCGTGCAGGATTACAAGGCTGGGCTCTTGTCCGCGATCAGCTTCTTGATTTTCTGAACGAAGTCACTGGCGGGCATATCTTCCGTCTTCTCTTTGCCGCGGGTGCGGACATTGACTCTGCCCGATTCGGCCTCTTTGTCGCCCACAACCAGTAAGAAGGGCACCTTCTGCAAGGCGTGCTCGCGGATCTTGGCGTTCATCTTTTCATTGCGGGCGTCTACTTCGACGCGCACGCCTGCCGCCTTTAACTGCGCAGCAACGTTGTTCGCGTACTCGGCGTGGCGCTCAGCGATCGGAATCATCACGGCTTGCACCGGCGACAGCCAGACCGGAAATGCGCCAGCGTAGTGTTCGATCAGCACGCCGAAAAAACGCTCGACCGAGCCATACAGCGCGCGGTGAACCATCACCGGCTGCTTGCGCGAGCCGTTTTCCGCGACGTATTCGAGTTGAAAGCGTTGCGGCAGGTTGAAGTCGAACTGAACGGTCGAGAGCTGCCACAGGCGTCCGATCGCATCCACCAGCTTGATATCGATTTTCGGCCCGTAGAACGCGGCCTCCCCGGGGATTACCTTGTACTCAATATTCAACCGCTGCAGAACGTTTTCGAGCGAGCGGGTCGCCATGTTCCATTGCTCTTCGCTTCCGACAAAATTCTTACGATCGTTCGGGTCCCAGGTGGAAAGCTCGGTCTGGAACTTGTCAAAACCGAAATCCCGAAGCACGTCGCGGGCGAACTCCACACAATCGGCAATCTCTTTTTCGATCTGCTCGGGAGTACAGAAGATGTGGGCATCATCCTGGGTAAAGCCGCGCACGCGCAGCAGCCCGTGCATCACGCCCGAGCGCTCGTAACGATAGACGGTCCCTAGTTCGCCCAGTCGCACCGGCAAGTCGCGGTATGACTTCAGCGAATCTTTGTAAATGAGAATGTGGCCGGGGCAGTTCATGGGCTTGAGGCGGTATTCGGCGTCGTCGAGCTCCATGACATCGAACATGTTCTGGACGTAGTAGCCTTCATGGCCCGAGGTCTGCCACAGCTGCTTGCGCATGACGTGCGGGGTGTACACCAGCGAGTAGCCGCGCTTCACGTACTGCTCGCGCATCCAGTCTTCCATCTCTTTGCGGATAATGCCGCCCTTGGGATGCCAGAAAATCAGCCCGGGCCCAGCGAGTTCCTGGATAGAGAACAGATCGAGCTGCTGGCCGAGGGTGCGGTGATCCCGCTTTTTGGCCTCCTCGATCTTGTTCAGATAGTCGTCCAGTTCCTTCTTGGAGAAGAACGAGGTTCCGTAGATGCGCTGCAGTTGGGGATTCCGTTCATCGCCCAGCCAATAGGCGCCGGCGATATTCAGCAGCTTGAAAGCCTTGATCTTGCCGGTCGAAGGAATATGCGGCCCGCGGCAGAAGTCGGTGAACTTGCCGGTGCGATAAATGGAAATCTTTTCATCGGGCCTGGTGAATTGCTCGATGAAATGGCATTTCATGAAGTCGCCTTCTTTTTTGAACTCGGCAAGGCCCTGTTCCCGGGGCAGAAATTCGCGGGCGTAGGGAATGTTCTGCTGCACCAGCTCCTGCATTTTCTTTTCGATCTTTTCGAGGTCCTCGGGAGTGAACGGCGTGGGACGGTAAAAGTCGTAGAAGAACCCACTCTCGGTAGCGGGGCCATGTCCCAGCTTGGTTTCCGGGAACAGTTCCAGCACGGATGCGGCCAGCAGGTGTGCGGACGAATGCCGAAATACCTCGAGCACCTCGGGATCGCGCTCGGTGAGAATTCGCAGGTCGGTGTCTTCCTCCAGCGGCCGGGTAAGGTCAATTAGATCACCATTAGTCTTGGCCGCGAGGGCGGCATCGGCTAAGCGCGGGCTGATCGATTTAGCGATGTCCAGGGCGGTCGTGCCCTTGGGAACTTCTTTCGTCGAGCCATCGGGGAGCTTGACCTTGATCGTGGCCACTTGAGGTGAGGTTTGGACGCTGTCCGACATAAGGAGCCTTGCACTCTAACTGAATCTTTTGAGTCTAACGGAGGCGTTGGGGAGGGTCAAACCAAGCTGCTGGTCGGCGAAATTACGGTCGGCCTGTACGCCATAAACCCTTCCACACAGCGTTGTAAATGGGTCGCCATCGATGCCGATTACAAGAACGCAATGGAAGACCTTCTGAAGCTCCAGCACTACCTCTGGCAGGACAAGGTGGAGCCCGCGCTGGAAATGAGCAAACGCGGAGGCCATCTTTGGATTCTCCTGGAAACGCCTTCTCCGAGTTTGTCCGGCAGGTGCATGATGGAGTCTGCGATGCCGCAGCGCACCAGGAGCTGCCCTTTGATGTGCTGACGCATGCGCTCCAGACGGGGATGGGCGCTTATCCAAGCAATCTGTTCCAGGTGGCCTTTTTCTGGCAGCCGATGGCCAGCTCCAAGCTCCAGCTTCCCGGCACACGCCGCAAGGTTGTAATTCCTCCCCTAGCTGATACGATGGCGATGGGCCGGGGCTCGCTGGAGCTGATCTTCAATCTGGAGGAGACCCCCACAGAGCTGATCGGCGCAATCAGCTGGAAGGTTGGGCGCTTCCGGCAGCAGCAAATTGAGTGCCTGGCGCAGTCCTTGGCGTGGGTCGGGCAGGATCCGCAGCTTACGGTCAGGCGATTGAGCGACATGCTCAATCCGAGCGGCGCAGGCGCTGGTCCCCTGGTCGATGCCGACGTCGCCCTATCGCGCGAAGTCGTTGCCGATCCCAGTTGATATTGGATCTTCGTATGGCCGCTTGTGGCTCAACCCGGCTGCTCACCCTCGTGAGGTGCCTTCATCCTACTGACCCGTGCCGGCCTGATGCTGCGGACTTGCTTTAGAGTCGATCCCCAGCGGCGTACTGACTTTTACCATCTCGCTGTGGCGAAAGCCGCTATATCGACGACCGCAAGATGACCGGCTTCTACCGGCAACCGGAGAGAAGATTTCTCTGCGCTGCCCGGAGTCCAGGCCGTCAGTTCCACGTCGCATGTTCCGCTGGATGAGTTTTCCAACTGGTATAAATAGTGATCGGGCTGCTGCCCTGCGTGCTGCCGCTCACCCGTGCAAGCCGTGGTTCCATGGCCGAGCTGCGCTGCGAGTAGTAATTGAACTTTCTCCATGTTTGTTCTCGAATCGGAACGGCTGCTGTTTCGCGAGCATCAGCCCGGCGATATGGAGGCCTACTGCACGCTGGAAGCTGATCCGGAGGTCCGGCGCTATGTGGGCGGCGCTCCGCGTCCGCACGAGGTTGCCGCGCGCAAGTTTCGCGATACGCTTCTCAAGAACGCCTCGCGCGAACTGGCGCTCCGGGCGACGATCTTCAAGCCGGAAGGACGCTACATCGGTTACTCCGGGCTGTATCCGAACTTCCGCCCCGGAGGTTCGGTGCCGGGAGAAGCAGTGCTAGCATTCTGCTTTGCCCGGGAGTACTGGGGTAGAGGATTGGCCACCGAGGCGGGCCGGGCTTTCGTGAACTTCGGCTTCGACCAGCTACGGCTCAAACGAATTGTTGCCGTGGCAGAGGTGGGGAATGCCGCCTCCATTCGCGTGCTGGAAAAGCTCGGGTTCGTCTACACGGAAACCGAGACAGGCGTACGGTCGTTTTACAAATTTGAATTGCTCGAGTCTTCGTCCAAGGAGCCCGCTGCGGGCGCGTAGCAAAATCAACGGTTAATCAAGCATTCACGACTCTCTCTTATGAATGCCCAACCGGATTCTCTTTCGCGGCCAGTCCCGTCGCGCCGCAGATTCAAGACGCTGATGGAAGAAGCCCGCCGAAAACGGCGGGGTTCCGTGGGCACTGCCCTTACTGCCAGCACGCCAACTCTGTCCCCGTCGCAAGCTGGGGGTACGGATGAGTTCCACAGGGCAGACGCCATCCACATCGCCGTTCCACGCTTCCTTACGTGTGGATCTTCTCCGTTCTTGCGATCTTGTCAGTCGTCGGCACTTTGCTCGAACTGGCACGGCCGCTGGCGTCCAAATACATCATCAATAATCTTGGAGCTTTCTGCTGGTCCGCGTCAAACCAAGCTGGCGAGGTTATGCCCCCCCCAGACGAGGACCTCTGGGCCTACCTGCTCGACGGGGGCGTCTGGGCCTACGTGCTTTCGTTTGCGCAAGACAGCTCTTCCATGGCTTTTTGCACGTTTTCGGAGAGCTGGTCCATGTCGTCCAGGGTGAGACCCGCCGTCGAGATCGGTTCGCCTACCCGCATCTCCAAGGGGCGACACTTGATGTGAAAGGTATTCAGGGGCAGCAATTCATAGGTTCCAAGCAGCGCAACAGGCACCACGTCTACCTGCGATTTTATGGCAAGGAAAAACGCACCTGGCATAAAGGGCTGGATCTTGCCGTCCTGAGTTCTGCCGCCTTCGGGGAAAATCACCAGCGGCATCCCGCGCTTGAGACTCTTCAGCGCCGAGCGGATCGCGCCAATCGAGCCTGCCGGATTTTGCTGATCAATGCAGACCTGCCCGGATCGTCTCAAGTGCCAGCCGACGATGGGATACTTCAGCAGCTCCTTCTTAAAAGCGATCCTAAACTGGAATGGCAGGTGAACGTAGAGCACGGGGATGTCGAGCGCCGAACCGTGACTCACGGCGTAGACGTGGGGCCTGGTAGTGTCGATCTTCTCCAGCCCGGTGACCGTTACCGGCGAGAAGATGGTCTTCATGATCAGCCAGGCCCAGACATGGGCAAAGTCGTGCTGGATGCGGCCACTATTGCTGAAAACCGAACTCGGCAGAGAGAGCAGACCCATCACGACCGTGTACAGCCAGATTAGCGGGTTGAAGATGAAATACGAGCGTAAGCGGCTGAGCACTCCGTATTTCCGCGTGGAGGCGAGTCTTTGACCCGCCTGCGTTGAGCGCAGTTCTGCTATCCGGCTCGGTCGAGCCGTGTGCTTGTCGATTTCAGAAGTATCTAAAGGCACGCTGTTTAGATGCCCCACCCGAGCTGGCGCATCGCTTCTCCCACGATGTAAATTGACCCGGTAATCACGATCACCCCGTCCCGCCCTGCCAGTTCTTGAGCCTGCTTCAACGCCGAGCCTACACTTGGAGCCAGCAGGATCTCTGCTGAAGTCCGAATGGCCGCTTCCCGGATTTCCTCGGGGGCGGACGAGCGCGGGTTGTCAGCCCGGGTGGCGATCACACCCTCCGCAAGCGGAAACAGGATTTCTGCCATCTCTCCGATGGCCTTGTCACGCATGGCGCCAAACACGAAAGTGAGCCGCCGGTCCTCATAGCATGCGGAAAGGGTGGAGCGCAGCGCCCATGCCCCCGCTGGGTTGTGGGCGACGTCGAGGACAAGCTCGGCAGATTCGTTTGTAGCCGGAATGACCTGGAAACGGCCTGGCCAGCGGGTTTCGCGGATGCCTCGCTCGATGGATTCAGGCGCAATGAGAAAGCCCTGGTGCTTCAGCTCTTCCGCCGTGGCAATGGCAAGAGCAATATTCCGCAATTGATGGCGCCCGACCAGAGGTGACTCGATCCAAATCTCTTTTCCCATTACCCGGACCGGATAGCGGGACACCCAGGCTCGTCGTTCTTTCTCGACGCCCTCGGGGGTGAGATGTTTTTCTTGTGTGGCTTTCAGATGTTGGGCAGCGGCAGGCGACACGGGAGGAACGTAAGGTACTGCGCTGATATCGCGGGCTCCGACTTCCAGAATTGCGTTGCCGATCACGTCGTTAGCGGCAGGTTGCTGCGGCAGAACCACGACCGGGCGGCCCGGGCGGATGATTCCCACCTTTTCATGCGCGATCTCGCCAACGGTGTTGCCGAGAAATTTCTGGTGGTCTAGCGAAATGTCGGTGATCACGCTGACCAGAGGCTCGATCACATTGGTTGCGTCCAAGCGCCCGCCCATGCCGACCTCAAGCACCGCAACATCGACTCGCTTACGCGCGAAATGCTCAAATGCCATGGCCGTCAGCATCTCAAAAAAGCTCGGATGCCATGGCAGTTCGCCTTCTTCCACCAGCCGCTCGGCCGTGCGGTCGACTAAGTCATGCAGGAGCGCGAAGTCGTTATCGCCGATGGGCTCGCCGTTGATGCAAATGCGTTCGTTGATGCGCACCAGGTGAGGCGACGTGTACAGCCCGGTCCGCAACCCGGAAGCACGCAAAATCGATGCCAGCGTGGCGGCAGTCGAGCCCTTGCCGTTAGTGCCCGCTATCAATACCCCGGGAACACGCCTCTCGGGATGTTCCAACCCGGCCAGCAGCACCCGCATGTGCGCCAAGTCGAACTTGCGTCCAGACGTCTGCGCCAGCTCGTGACCGAGCGCGTAGATGCGTGCAATGGCGGTTTCGTAGGACATGGGAAGAGCTATCAGCCCTCAGCTGTCAGCTTTCAGCTTAGCAGTTTCCAGTTTCAAATTTCGAGTTACCAGCGGATTGCAGCCAGAGTGACGCCAGGTATGTCAAACTGTCAAACAGCTCCTAGCTGGATTCGGCTGAAGGCTGATATAGCTGAAAGCTACTATGCTGCCGGCATCATAAAATCCAGCGCCCTTGAGATGTAGGGCTTGAGCTGCTTGCGTGGAACGACGGCGTCCAGCATGCCGTGTTCGAGCAGGAACTCACTGCGCTGGAAACCCTGGGGCAACTTCTGGCGGATGGTCTGTTCGATCACACGTGGTCCTGCGAAGCCAATCAACGCCCCGGGCTCGGCGATATTGAGGTCCCCTAACATGGCATAGGACGCAGTGACGCCGCCGGTCGTGGGATCGGTAAGCACAGAAATGTAAGGGATCTTGGCGTCATCCAGCCTGGCCAGGGCGGCGGAAATCTTAGCCAGCTGTATCAGGCTGATCACGCCTTCCATCATGCGGGCGCCGCCGGAAGCGGAAACAATGATAAGCGGAGTTCGGCTCGAGGCGGCCCTCTCCACAGCGCGCGTAATCGCCTCCCCGACCACCGCGCCCATACTACCGCCAATAAACGAATACTCCATCGCGCTGACGATGACCGGCCGCCCGCTCAGTTTGCCGCGCACGTTGAGGACCGCATCTTTCAGACCCGTGTCGGACTGCGCCTGCTTAAGGCGCGACGCATAAGGCTTCAGATCGACAAACTTCAGGGGATCGGTAGACGCGATATCCTGGTCGTCAACGTCGTATTGGTTATCATCGACTAATTGCGCCAACCGCGTGCGGGCGTCTATCCGGAAATGCTTCTCGCATTTGGGGCAGACGTTCAGGTTGTCTTCCAGGTCCTTCTTCCAGATGATCTGGCGGCAGCCATCGCACTTGACCCACAGGCCTTCGGTGCGGACTCTTTTCTCGCCCGAGGTGTCCAGCTCGCCGGATTGGCGCTTGAACCAAGCCATGGAAGAATTTTGTAATTGGGTAATCGGTTAATTGGGTAAATGGGGCAATCTAAAACCAGAACGAGAGCACTAGGCCGGGTTAAATTACTCAATTACCGATAACGAAATTGCCCGATCAGTATTCGATTCCTCTCTGCGCCATGACTCCCTTTTGGTAGGCGTGCTTAACCTGGCGCATATCCGTCACGGTGTCAGCAAGATCAACAATTGTCGGATGCGCGTTGCGCCCCGTCAAGATGACATGCACGAGCTCAGGCTTTTGCTTCAACGTCTCCGCTACTCTCGTGGCATCCAACATGCCGTAGCTGATAGCGTAGTTGATCTCGTCCAGAATCACCAAATCCCATTCGCCAGAGCGGATCGCCTTGTCAGCTTCCGCCCAGGCTTCCTCTACCATGCGAATATCCTTGGGATCGGGCTTCTCTTTGCCTACCTTGACGAAGCCGCGTCCCATCTGTTTCATCACAAACTTGTCTCCAAACGCTTTGACGGCATCGAGCTCGCCGTAATGCCAGGAACCCTTCAGGAACTGCAGCATGAGAACGCGCATCCCCTGGCCAACGGCGCGCAGAGCGGTTCCCATGGCAGCCGTGGTCTTGCCCTTGCCAGGGCCGGTATTCACCATGATGAGTCCACGACGGACGTCCGGCATAGTTTCGAGTTTCGAGTTTCAGGTTTCAAGTTTCTGGTTTCCATTCGCGCTAGAAACTCGCAACTAGAAACTGCTTCAGGATTGTATCTGGTTTACGTCCAAGGCACCGCCCATGAGAAGGATAGGCGCACGGACTCGCAGGCAGAAAACGCCGGAGGAAGGAGATACTGAAGGGTCGAAGGCGAGCTACGGGAGCTGGACGACCTTCGCGTATTTCTGTGGCATTTGCGCCGCCGGCTGCTGCTTTTCCTCGCCGAGCAGCTTGGCGGTGATCCGCAAGGCTTCGATTTCTTTCTTGAGCCTCTCGAGTTCCAGCTCTTTCATCAGGAGCACTTCGGCAGCACTTTTCATGGCCGACCTCGCCAGGGGATTCCAGCAATTTTAGCAGCGCTGGTTCGTGCAATCTATATCTGGGCCAGAGCCAGGAACATATCACGAAGGTACAGGGTCCGAACACTGGGAGGTACATCAAAGTACATTAGTGACCCAAATGGTAAGGGTGCCCTTTGAGGATACTGAAAGCCCGGTAAAGCTGTTCCAGCAAGACGATTCGTGCCAATTCGTGGGCTAGAGTCATCCGCCCAAGGGACAAAACAAAGGAAGCTGACTTACGCGCCTGCTCGCTGAACCCTTCCGCCCCGCCCACCGCAAACAATAAGGGGTGCGGATTGCGGTTCTGATGGTTCTCGATAAATCTGGCAAATTCCTCCGAGGACAGCTGTTTACCCCGCACATCCAGCAAGACGATGGAATGCGCCGGCCGGGTGCCCACTTTTCCCCGCATTTTCAACAGCGCCGCCTCGCCGGGGAATGCCATGCCTTCAACGTCGGCATAATACGCAAGCCGCTTCAGATAGTCGGCGGTGAGGGCTTGAATGGCGGGGTCCTTGGTTTTGCCAACCCAGGCAACCTTGATCTTGATCATTTAGTTCCGGAGGCCATCACCACCAGAGCATCGAAGTGTACTCCGTCTTTGCCCGCCTGCCTACGAAGGGCCGCATGCACTTCGGCTTCGATCTCCGGCCACTTCTCCTCGGGAACCCGGTCCAGCATCGCTCGAAATGGAACCGAGACTGATCGCGCGTACTCCCAAAGTTCCTCTGGCTCGCCGGGCCAATTCCATGGCACGGCTTTGGTTTCCTCCGTCGTCGCGCTGAATCCTGCCTTCCGCAGGGCCTCCGACAAGCTTCCCGCCTGGGCAAAGCGGAAGGGATCCTGACCTCCAGGCATAATCGCCGGCTCACCGGCGTGCTTTACAACTAAGCCCATCGTGGCTTGCCAGTAGGGCTGGTCAAAAGGACCCCAAACAACAAAACAGGCCTGCGCTCCCGGTCGCAGAACCCGCCGCAGCTCGCGCAAAGCCTTATCGACATCGGCAAAGAACATCACGCCGAAGCGCAGGTGGCCAGATCAAAACTCTGGTCGGGGAATGGCAATTCGTGGGCGTCGCCCTGGTGAAAAGAAATGTTCGCAAGGCCTCTTTGCTGGGCGCGCTTTTCCGCGATCGCCAACAGGTCCGCGCTCAAATCGACCCCGGAAACGTGCCCTGTAGGTGTGAGTCGCTGCGCCAGGCTAATTGCGGGCTCGCCCGTGCCGGTAGCCAAATCGAGGACCTGCATTCCCGAGCGCGGTTGCGCGAATTCCACCAACGTCTCGGTGAGAGGGATTCCCATGGCGGCCGACTTGGCCTTCCACTTCTCAGCCGCAATCAGCCGGTACGGGGCACCCCACGGGATTTGTGAATCAGGTAGAGCCATCATTGGCGGAGCCGCTGAGCCATCCAGTAGTGGGCGAGAGATCCTCCGGGGGGGACGGCACGCTCTCCTCAGAGTGCCGACATCGGAAACCAATCAGGCCTTTTTCCTACGCACACCGCTGGCGACGCGTTTACGGGGACGCCTCGCTTCCAGTTCCGCTGGCGCCATGCGTTTTGCGGACTTCCACAAGCGTTCCAGATCGTAAAACTTGCGCGCTTTCTCGGAAAAAACATGCACTACGAAATCAACGTAATCCAACAGCACCCACTCCGCCTGTTGATAACCTTCCACGTGCGTGGGGCGCAAGCCGGCCTTTTCCAATCGTTCTTCCACTTCGTCGGAAATGGCTTGGATCTGCCGCGGGTTCGTGCCACTGCAGACTACAAAGTAGTCGGTGAAGGCCCCGGAGCCTTTCTCCAACTCCAGGATTGTGATCTCTTCGGCCTTTTTCTCCCGACAGGCGCCGATGGCCTTCGATACCTGTCGCTTCAGATCATTCTTTTTCATGCCGTCGATTGGCCGGCGGACGTTCGTCCTCGGCCGTTAGCCATTTTAAACGGAATTTAAAGATAAGGGCGGGGCTGGTTATCACGTCACTCGCGGCCAGCTTTGTACAGTTCTGTTTTCTTGATGTACTCTGCTACGGCGGGATCGAGATACTTTCCCAAAGGCTTGCCCGCGGCGACTGCTTCGCGAACTTTGGTCGCGGAAATGTCGTGATGGACGCTTTCCAGCAAATGTACAGTCGCCCCGGTGAGCACCAGATCGCCTTTGGCCGGCTGTTTCTGAAAGGGCTTGGTGACCGATGGCGACGGACGAAGGCGTTCGGGCAATGCGTTGGCGACATCGGCCAGCGAATACCCCGGCCGGCTGGCTACGATGAATTCGCATTCCCGGAAGAGCGCTTCCGGATCGCGCCAGGTTGCGATCTCGCGGAATGCGTCGATGCCGATCAGGAAGAACAGCCGATCGCTTTTCTTGAGCGTTTGCTTGAATCGTTTCACCGTATCGACGGAATAGTTGACCGGGGTTGATTTTTGGTCGTCCGAGGGAGCCTCCAGTAAAGAGGGCACGAAGGCTTTGTTGTCGGCCGTAGCCAGCGCGACCATGGCGTGCCGATTGGGGAATGAAGCCAGCGGACGCTGCTGTTTATGGGGCGGTATATTAGCCGGCACGAAGTAAATCCGGCGGAGTTGGAACTGTTCTTGCGCTGCCCGCGCCAAGGCCGTGTGCCCGCGATGGATAGGGTCAAAGGTGCCACCAAAGAGTCCGATGTTCATTGGCCAGGTAGCGGCGAGTGCCGCGAATTACATGAAACCGCTAGTTTTAGGCTTTTCCGCGGGCACTTGCAAGTTTCCATGGCGGCCTGTCACGAAACTTGACCGGGACCCCATGGCCGTTGGCTGTCCGGGTAACCGGTTGGGGAAACCTTTGGGCCTTGTCCGATGGGGGTACCTCAAGCGATATGATGAGTGTACTAGCGTAACTCGCTGAATTCCCGCGCCAGGAATACCATTTATCTAGAGGTTTTTGCGAAGTGAGACTCCCCCGTCTTCGCAGAGGTGCCGTTCCGCCCCATACCGCGCCAGTCCTGCGCTATGGCGTCGCTCTGCTGAGCACCACTCTGGCCCTGATTCCCTCTCTGTTCCTTTCCGACGTGTTAGAAAGCCGGCTGGTTGTGTTTGCCGTCGCGGTCATGGTGAGCGCATGGTACGGCGGATGGAAGCCGGGCCTGGTAGCAACGGCCTTCGCGGTTACGGTTAATGCATATTTCTCACTACACGGCATCAAGACGGAGGTGGAATATCACAAGGCCCTGATCCATCTGGCGCTCTTTATTTTTGTCGCCCTGCTGATCTGCTCCTTCAATGCCGCTTTGCGTTCCGCCCAGGAAGGGTTGCGCCGCTCGGAAGCCAATTTCCGCTCCCTGGTTACCAACTCGCCCTATGGCATCTGCCGGAGCGACATGCAGGGGACGGTCCTGGAGGTCAACCCCGCACTCATTCATATGCTGGGATACGAATCCGACTCGGAAATAGTCGGCCGGCACCTCGGAGCGCTCCATCGCAGTTCCCAGGAATGGTTCCAGCTGGCGGACTACTTCGCTGACCGCAAGGATTTCACCGGCTTGGTTGCGGACTTTCTGCGCAGAGACGGCAGCGGTACGGTCCTGCGGCTCTCGGGACGAGCTATTCGCGACGAGGAAGACACCACCTCGTTCGAGCTGTTTGCCGAAGATGTCACCGAGCACAGAGCCTTGGAGCAACAACTCCGCCAGGCACAGAAGATGGAAGCAATCGGCCGGCTGGCGGGAGGCATCGCCCATGACTTCAACAATCTGCTCATGGTGATCTCCGGCTACTGCGAGTTTCTGCTGGACAAGATCGGTCCTGACCCGGTGCTGCGCGGGCCGGCCCAGGAGATCTCGAATGCGGCCGAACGCGCCACTTCTTTGACCCGGCAACTGCTGGCCTTCAGCCGCAAGCAGATGCTGGCCCCCAAAATCCTCGACCTTAACGCCGTAGTGACGGAAAACCTGAAGATGCTGACTCGGTTGATCGGCGAGGATATTGACCTGGTCATGGTTCCGGCCACGGAATTGGGCCCTGTCAAAGCCGACCCAGGCCAGATCGAGCAGGTCATTCTGAACCTCGCCGTCAATGCGCGCGATGCGATGCCGCAAGGCGGCAAGTTGACCCTTGAAACCTCCAATGTGACGCTCGACGAGAGTTACGCCCGCTTTCACGCCGGGGTGAAACCCGGCGAATATGTGATGCTGGCCATCAGCGACACCGGCTCAGGCATGGACGCCGAAACTCAGTCCCATATCTTCGAGCCTTTCTTTTCGACTAAGGGAACCAAGGGTACGGGACTGGGCCTTTCTACGGTTTACGGCATCATCAAACAGAGTGGCGGATACATCTGGGTGTACAGCGAGCCGGGCAAGGGCACCACGTTCAAGGTTTATCTGCCGCGTATTGTCGACATGGAGGAATTTGCTGCGGCTCAACCCGTCGATGCAACTTCCCAAACCCAGACGCAGCCTATGGAGACCGTCCTGGTCGTAGAGGATGAGACCAACCTGCGCCGCATGGCTCGCCAATACCTGGAAAACCTGGGATACACGGTGCTGGAAGCGGCCGATGGCGCGGGCGCCCTGCAGATCTGTGTCTCCCATCCCGGCCGCCTTCACCTACTGCTCACCGACGTCATCATGCCGGGCATGAACGGGCGCGAGCTGGCCCAACGCTTCTTTGAACAACGGCCTGACACTAAAGTGATCTACATGTCGGGCTACACCGAAAACGTCGTCGGCTCCAACGGCACTTTGGACACCGGCATCACGCTGCTTCAGAAACCTTTTACCCTCCAGGCACTAAGACAGAAAGTGCGGGAGGTGCTCGACGCGGAAGCTCTTCCCCTGGAGGTTGCCATGAGATCACAGCAAGCGGAAAGAATGCCCCTGATACGAGACAGAATGCCTGCTTTGCGGGCGCAACGCTTCAAGTTAAACCTTCCCCTGCGCTATCGCCTGATCGGAGAAGAGGACTGGCGGAAAGGAACCACCGAGAATATCAGCCGCTCCGGACTCCTGTTCCGCGGGGAAGGGATGTTGCAGCCGGCCGCCCAGCTTGAGATCAGCATGATGCTGCCGGCGGAAATCGCGGGCTTGTCGGCCGCCGAAGTAGTCTGCCGCGGCGAGATTGTGCGCACCATCGAAGCGGAGAGCGCAGCCACCAATCCCGCTCTGGCGGCGAAGATTCTCCAATACCACTTCCAGCACGGTTCGCCGATGCCGGAAGCGTAAGAGATTAAGATTGCACCGCAGAGAACGCCGGGTACGCTGAGAAAACCTTGGGGCTACTCGTGTGCTCGATAAAAAAATCCGCGCCCCCCACAAGGAAGAGTAAGAAATCTGGAAGCCAGCCAAGAGCGATCGCGCCATCTTTTTTCGCGCCGGACAGAGAACCGTAGGACGACTCCCGGCGCTCACCGGCATCTAGCCAAGCATTCAGCAACAAGAACCCCGCAATGCCCACAATTATGAGCACCCGGATCGTAAAGCAGCAACCTTCGAGTGGTCGGTGGCCGGCTTAGCATCATTTTTTCTCGGCGGGCTCAGCGGTTTCTGCGTCTTCTTCCGGAACTGAACGCAGTTCGCCGACCTTCTCGGCCATCGCATATTTCAGCTCCTCGATTCCCTTTCCGGTCACGGCTGAAATCGGATACAGATCGAGCTCGTTCTTCTTGCAGTAACGTTTGAGGACAGCGAGCTTATCTTTGTTGGCGACATCGATCTTCGATGCAACCATGATCATAGGTTTCTCTTCGAGGCGCGCGCCGAAACTCTTTAGCTCGCCCACAATCACTTCGATATCGCTCACCACATCCGGACGTCCGCTGGAATCGGAAACATCCACCAGGTGCGCCAGCAACCGAGTGCGCTCGATGTGCCGCAGGAACTGGGTCCCCAATCCTGCACCCGTGTGCGCGCCCTCGATCAGGCCTGGAATATCGGCGACGACGAAACTGAATTCGGGAACATTCTTATCCCCGATAGCGACGACCCCGAGATTCGGTTCCAGCGTAGTAAAGGGGTAATCAGCAATCTTCGGCCGTGCCGCTGAAATCCGGGAGATCAGCGTGGACTTGCCGACGTTAGGATAACCAACCAACCCGACGTCGGCCAACAACTTCAGTTCCAGCCGCAGGATCTTTTCCTCGCCGGGACGGCCCGCTTCGTGTTCGCGGGGGGCCTGGTGGGTGGATGTCGCAAATCGCGCATTGCCCCGTCCACCGCGGCCGCCGTGCGCGATTACGAGGCGCTCATCGGGACGCGAGAAGTCGTGGACCTTCTCTCCGGTTTCCTCGTCGTAGACGATCGTTCCCACGGGAACCTTGAGGGTGACGTCAGCGCCTTCGCGCCCGGTTTTGTTGGCGCCTTCGCCATGACGTCCGCGCTCGGCCTTGTATTCCGGATTGAATCGGAAGTGAACCAGGGTGTTGTGGCGCTCGCTGGATTCCATGATGACGTCGCCGCCCTTGCCGCCATCACCGCCGGAAGGTCCGCCGCGCGGAACGAACTTCTCGTGGCGAAACGCAAGACAGCCATTGCCGCCATCGCCGGCCTTCACCCGAATTTTGGCTTCGTCAATGAACATGGCTCAACCGAGCCGAGCTGCGCAGGGCCGCCGCCCAGGCGAGGACGTCTGGGCCTACGTTGAACTAAATTAAGAAACACAAAAAAGCCTCGACCCGGAGGCGAGGCTCAGGGCCGCGCTCTTAAGATTCGTCACGCGGCCGGTTCGTTGATATAAAAACTAGCTCTTCGCGAGTTCCACCGGCTCGATCATCACGAACTTACCCATCGAGCCCTTGTCCAGGAACTTGATGCGGCCGCTAATCTTGGCAAAGAGGGTGTCGTCTTTGCCGCGGCCGACGTTCAGGCCCGGCTTCACGCGCGTGCCACGCTGCCGCACGATGATTGTGCCTCCGGGCACAACCTGTCCGCCAAATGCCTTAAATCCCAGGCGCTGCGCATTCGAGTCGCGCCCGTTTCGTGAACTGCCTAATCCTTTTTTGTGTGCCATGCTTTAGTTCTCGGTTCTCAGTTATCAGTAAAACAATTTGTCGTCCTGAGCGGAGCAGAACGACTACTTCTTTTTCTTCGGAGCCGCTTTTTTGGCCACGGCTTTCTTCTTAGCCGCTTTTTGGGCGGGAGCCTTGGCTTCGACTTTCGTCTCTGCTTCCACCTCGGGAGCAGCTTTCTTTGGCTTCACTTCCTTCTTCGGCTGATCCGGCGCCGTGAATTTCTGGCCATCGTAAGCGATCTCGGTGATACGCACAGCGGTAAACGGCTGCCGATGCCCCCGCAGCTTTTTGTACTGCTTCTTGCGTTTGTAGTGGAAGACCAGGATCTTGTCGGCGCGCCCCTGCTCGACTACCTGCCCGGTCACCAGCGCTTCCGACTGCGGCTTGCTGATCTTGCCTTCGTCTCCGGCGACCACCAGGACATCGTTGAACTGGACTTTGTCGTCAGCGGCGGTGCCCAGCTTTTCCACCCGGATCACGTCTCCGGGGGCCACTCGATACTGTTTACCACCAGAGCGGATCACCGCGTACATACGCATTCCTCCTGAACCTAATCCCGGCGCACACGGGCGCTCGCGGGCAACCTGCTGATTTCTTGGCGCTTGCTGTGTTACCGCCTCGGCGCTGATTTAGCTGCGGACGCGGGCGGGCCCCAGAACGGAGCCGCGGGTACAGGCAAACCCAACTATTTTAGCGTGCGTCGCGGAAGGTGGTCAAACGACAAAACTTCCATCACGGAGGCACCGAGTCACGGAGAAGCAGCGGGTCGTTGTCTCGAGTAAACTGTTCCCGCCATTCCAGCTTCGAATACGCGGGCGCGACCGAGGGGCTTACTCATAGGTGATTTGTGCGACAATGCCCAGCCAAATTCTAGGAGGGAACAATGCAAGGCTTTTACCAGATGCGCATTTGGTGTGTGCTTGTGTGCGTGTTCGCGCTTAGCGTAGTCGGTTTCAGCCAGACCAAGAAGTCGGCTGCGAAGAAGTCGACCGGTGCTGCCGGCGTTGACAAAGCGTATCTCCAGAAGATTTGGGATGGCTGGGACGCCCTCGATGCGACCAAGCAAGCAGAGTTTTATGCCAAGGGGAAGCACTTGTTCTTCGACATCGCACCGTTGAAGTACAGCAGCTGGGAGGAGTACGAGACCGGGGTAGCCAAAGAGCTCGCGGACTATAAAGGCGGCACCTTCACCGTGAACGATGACGCCGAGGTCCATCCCTCAGGTGAGTACACGTGGGCGGCCGCCACCATAAAGTCGGACATGGAGAAAAAGAATGGCAAGCGGGAGCTGTCCACCTTCCGCTGGACCGCAGTCTTCCAGAAACAGGGTGGCAAATGGCTGATCGTGCATGAGCACGTGTCTGCGCCCATGCAATAGTGGCCGGGAAAGCCGCGGCAAGCTGCGTCTCGACTGATCCGTATGTAAGAAGAAAAGGCGCGATTGCTCGCGCCTTTACGCTTCCCGCTTTTCTACATTGAGGGATGGATCTCGATGTTCTCCACGTGCAGGACATTGTTTTGCTTATCGAGTCTACCCAGAACCTTCACGTCCTTGCCGGCATATTTTTTTGCTTTGGATTGATCATCGAGCTTGTACTCCTTGTCCCCGGCCCGCAGCAGGTACGAGCCATTGAGAATGATCGTGCCCATAAAAGTTCGGTTCTTATCCTGCGAGGTTTCCACCGAATTCGGCTGAGTTTCGTCGGGCGGGTGCTTGGCCGTTGGCGGAAACGTGGGCGGCGTACTCTGTTGGGGCGGCGTGGCTGGAGCCTGTTGTGTGGGGTCAACCGGTTGGGAAGTTTGCGGCTGCTGGGCAAACGCAAACAGGCCAGCAAACAGCGCCCCCAAGAGAAATAGATTCAGACAAAATCTCATACGCCACCAAAGGTCCCGGTCGGAGACTTCGGTCCGGAGCTGAAGCGGCCGCGGACTTTGCCGCCCACCTCCTGGGCTTTCTCCGAAAGATTAGTGCGGGTTTCCTCTCCGCTGGCGGGAGCCAGCAGCATGCCGACACCGACGCCGACGCCAACGCCAAGCAGTGCCCACATGGCGCTGTTCCAGCCGCTGCTGCGTCGGCCGCGGAGCCGATCGCTCACCGCGCTGAGCCGGTCGAAAGCGGTCTCGTAGGTGTCCTGGGCACGCTCGCTCAGGTCGTCGAGACGGTCGGAAAGACGTTCGCGCACGGGGTCCAATGCATAGAGCCCAGCGCCCAGCAATACCTTGAGAAGATTGTTCCGGGTGTTTCGTCTCATGAATTCATTCTCCTTCTTATCAAAGTGTGGAAACTTTCATTCGATGCAACGGCAGGGCTAGTCTTTGGCTGTGAATCCCTTGTGACCTCTGAGATTCGGGAAGCTTGGCTGCTGTTGCAATTTCTTGTCGATGGTCGGACTCGACAGAAGTTGCTGTTTCGGCGACGACATCTCGCCGTAGTCCCTCCCCTCGGCTGGTCTTGGGGAATCAATAAGTTGAGAAGGCATAGCCTGAAAATCTCAGATTTCAAAGAACTTGCGGTCGCGATCTGGGAAAGACTGGGGTCAGCTGCTCAGCAGCTTGCCCCGCGTGCTGCCCAAGTACGAGTGTTGCCGCCGGACCTGTTTAGTTTAGTGCAAGGACCGCAGTCACAGTTGCGCATACGGGATGTGAGAGATCTAATGGCGGGTCGTGGACCTGGACCCGCCCTGCCCGGGCCGGAGACTCGGGCCCACACAGACGGCTCCGCCTGGGTCACAAACTGGCATCGATAACACTTATAAAAAGCAGATTCCTCGGTGCGCTTGATGACAAGCCTTCTTGAGAAGAAAAAGCGGAAGGTTCTTATTGCATGGTGGCGATCGGCTGGGCGGTTAGCAAACACTTTAGCTTTTCAGCGACTTCGGCACGGGTAGACACTCGCATAGCCGCTGCCTGCTTACGCATCTCACGGCTAAAGGCTCTCATGGCGCGGGCTTCCCGGCGACGTTCGTGGAGCATGAGGCGAAAGATCTCGATTTGCAATTGCAGCTCAAAGGTCATCAACTTAGTGTCGCATATTAGTCAAGAATCGTGAGCTCCAGGCTATTCTCTATTCCAGGATTGATGAACACGATCCTGAAGGGCTGGTCCGAGACCCTCCCCCCACAAGTAATTACTGAATTAACGTGCCGCTGTCTTCTTCCGGCGGAATTACCACAGCCGCTGCTACGCGGTCGCCGGGTTCGAGCTGCAGCAGGCGAACACCCTGGGCGGCACGGCCGGATTCGCGGATCGTGCTCGAGTCCATGCGGATAATCTTGCCGTATTGGCTGATCAGCATGACTTCAGAATCCTCGGTGACCTGGGCGATGCCCACGACCTTGCCATTGCGCGCCGTGGTTTTGACGTTGATGACGCCAGAGCCGCCGCGTCCCTGGAGACGGTATTCATCAGCCGGCGTGCGCTTGCCGTAGCCGTTCTCGGTTACGGACAGGATCAGAGAGCCCTTAACCGGGATGGTCTCGTCAGTGGCGGTCGCTTCCGGCACTCCGGCTTTCGCCTTGGCTTTCTGGGCATCGGCCTCGGCTCTTTTGGCGTCTTTCGGGGTGGTGGCCATACCGACGATGTAGTCGCCCTTATCGAGATTCATGCCGCGAACGCCATAGGCTGGACGGCCCATGGAGCGCACGTCGTTTTCGTCGAAGCGGATGGCTTGGCCGTCGTGCGAAGCCAGAAAGACGATCTGGTTGCCGTCGGTCAGGGTGGTGCCGACCAGTTCGTCATCTTTGTCAATGCCGATGGCGATGATGCCGCGTGACATCACATTGGAGAAGTCCTTCAGCTCGGTCTTCTTCACCGTGCCCTTGTGGGTGGCGAAGAAAATATAACGGCCTGCTTCTTCGAGATTGCGGACGGCGAGCATGGTGCGGACGCTTTCGCCCGGCTGCAGGGCGACCAGGTTCCCGACGTGCTTGCCTTTTCCGGCAGCGCCTACATCAGGGATCTCGTACACCTTCAGCCAATAGACGCGGCCGGTGTTGGTGAAGATCAGGATGTAGGCGTGCGTAGACGCTATGAACAGATGCTCCACAAAGTCTTCATCGCGCGTCTTCATTCCGGTGCGGCCAGTTCCACCGCGACGCTGCATGCGATAGGTGGAGATCGCGGTCCGCTTGAAATAGCCGGAGTGGCTGACAGTGACGGCGACCTGCTCGTCGGCAATCAGGTCTTCCAGCTTGATCTCGGCAGCTTCGTCCTCGATCACGGTGCGGCGCTCGTCGCCGTATTGTTTCTTGATCTCTTCCAGTTCCGTCACAATGACGCCGCGCAGCTTCTTCTCCGAGGCCAAGATGGACTCGAACTCGGCAATGCTCTCACCCACCTGCTTCAACTCGTTGGTGATCTCGTCGATGGAGAGCCTGGTCAGGCGATGCAGTTGCAGTTCGAGGATGGCATCGGCCTGCTTGCTGCTGAACGGCTTTTCAGGATCAAGCTTGGGGGCCCGGCCTGTCGTGTTGATGTCAATTTTCTTGCCGGCGAAATAGGCAACCAGGTTCTCGCGGGCGTCGGTGCGATTGGCGCTGCCGCGGATGATCGCGATCACGTTATCGAGATGATCGAGCGCGATCTTGTAACCTTCCAGAATGTGCTCGCGGTCTTTCGCTTTGGCGAGCAGGAACGCAGTGCGGCGGCCTACGACTTCGACGCGGTGGTCGATGAAGTGCTGAATCGCCTGCTTCAGGCCCATTTCCTTGGGCTGGTTATGCACGATGGCCAGGAAGATCATGCTGAAGCTTTCCTGCATCTGGGTGTGCTTGAAAAGCTGGTTGAGAATGATTTGGGGCTCGGCGCCGCGCTTGAGTTCGAGCACGATGCGCATACCGTCGCGATCGCTTTCGTCGCGAATGTCAGAGATGTCTTCGATGTGCTTGTTATTGACCAGCTCGGCGATGCGCTCGATCAGGTAGCGCTTGTTCACCTGGTAGGGAATTTCGGTGACAATGATCGCCTGGCGGTCTTTGTTGATGTTTTCGATGGCAGCCTTGGCGCGCATCACGAAGCGGCCGCGTCCGGTCTCGTAAGCCTGCTTGATGCCGCTCTTCCCATGAATGATGCCGTAAGTAGGGAAATCGGGGCCCTGCACGAATTTCAACAAGTCGGCTAGCGTTGCCTGCGGATTGTTCACCAGCGTGATAGTCGCGTCCACAACCTCGGTCAGATTGTGTGGCGGGATGTTGGTCGCCATCCCGACCGCGATTCCATTGGAACCATTGATGAGGAGATTGGGAACACGAGTCGGCAGAACGACCGGCTCCATCGTGGTCTCGTCGAAGTTGGGGACGTAGTCGACCGTATCTTTGTCGATGTCCATCAACATCTCTTCCGAGATGGCGGTCATGCGGCACTCGGTGTACCGGTAGGCGGCGGGCGGATCTCCGTCCACGGAGCCGAAATTGCCCTGGCCATCGACTAGCGGATAGCGCATGGAGAAGGGTTGCGCCATGCGTACCAGCGCATCGTAGAGCGCGGTGTCACCGTGGGGATGGTATTTGCCGAGACATTCGCCGACCACCTTGGCGCACTTCACGTGCTTGCGGTTGTGCAGGATGCCCATGTCGTGCATGGCGTAAAGAATGCGGCGATGCACAGGCTTGAGGCCGTCACGCACGTCGGGCAAGGCGCGACCAATAATGACCGACATTGAATAGTCGAGATACGAACGGCGCATCTCCTCTTCAATGTTGATGGGCTGAATGTTGGCAGCGCCGGGGCCGCCGCCGTCTCCGGGGGGATTCAAGGGGAGTTGGGGATTGTTTTCGTCTGCCATGTAGCTACTAGCTCCTAGCTAATGAGCTGCTAGCTCTCGGCTATCAGCTGTCGGCTCTCAGCAAAAAATTCGGCCACGGATGGGCACGGATCGGGGCGAAGGTGGGGGCCGTTTTGGGTCCGCTGACAATTTCGTAAATACTTGCATTTACAGTAGTTTAATCGCCCTGAGAGCTAAAGAAATTATATCACGCAGGGAGCCGTTCTGGGAGCAGGATAGGTGCTCACCAAGGTCCCCGGTGCGATCTCGGTAGATAATGCACAACATGGCCGATTTGCAAGGCAAAGTTGCTCTGGTGACAGGAGCGAGCCGGGGAATTGGCGCGGCTTGTGCTGCCTCCTTGGCGAAGGCAGGAACGGATGTGGCTGTGAACTATCGGAGCCGATCGAAAGAGGCCGAAGCGGTGTGCGCCGAAATTCGCCAGTTGGGACGTCGCGCGCTGGCGATCCAGGCGGATGTCTCTCAGAGCGCGAAGGTTCGCGAGATGGTTTCGCGAGTCGAGAAGGAACTTGGGACGGTTAGCATTCTGGTGAACAACGCTGCGGTGGGACGTCAGCGCAGCCTTGACCAGATCACAGAAGAGGACTGGGATGAGGCGATCAATACGAACTTGAAATCTACCTTCCTGGTGACACAAGCAGCACTGCCCGGCATGCGGGCACAACGGTGGGGACGCATCATCAATATGTCTTCGGTCGCTGCGCAGACGGGCGGAGTCGTAGGACCGCACTATGCGGCTTCCAAAGCAGGAATGCTGGGCTTGACGCATTCTTTTGCGGGACTGCTGGCCAAAGAGGGAATCACGGTAAACGCCATCGCACCCGCTTTAATTGAGACGGAAATGGTGACGGCGAATCCTCGGGCTAATCCAGGGCTCATTCCAGTAGGAAGGTTCGGAACGGTCGAGCAGGTGGCGTCGGTTGTGGTGTTGCTGGCGAGAAATGGATACATCACGGGGCAGACGATCAACGTGAACGGCGGATGGTATATGAGTTGAGGTTGGGAGTATGTGCCGCCCCTACGGGGCTTGCACATTCATTGGCGACGACCCAGCGCTAACCGGCTGGGCTAATGAATTTCGTCCCTGCGGGACTCGCGTATCCGTGGACGGGCGCGCCGGGCTAGCAACGATACACACGCAGCTAGCCGTGGCGGCGTTGCTTTTCCAGTTCGCGCAGGAAGTCGCTTCGCTTAAGCGCGCCTCCCACCAGGATTAATCCCAAGAGGCTGTCATATTGAACCGTACCCGACGGTTTGCCTTTTGGTTTTGCGACAGTCTTTTCCGGTGGCGCCAAGGCGACGCGGACCTCGGGAATCTTGTCTCCGTTCTTGCTCAGGTCATCAATCAGGGCAGCGATGCGGTTGCGATGCTCTTCGCCTTGACCGGTGAATTCAATTCCCATCCCTGAGCCTACGTATTCCACGCGCACGTTTCCGTGGAAGGTGTGCTCGGAATCGGCGGCACGCACCGTTACCATCACCGGAGCGTGTATGGGGAAGGTGGTGCCGGTCTGCACGTAACAAGCACCCAAGCTAACGGCGGCGAGACGGCACTCGGAAAGCAGCCGCTTCAGGACAGCCTCGGGAATTTCCTTGGTCGCAGCGGAACTGGGCCTCGCAGCGACAGTAGCCGAGCCTGCCTGGGGCGACGATGGCGCAGCTCCCGACGTGGTATCTTCGTCCACCCAGTCGGCAGGAGCATATTTGATTCCCCAGAAATTGCCGGCGTGCTCCATCTCCATGCCCAGGAGCCAAGAAGTATTGTCGTCGCTGAGGGGAACAACATCATGGACGCGAGCGTTGGCGGCCCGTTTGTCAGCAGTGATTTCAAGCCGCACGCGGGTTCCTGCAGCAAGACGGCGGGATGAAATGACGCCGCAGCCGTGAGCGTTGACTGTTACCGTCGTGCAGTCTTCGGCAAACTCGATCTTGGGATCGAGGCTGGTGACACGCAGCGGAATCTCCAGCGGTAGACGCGTGCTCCGCCGGATGGGGAAATACTTGATCGATTTCTCCACGCTCGGCTCCTTGAGATTTGCTGTGTAGCCTATTGTCACGCGATTTGGCAGATTGGGAAAGGGCGGTGAGTAGTGGGATGAGGAGCTTGTGTGGAGGCGGGTCTCTTGACCCGCCCTGCCCGGGTCAAAGAACCGGGCCACACAATCACGATTCGACTACGCGGCCTTCGGGGTGGAGGGCACTCCGGTTTTCGTCCGGTGCTCGGTGAAGAGCCGGATCATCTCACGGTTAAAGGCCGGGATATCGCTGGGCTGGCGGCTGCTGACCCAGTTCTGATCGCGCACAACCTCCTTGTCCAGCCATTGACCGCCGGCGTTGCGAATGTCGTCCCGGATGGTGTGATAGCTGGTAAGGGTGCGGCTATCCACCAGGCCCGCTGACACCAGCAACCACGGGCCATGGCAAATCACGGCGATGGGCTTGCCGCTGTCGTCCATGTAACGGACGAACTCCTGGGCTTCGTTCGCTACGCGCAGAGCGTCGGCATTGAGCGCACCCCCGGGCAGCAGCACGGCATCGAACTCCTCGGGATTGGCGCGATCAAGCGCCATGTCGACGTCGAATTGGTCAGCTTTTTCGTCGTGGTTCATTCCCTGGATTTTCCCGAGTTTAGGCGCAATGACCGTCGTGCGTGCACCCGCCTCGTCCAGCGCCTTGCGCGGTTCAGTGAGTTCCACTTGTTCGAAATCATCTGTCGCCAGGATGGCGACACGCATTCCTTCAAGACTCTGGTCTGGCATTTTGATACCTCGTGATTAGGACTTCGCCACTGTATTTTGGGCATTAATTGTTTGCTGTCGGCATCGGGAGAATGCCCTAGTTCGACCGCAAATGTTCTGTAAGGCGCAAATGTTCTGTAAGGATTGATTAACCGTGTGGGTGCGGTCCTTGAACTTAGGGGCGGGTGACTACCTGGTTGGGCCCGGCAGGCAGGATGAATTTGACGCCACGTTGCTGGTTTTGTTGGAAGGTTGCAGGAAGATCAAGGTCAGAAATCAGAATTCGTTTCGCCCAAGCACCGCCCGTCCAGTAATCCGGGTAGGAGTAAAGGACGCCGTCCACAATGGTATAGTTCGTGGATTCTTCGCGGTGGCCATCGCGAAAAATCAACAGCGCTGGCCGGAGTTCGCGAACGCTTGCCGGTGAGTTGCTGCCGAGGTTGAATTCAGTTCCATAATGCTGCCGCTCGCGGCGGTGCTTACTCGGGCTCTGTTCTGCGGAGGTGACGCGCACGAAACGGTCATCCTGCCATTCGATCAGCAAGGGATGGACGCCTCTTGCCTCTCCCTTACCTTCCATTGCGGCCGGTGGAACCTGCACGACCACCACCTGCGGCGGAGGGACTGGAGGCGGTTGGTAGTAGTCCGGATACCATATCGGTCCACCCAGGAAAATAGCCTGATGCAAGAACGGATTGGATGATGGTGATTGCGGTTGTGACCCGAAAGTAAGGGCCACGCTGCGTGGAGGCATGCCCATGACTCCCGGGCTTCGCACCTGCGCCGCCACTTCGAACGGCAAGCAAAGAACCGCGGCGATCAGGGCGTGGGCGGCGGATTGGCTCATAACTCAATTTCCCGGGTGAGCGGGCAGCCGGAAATCTATACCACGATCTTCGTTTTGTTTCTGCGTGGCCGCCAGGTCAAGATCGGCCAAGTCGATCTTCTTACGGCGGTCCGCACAAAAATCGTAGAGCACCTCGCTAACAATGGCGTAGTTCTTTACTTCGACGCTGTGGCCATCCTTAAAGACCAGGATGGTTGGCGGCTGATCGGCAGCGGGCTTCGGCTCTTGTTCGGGCTGGGGAGCGGCGGGCTTGGTCTTGGCTTCGTCGATGAGGCGATCAAGCCGATCAAGGCGCTCGTCGAACTGCTCGATAGCCGTATTACTCCGGCTTGAACCGTGGCGATCAAAGATGGTTGGGCCTGGGCCGTAATCCTGCTCCATGGCGTCGTCAACCGGCTCGATGATGGTCGGCGGATAGTAGTAAGGCATGGAGTAGATCGGCAGAGCTACTCCGCCATACCCGGAAAAATGATGATGAGGCTCATGAGAGAACGAAGCGCTGTGACTGTGCGAGAACCGGCAGCAGAACCGCTGATTAAACAGCGGGGCCTGCTGGCCGAAGCCGAGCGAAGTCACACTGGGCGGAATACCGGGAGCAACTGGGTTCGGACTGAAGCCAATGGAGGCTACTGACGGCGGAAGCCCCCCGGCCCTGATCTGGGCCTGGACTGCGGGAGCGAGCAGCCACGCCAGAAGCACAATCAAGGGTACAAACCAGCGACTCACAAAGCAATGATAGCGCGTTTCGCAAGACATGCGGCGCCTCAATTCATAGGCGGACCACTGCCTACCTTACTTAAGATTCTATTAACCCGGAAAAGGCGCAGAAGTCGTGCCGCGTGAGGAACGTAACTCTGGCAACGGGGACGCCCTAAAATCATGAAAAGTAAGGTACGTTGTATAATAGGGGTAAGCAGTGGCCTGTAGGAGCCATTCCCTCGGGTTTCGACAACCACGACGCTATTTTTAGGGTAGCCCCCCCCATTCAGGTGTTTCACCGGCCCCAGTTATTTTAACGAGTCTGCATACTCAAATTGAGCCGAGTCTCCGAGCTATGCTGGAGAAGCAGCACGTCATCTCGCATCTCCTGCGCGAGTTTCCTCAGTTCCGGAACCGCTGGGAAGAGGCCCGCAACAAGTGGCGACATGATGCGGGAGCGTATCTCGACATGTCGAGTTTCGCGCGCTTCGTCACCGATGAACTGTACGAAAAAGGGCAGTATCAGCAAGTACGCGCCGCTTTCGAGCTCATAGAACGATTCCTAACCGACGGCACCGCCGAAGTCCGGGAGTTAGCTGCTCTCGGATTCCTTGAAACCCTGCAAACTGCCGCTTCCTGGAAACCGTATGGAAGCGATGCCTTTGGTCGCTTCCTCCGTCCGGAAAGTAGAGATGTCTGGAACAAATTAGACATGATCTCGGGGTTGAATCTGGATGATTGCGGAGTCCTGGAAGGCGAAGTACTGACCTGGCGACTCGTCCGGCAGAGCCTCGGGCTGGTCGCTGTCCCAATCGACGGACCAGTCAATTAATAGCAATCTCATTGCACCAATCATCCGGCGTCCAACCCAGCCGGAATGAGTCTTGAGTTCAGAATGCTCTAAGAGCCCCCTGTCCCTCGCGCACCGCCCGGAAAGAAGATCGCAGTCTTTTGTTTAGTTTTTCCTCGTACAATGGCGGCCAACTTCAACACGAGGAAGGCGAGATGGAGCCCGGGGAGATCAAGGAATTGTCAGAGCAGGCCAAGGAATTTGGCGAGAAGACGATCGGCCTTACGATGGCGATCATGGCCGTGCTGCTTGCGTTCGCGACCATGCTGGGACATCGAACGCACACCGAAGAAGTTTTGATCCAGACGAAGGCCAACGACCAGTGGGCCTACTACCAGGCGAAGAACATCCGCTCCCATATGTACGAAGCAAATTCCGAGATGGCCGGACTCATCCAGGGAGACCCTTCCATAGCGGAGGATTTTAGGAAGAAGTCGGAGGATCAGAAACGAGGCGCTGAGGTGGTTCGCGCCAAGGCCGAAGATCTCGAAAGAGAGGTGGGAATCACGACTCGTCGTGCCGACCGCTTCGATACGTCTGAGATCTTTCTCGAAATCGCAATCGTTCTGTGTTCTATTACGCTGCTGACAGGAAAGAGAGCCTACTGGCGAATTTCTTTCCTCAGTAGTGCTATCGGGATCAGCTTTATGGTGAGCTCATTCCTCATCCGGTAAGGCACCGGATAGCTGGTCGCAGCCGCGGGATGCCGCTAGCAGACTAACCATCTCATCTTTGTGTGATCGCGGTCACACGCAATTCTCAACCGTCCGTGCGAGAATCCGGGGGACGGGCCGCATTGGCAAGACGTGCGAACCGAACGGTATGGCACTCCCAGGCTATCAGACAAGGCACGCGAGTAACCTTTTTCCCGAGTTACCGCCGTACTGCCTCATAGGGCGTTCCTACCATTGTCGGTTGTTGCCCCAGATCTTACGCTTATAGCAGTAGATCGATTCGGTTCATGCTGCGGAAACGCGCCCCCCAGAGCCGGCCATCGATGCCTTATGGAAGGCGGGCGAGGACGCACTCATGAAACGCTTTGGCGCGGTCGGTTTACTGGCCGGTCTCTTAATGGCAATTCCCGCAGCCGCTCAGATCGCGGAAGTTAGGGCTGCCGAGCTGAACAGTGCAAGTGTTGAAGCTGCCCTGCCTGAGGCGCCGAGCACCGGGTGGGTGCAACCGGTCCTTCGGGTCGTAGCGAGTTCTGCTAACGTGCAAACTGCGCCCGAGGCGCACCAGGTATTTCTAGACCGTCCGGCCAGGATTCGATTTTCCATTCTCGCCGGCCTGATCGCCGCCGATAGCATTAGCACTCAGCGCATATTGAGAAAGCCTGGCAGTAGAGAGGTGAATCCGCTGGCTCGGCCGTTTGTCACACATGGCGCCGCGGGACAGTTCGCCGCGTCTTCCCTGGGATTTGCCTTCGGGATGGGAACCTCATATTTCTTTCACCGCACCGGCCACCACAAGATGGAACGCATTTTTCAGAACGTGGCAATCGGGGTCGAGGCCGCGTGCGTGACCAACAACCTGATCCAGGGTGCGAGGGCTACTCCCTAGATTCCGCCCGCTTTTTTCAGAGTTACGCTTCCGTTTACGGTTCGGATCTCCAACTCCCGGCCTCCGCTGCCGATCTGGCCGTGAGCGCTGTGGCCAACGAAACCGCTGATGCTGATCGGGAAATCAGAATTAATTCCGCCATTCACCGATTTGAAGTCAACGTTGGCGCTGAGGCCGTCGGGCATCTCGAGTTCGACCGAGCCATTGACGCTCGCAATTTTTAGAATACCGTTCCATCCGGCATTCCCCATCCGGCCTTTGACGGAACCGTTTACCGTCTCCATGTGCGCCCAAGCGGTGGTGGAAACGCGAATCGAGCCATTGACGCTTTCCGCATAAACGAAGCGGCCCATGTCTTCAGCCGAGACATTGCCGTTCACGCTGATCCCTGTGAAGCGGAGGTTCCTGGGAATGAGCGCGTGAAATCGGACCTGCGCCCGGTCGCCGTGGACGTTGCCGGAGTGCCAATGGGTGCCGGGTTCGCAAGTGCCGGAAGCCGAGGGATAAATGGCGCAAATCGTCACACCCTCACTGCTGGGCACGACTTCGATCTTCACTTCTTCGGCGCGCGGCCCGATCTTCTCGGCGGTGACCTGGATCTCATCGCCGTTGGCGGCTTCCGCTTCAATGGTGCCATTTACGTTCTTGATCTCAACCACCTGGTCGGGAGCGAGTTTGCCAGACCAGCGGAACTCACGGCCCTCGCCTTGGGCGTAAGCCGCTGAAGCCAGCGTGAGTGCCAGTGAGACCAACAGTAGGAGGCGGGATTTCGAGTTCATGGGCAGCTCCTTAGTTGTTTACAGACGGCTGCGAAGTGTTGGGTGAGCATGTTATTTGACCATGTCTACCTGTATGGTATGGCTCTTCTTTGTGTGGAGGCCCACGTGGTCCCTTAGCCTACCCTGCGCCAGCTCCATCAGGCTGAAGATTGCGTTGGCGGCCAGCAGCCCGGAAATGCAGGCTAACACGAGGGATTGCTGGGGGGTTTCCAACAGGTCAGCGACAATCCCCGAAACAAATAAAAACAGGAAAGGCACGGCTACCAGCCTGAAACCCAGGCCGGGGTAGTGGGGCGTGGCAAGTCCGAGGATCAGGAAAAGGACAGCCATCATGAGCGGAGCCGTATTGCCGAAGTAACGGGCGCGGGGCCAGGCCAAGTAGGCGATCAGCGCTGCCGGAAATGCAATCAGCAGCGCCGGACATATTCGTCCCAGTTGGACAGACAGCTGCTGATACGCGCTGGGCATTGCAAGAGCTTGCCAGGTCTCCCCGAAAAAGCGCGCATGAGCCAAACCTTGCCAAAGTGCCGTGGGATGGAAAGAGTAAGACGCGAACAGCAGAAGGAAAGCGATCGCACAGGCAGCCGCCCAGATCACGACGGCGGCCTTCCTTCGGGTAGGCGCGAGGTAAAGCAGAAATGCCAGCACGATCGGGATCAAGATGACTAGAGAGAACTGCGAGCCGATCGCGAGAGTAAGCGAGACTGCGAGCAGTACGATGCGGCGCCAGTTCCAGAGCACGACTTCTCGCGGAGCGTAGAGCGTGTGCGCAACCGCAATGGCCGTGAACACCGCCCCGAAGGCTCCCCACACGGCTCCCACTTCGGGCTGAGCCAGCCAAAGGGCGCTGCTGCGGATCATGCGAGGAGAAAAGCAGTACAGGGTGAGCGCAACGTATCCGCCTGCATTCCCATAAAGACGGCGGGCAACATACCAGAGCGAAGCCCCCAACAGCACACCGAAGCAAAAAAAATGGACGCGCGCCAGCCAAAGCCAGGACAGCCTCGAATTTGACGCGAAGGGTCCCGGCCATAGCAGTAAAGGTGCAGAGGCGATCAGGTAATACAAGCGAGAATGATGCGGGTCCGGTTCGCCCGTCGCTCGGACCTCGAATTTGGTCTCCGGCAACACTTCGGGCGGCCTGGCAGCAGTCACGCCTGTAATCCCGCCATGCCAGAGACTAAGTCCCCGGGCGATGCGGCTGATCTCGCCAGGATCAGCATTGGCATCGCGCATGGCACGCGACGCCAGCCACACGCACTGCCCTAGAAATACCAGCAGCAGCAAAGCCGCGAGAAATTGTGGCTTTCCAAAGCGCTCGCGGGTGAAAAAGGTGCTCATCAGGCGAAGCGCTGTTTTACCATGTCTGGTCGTTGTTCCGGGGAAGTTCTGCAATGGATGACGTAAATACCTCGCCGTTGCCCGAGCCGAATCCTTCGCCGCCGGAGGTGTCGTCGCCGGAAAAGCCGTCTGGGATTCGCCGCGTTTTCGTTGGGCCGCACGGAATCCGCGCGGGCTGGCGATTCGCCTTGTACCTGGTGATGGTGGTGGCGGTTGGGGCGGCCCTTGCTTTCCTGCTGCAAGGGTGGCATCCGCAGGGCGCAGCGCGGTTGTGGCGAGGGCTGGTCAGCGAATTCTGCTTATTCCTCGCGGTGTTGATTCCGGCATTTGTCATGGCGTCGGTCGAAAAGCGGCCATGCGGCGATTACGGATTGCCGACGCAGGGCGCCTTTGGGAAGTTTTTTTGGGTGGGCACGCTCTGGGGCGTTGTGGCCATTAGCGTACTGCTGGGAGCGATGCGGGGCGTGCACGCTTTTTACTTCGGACACCTGGCATTGCATGGCCTACGCATCCTGAAATTCGCTTTTTTCTGGGGATTGTTCTTCCTGCTGGTCGGATGCTTCGAAGAGTTCCTGTTCCGCGGATACACACAGTTCACGCTGACCACGGGAATTAGCTTCTGGCCGACCGCCGTGCTCCTGTCAGCGTTATTCGGGCGGATCCACCTGGAAAACCAGGGCGAGGCTTGGGTCGGCGCCCTTAGCGCAGGATTAATCGGCTTCTTTTTTTGCCTGACCCTCCGCCGGACCGGAACCCTCTGGTTCGCGGTCGGATTCCATTCCTCCTTTGACTGGGGAGAGACCTTTCTTTATTCCGTCCCCAACAGTGGAAACGTGTTCCCGGGGCATTTACTGAGTTCATCCTTGCAGGGTCCGAAGTGGCTGTCGGGGGGCAGCGTTGGCCCGGAAGGGAGCGTATTCGTCTTTGTGCTGATTGCAGCGCTGTGGCTAGCCTTTGATCGGATGTATCCTGAGGTGCGATACCGCGTCTGAAATCATTTCAGGCGAGCGAGGTGAGCGAATCCAATCGGCCAGGACCTTCTCGCTGACCTTGCCTGCCGCAACACCCATAATGGTTTGCACAGCCTCCACTTGATCACTGGCCAGCTCAAAGCCGTTCAAGGCGAGAAACAGGCCCGCCGTCAAGAATCCGGCACGCTTATTGCCGTCGGTAAATGGATGATTGTTATAATCCACTCTCGAATATCGTGATGCTGAAGAGTCAACCGACAATGGATCCGGCCACTCCATGTCGTCATCCTGAGAAGACGTGCGTCTGCGAAGGATCTGGCGTGCACAACCGACGGCGCGCAAGATCCTTCGCCAAGCTGGGGGCTTGGCTCAGGATGACGACATGACTAACGGGCTCCTAGCGTCGCTCAGCATGACAACCGTGAGCGCGGCGGATTTCCTACCATGAGTAATGCACGGTGTAAGCGACTACCTGCTCGCCGTCAGGTGCGATGGTCACGGGGAATTCGACTGTCTGCGCATCCTTCTTGCGGTAGTCGTCGGAGTTCTCGACCATCTTCCAGTTCGTCCAGCGGTACAGGTGCTCGAGCACGCGAACCTGCACCGGCTCCTTCTTGTGATTGCGGACACGAATTTCGAACGACTCATCCATCCAGTGCTGATGCGAGTCAGCGCGGAAGTTGGTGCGCTTGCGCTCGCCGGTGACGTCGAAGGCATTGCCGGTGTAAAGGCGGATGGTTTCGTCTTTGGGCGTGTGGTCAATCGTGTTCTCGCCGATGAATTCCAGGTGGCCGTCGGTGTCGCGGCGATAGAAACGCAGGCGGCCCTTGGGTAGCGGCACGCCGAGGTGATTTCCTTCGGAGTTCTTGAATTCCTGCATGACCCAGACTCTCGGATTGGACTGCGTGCCATAGCTGGGATCCTGCAGGATCTGGTCAGAGTTGTAGTAGGAGTAGTAGCCGAGGGCGGCTCCGTCATAGACATACAGCCGCTGTGAGCGAACGCCGGTCGCACGCACAAATTCCACTTGCTTGGTTTCTTCATCGCGGAGTGTCGTGGCACGCTCGAGGGTGTAAAGGTGGAATTCGTCGAAGGATTTCTCGCGGACCACCGGGGCCATATTGGCTTCGTCGGCCATCTTCATCACGGCCGCGGCGCGCGGCACGGCGAGCTGGTTGGCGATCTTGTTGACATCTCCGGCCATCAGCTTGATACGAGCATTCTCGAACGCCTTGCCGCTCTGGTTGTGCATGGTGACCCAGCCAACAAGATCCACCAGATTGACGTTGCTCCTGCCTTCATTCTTGTCGGCAATGACGAGGTTGTAGTCGGCCTGCCAGCTCATGCCTCCGCTGACGTAGGAGATCTCGGCATCGAAGGCGCCAGGCTGGATGGTCTGGAGCAGCCAGTTGAGAGTGGGCTTCAGGATCGAGTCGCTGTCGAGCGCAGGAAAGAGCGGCTGGCCGGGAAGTCCAAAGCGCAGGACGCCGTCGACTTCAATGATGGGCTGGCCCATACCGGGCGTCTGATAACCCTGGTTGTAGGCGGAACTGGGGATGTAGCCGCTGCGGATGATCTTACCTTTCACGGTTTCGATTTTGGCCCCCTTGTGCTCTACGATGAAGTCGATGGTCTTGCCGACATAGCGCGAGAGCAGGAGTTCCTGCGAGATCGGATCGTTGCGATAGTTCTGCTCCAGGATTTGCAGCGCGCGACCGGCGGGATCGCGCAGCAGGACAGAGTCGGGCTCAAGGTGCGCGGTGATGCCTTTGAATTCGATCTGATTCACGCCAGGCTTCAGGTCCAGCGGCAGGCGCTCGCGAACGACTACGAAGTTCTGGTTGTAGATGGTGAGAGAGGGCTGAGTCTCCTCTGCGGCAACGGAAATACACAAGAACAGTACGGCCAGAAAAAGTCTCTTCATATGGGTTCCCTTTGGTTCGGTCTGGACGGGAGGAGGAGGCGGGTTTCCGGTCCTGTGAGTAGAACGCGGAAGGGGAGAAGACTTGCAGTGGAAGACAGAAGGCACGGAGGTAATGCAGGGTAACCTTATAGCCCCTCCGGGACTCGGGACATTTGTTCGGGCATCACCCCGGGCTTACGCCCAGGGCTAATGAATTTCGCCGCCCCCGCGGCTAACCTAACCTGCACACCTGTCAAGCGAAGCCGGAGGATTCGCTTACGAATCGTCCGGCGCAGTCGAGGGATCCCCACGCTTGCCGCGCACGTCGCGTTGTAGCGGAATTCTCACCCGACAGTTTGGGGATAAAACCGAGATTCCTCGGCGCCCAAGGAATGACAAGAGTCGAACCAGAGGAAAAGAAGTGAGGCGCGTCCGAGACCCGCCTCCACACAATTCGATTAGATATCCAGGTTCTTTACATCGAGGGCGTTGTCTTCGATGAATTTGCGGCGAGCTTCGACATCTTCGCCCATTAGCGTCGTGAAGATGTTTTCGGTTTCGGCGATGTCTTCCAGTTTCACCGAGAGCAGGGTGCGGCGCTCCGGATCCATGGTCGTTTCCCAGAGTTGCGCGGCGCTCATCTCGCCTAGGCCTTTATAGCGCTGCACGCTGAAATCTTTCTTACCTTCGGAGAGCACGTAATCAAACAGCTCGCGGGCGCTGGTCTTTTCCACCACGTCTGGCCCTTTGCCCTTCACCTTGGGCGGCTTGGCCGTTTTCTTGGCAGCCTTTTCCAGTTCTTCGCGCTCAGCGTCGCTTAACTCTTCCTCGTTGCCGTTGGTTGGAGCTTGAGCCTTGATCACGCCTTCTACGATGAAGGGCGGTTCCATGTTGGCCTCGATCTGCTTGAACTTCGAGGTCATCTGGCGATATTCGGCGCTGGAAGCCAGTTCCCAGTTGATGCAATGCTCAGCGCCCTGTGAGTTGACGAAAGCGACTTCCCACAGGTTGTGCTCCTCATCGAAACGCATCTCGACGCTCTTAAAAACGCACTCTTTGCTGACCTTCTTCAGCTCTTTTTCCAGTTTCTCGATCTTCTTGGACGGGGTCTTCTTGTCGCCTTCAAAGTCGGCGCGCTTGGAGAGGTCGAGCTTGGGCAACACGTTCGTGACACGCTGGTCGCGAATGCGCTTGTCCACCTTGTCAAAGAAATCGAGGTACTCCTTCAGCGTAGTCATGAAACGGGCCAGGTTTGCGCCTTCCAGTTTGGCGGCGCCTTCACCATAACGGACAACCAGGCCTTCGGCGGCGCGCTTCACCATCACCTTCACGAACTCGCGATCGTCCTTAATGTACTGGTGCGACTTGCCTTTCTTGATGCCGTAAAGCGGTGGCTGAGCAATGAACACGTTGCCGCGCTTGATCAGCTCCTGCATGTGGCGGAAGAAGAACGTGAGCAGCAGGGTGCGAATGTGGCTGCCGTCTACGTCGGCGTCGGTCATGAGGATGATTTTGCCGTAACGGAGCTTGGTGGGATCGAAGTCATCCTTCGCGATGCCCGTGCCCAGGGCGGTAATCATGGCGCGAATTTCTTCGTGAGCGAGCATCTTGTCGTAGCGCGCCTTCTCGACGTTCAGAATTTTTCCTTTAAGTGGAAGGATCGCCTGGAACCGGCGGTCGCGGCCCTGCTTGGCGGTGCCGCCTGCTGACTCACCCTCGACCAGGAACAGCTCGCAGCGTTCGGGCTGGCGCTCGGAGCAGTCCGCGAGTTTGCCGGGCAGACCACCGCCATCGAGCGCGCCTTTACGGCGGGTGAGATCGCGGGCCTTGCGGGCGGCTTCACGCGCGCGGGCGGCCTCCAACGCCTTGTTGATGATCTTGCGAGCGACGGGAGGGTTCTGCTCGAGGTACGCACCGAGGCGCTCGTTAACGAATGCCTGCACCACGCCGGCGATGTCGGAATTCAGCTTGCCCTTGGTCTGGCCTTCAAACTGGGGCTGCGGCAACTTCACGCTGATCACGGCCACTAGGCCCTCACGGACGTCGTCGCCGGTCAGATTCTCTTTCACATCTTTGAAGAGGCCGAGTTGCTGGCCCGCGTAGTTGATGGTGCGCGTCAGGGAAGTGCGGAAACCGGAAAGATGCGATCCGCCATCTACCGTGTTGATGTTGTTGGCGAAGCTGAAGACTGTCTCGGAGTAGCCGTCGTTGTACTGCAGGCCAATCTCCATGTTCACGCCGTCACGGTCGGCTTCCATGTAGATAGGGCGATCATGCAGCACCGACTTGCCGCGGTTCAGGTGCTTGATGAATTCTGCGATGCCGCCGTTGTACTTGAACTCGACCTTTTTAGGCTCGCCGGTTTTGGGATCGGTCGTGCGCTCATCGGTAAGCGTGATGAGCAGGCCCTTGTTCAGGAAAGCCAACTCGCGCAGACGTTGCGCCAGCGTGTCAAAGTTGTACTCGGTCGCAGTAAGGATTTCTTTATCAGGAACAAAGTGGACCTTGGTGCCGCGCTTCTTAGTAGCGCCGGCTTTCTTCAGCTTGCTGGTGGGCTCGCCCTTGGAATAGGTCTGCTCCCAGGTAAAACCATCGCGCCAGATCTCCAGTTCAAGTTCGTGACTGAGCGCATTTACGCAGGAGACGCCCACACCGTGTAATCCACCGGAAACTTTGTAAGAAGAAGTATCGAACTTGCCGCCGGCATGCAACTTGGTCATGACGACTTCCGCGGCAGGGACTTTCTCGCCATCGATGTCCATCGAGTCCACGGGAATACCTCGCCCGTTGTCGACCACCGTGATGGAGTTGTCGATGTGGATCGTGACTTCGATCTTATCGGCGAAACCGGCGAGAGCTTCGTCAACGGAGTTGTCCACGACTTCATAGACGAGATGGTGGAGGCCCAGCTCACCGGTCGACCCGATGTACATAGCCGGACGTTTGCGGACGGCTTCCATGCCGCCGAGCACCTTGATGGAGTCGGCGGTGTAGTCGCCATTGCCGCCGTTGATCGACGTCACCTTCCCGTTTTTGGTCTTGGTTTCTTCGATGGCAGTAGTGTTCAGTGTCTCTTTAGTGGCCATTCAACTCCGTGGAGAATGCCCGATCTAAGCCTAGGGATTGGATGCTTCGCGAGCGCCCCTGGATGATGTTCAAATTATTGAAATTATTCCTACTTACGGGCATCCAGAGCTAAACAAATTGTACCACAAAGGAGGCTACTTTTCGAGCCCGGAACCGGGACGGTAACCCTTGAATTTTGTGCTTGTTCCGGTAAGGTTGTGGGGGCTTGAGTCCGGACTTCCGCATGATGGCAGACGATTCCATCAAGCCGTGGTGGTGGGGAGCACTGTCCACCTTTGCTTGTCTGTGGACCGGGTTCACGGCCATGGTTATGCTGTTTACCTCCTGGTTCGCGGTGCGCGAGTCAGAATTCAACCTGGGGCTCGGTTTGCTTCAGGCGCGCGGCAGGGCAGCGTTGTGGGTAACGGTGCCGGTTGGCTTGTGCGGGATCGGCGCGATAGTGTTGCTCCTGTTGCGGCGCAGAGTGGGAGGAAAACTCCTGGTGCTGTACTCCCTCTTCTTTGTGGTCTGTATTGGCGGCGATCTGATTAGGGACCTGGCGACGGCTGGCAGGGCTCACAGAATTCCCGACGATTGGCCGACAGCCGAACTGGCCGTCCTGGTAATGGTGGTCGGGTTCCTGGTGTCTGCCCTGTGGGGCTGGAGCCGGGCGTTTGCCCGCGGCGAGCAAAGTTAGTGCGCTGGCTTGGCCGCATGGACCTTGGGCGAAGTGCCGAACTGAAGCCCTTCGATTAGCTGTTCCACTTCGTCTTGACTGCTCCCAATAAAGGTGAACGAAACGACGTACGCTTTCTCCCGAGTGACCAGCGAGGCCTGGTACATGGTCAGCTTGCCGAGTTCCTTGCTGAAGTCGCTGCGGACCAGTCGCCTGGCACCGAGCTCGACTTCATAAGGTTCGTTAGCGACTTTGAAGCCTCTGCTGGTTGCGACTTCCGTGAGTGGACGGAAATAGTCTTCCGCAGCTTTGAGGCCAGGATAGGAAGAAACGCTTTCGGCGGCGATCAGCACGGCCGAATTCACGGTGTCGCCAGCGGCTTCGGGAGGGCGTTCGAAGGCCGACAGGAGCACGAGCGACTTGGAGCCCGATGAATCCTGGCGCATTTGTTCGGTACGCTCCACCCATCCGAAGGGAAGTTTGTAGCTGAATCCGAACGTCGGGTTTCGATAGACGCCTTCGCGGACTTCGCCGGGATCGGAAGGCGCGTTGAGATGCGCGTGCGGCTTTGAAGACGAAGACTGAGTTGGGACATGCTGGGCTGCGGCCGGCAAGGTGGCGAAAACCAGAATGGCGCAGGCGGCGCGAAAAAATACCATGCGTCTATGCTACAGGAGTCGACTAAGCCGCGTGTCCCAGGACCAAGGGCTGGGCGCAGTGGGCGCAGCGCTTGGCGTCAATCGGGATCTCGCTCAGGCACTCGGGACACTTCTTGGTGGTCGGATCGGCGGGTGCCGGAGCCTTGCGCATGCGCGCAACCAGGGCGTTGATCGGCGTAACGACGAAGAAGTAGACGGCCGCGGACACGAGCAGGAACGAGACCAGGGCGTTGATGAAGTCGCCCACGGCGAAGATGCTGCCGTTGATCGTGAATTTGATAGCGGAGAAGTCCGGCTTGCCGACGATAGCTGCAAGGAAGGGCGTCAACAGGTCCTTGGTGAAGGCACCCACTACACTGGCAAACGCCGCGCCAATGACTACGCCGACCGCCATGTCCACCACATTGCCGCGCAGGATGAATTGCTTGAAACCCTTGAGCATAAACGCCTCCCGAGAAGCTGAGTTGTGTCAAAGGTACGGTGGAAGGGCACGCATGGTCAAGGAGTTGCGTCACGGGAAAACCTCGTAATCCGTTTCAGGTATCCCTCAGCTGTATCGGCACGGTTTCTGCTCCGCCAGATTCAACTCCACTCTTGCGCCTGGAACTTTAAAGCCCGCCTCGGCCCAACCTTGGAAGAGCATCCCAAGACAAAGATCGACCGCCGAGGTGGTGTACTGTTCTTGCTGAGGGGCAGGTGTTATGCCTAGTTGACCGTCCTTGATTGCCCGTTTTATTCCTTCCTCGCTTAGGATCACGGCCGCGCACCTGTCGGAGTCTCTCAGATCCTCATAGGCATCACAATGTAGCGGTACTTATACTCGTCGCCTTCGCCGGGGCGGAGTTGGCCGGCGGATTGGGCGTCTTTGAATTCGATGCGGACTTCGCCGGAGCCGGTCGCCTTCAGGAAATCAAGCAGGTAGGCGGCGTTGAAGCCGATGGTGACGCTGTCGCCGTTGTAATTGGTTTCAATGGAATCTTCTGACTCGCCCGTCTCGCTGGACGAGGCCGAGATCTTCAGTTCACCCTTCTCTATCTTCAGCCGAACTGCACGGGAGCGCTCGTCGGCAAACTGGGCGACGCGCTGGATGGCTCCGCTCAGATCTTCGCAATTTATCGTCACCGACTTGTTGTTGTCCTTGGGGAGCACAGCTTCGTAGTTGGGGAACTGTCCGGTGAGTTGGCGCGAGGTCAATAAACGGGGACCAACTCGGAAATAGAGCGTGGATTCGTCTTTGGCAAAATCGATCGAGTCTACGTCGGTCGAATCGAGCAGGGTCTTCAACTCGTCCATGGCCTTCTTGGGCACAAGGGTTTTCATCTCGCCCGAGACCCCATCAAACTTCTGTCCGGCACGCTCGATGTGCGCCAAACGATGACCATCGGTTGCCACCATGGTGATGGACTCAGGCTTTAGCACCATCAGCCCGCCATTCAAGGTGTACCGCGATTCTTCATTGGCGATGGCAAAGGTGGTTTTCGCAATCATCTGACGCAGGACACCAGAGGGAATTCTCACCACGCCAGCCGTCGGAAATGCCGGCAGACTGGGGAAATTAGACCGCGCCATGCCGACCATCTTGGTATTCGACCGGCCACAGCGAATGCTGACCCAGTGGTTCTCCAGTAACTTGATAGTGATGTCGGCGTCGGGCAGCAGTTTTACGTAATCGTGCAGCTTGCGCGCGGGGATCGTGCAGGAGCCTTCCTTCTTGACCTTGGCAGTGCAGCAGGTACGCAGACTGAGATCAAGGTCAGTGGCAGTCAGGGATAATTTGTCCCCAGCGGCCTCAAATAAATAATTGGATAAGATTGGGATGGTTGTTTTGCGTTCGACCACACCCTGGGTCGCGGTGAGTTCTCGCAGAAGTTCGAATTTACCGACCGTGATCTCCATGGTCGTTGTCCCTGTCGGAGTGGCCACAGCTTCGACCGGCATATGCGGATCCCCCTGGCGGCAACGCTACTATTAAACACTCCCTTATATCAAAACAAAAACCTATAAAACCAGCAGTAACAGTAGGGGGGAGGGAAAAGTGGAAATTGTTCCCAAGTCGCTTCCTGTCCTCACCTTCCGGCTGGGAAAGTTTTCTAAAACCGGGTCCGGTCGTGGCGGAGGGGAGGGTGAATCAGGGCTGGTCTGAGACATTCCTTCTGGCTCTTACACAGGTTCCACAGGCGCTCCACAGCGAGGATCGAGGAAGAGTGGGTTCCTGAGTGGAAATGTGTGCGCGAGCCGCGATTCATCCGCCTAGCTGCTCGGTCAGTTTGTTGATCAACCTGTTCAAATCCTTATCGGTCTTGCGAACTTCATCGATCTTCTCGACCGAGTGCAGGACCGTCGTGTGGTGCTTGCCGCCAAACTGGCGTCCGATTTCCGGCAGCGAGGCTTCGGTCAGGTGCTTGGCTAAGTACATGGCGATCTGGCGAGGGTAAACAATCGCGCGCGAGTTGTTTTTGGCCTTGATCTCGACCAGGCGAAGGCCGAATTGCTCGGCAACGGCTTTTTGAATGGCTTCTATGGTGACCTTACGGGCCTGCGAGTCTATGAAATTCTTCAGAACCTGCTGAGCATAGGGCAATGTTATGGCGGTGCCGATAAGGGACGAGTGTGCCACCAGGCGGATCAGTGCACCTTCCAACTCGCGCACATTGGAACGGATGTTGGACGCGATATAGAGAGCTACATCGGTCGGCAGCGTGACTTTTTCCTGCTCAGCTTTCTTCTGAAGAATAGCAACCTTGGTTTCCAAGTCGGGCGGCTGGATGTCGGCAATCAATCCCCATTCGAATCGGCTGCGCAGGCGATCTTCGATCTCGGCCAGCTCTTTGGGCGGGCGGTCGCTGGCGATCACGATCTGCTTCATAGACTCGTGTAGCGCGTTAAAGGTGTGGAAGAACTCTTCCTGGGTGCGCTCCTTCTGAGCCAGGAACTGAATGTCGTCGATGAGCAGCACGTCGACGTTGCGGAACTTGTCGCGGAAGCTGGTCATCTTATCGTAACGCAGCGAGTTAATCATCTCGTTGGTAAACTTCTCGCTGGAGACGTAGCAGATAGAAGCCTGCTGCAGGCGACGCCTGACTTCATGACCGATGGCCTGCATGAGGTGGGTTTTGCCCATCCCGACGCCGCCGTACAGAAACAGCGGGTTGTAGGCCTTGGAAGGCCGCTCAGCGACTGCCTGGCAGGCCGCGTGGGCGAACTGGTTGCCGTTCCCGATGACGAAAGCGTCGAACGTGTAGCGCGGATTCAGTTGGGCCGCGCCGTCCCAGTCGAAGCGCGCCTGGCTCGCGGCACCCAGGGAAGGAACCGGGGTCGGGCCGGAGAGGCCGCCATCGTGACGAATGGGAGTGGCAGCCGGATCATCCTCGGGAGTCACGAATTTTACGTCTTGGTATTCTAGGCCGAGGTTGTCAATGGCTTCCTGAATCAGGTCGGCGTATTTATCGCCTACATGCTGGAACTCCGCAGTAGGAACGCGGACGAACAGAATGCTGCCGCTGGCATGACTATAGCGGGTGGGCTTGAGCCAGGTATCGTAAGAGTGCCGGTTAATTTTCTTTTCCAGGGCGTCAAGAATGCGAATCCACGGATTGGGAGCAAAAGTTGTACTCGGAACAGACATAAAAACCATTGGCTCAGATTTCGACAGCGCGCCGCTTTCTAATATTGCGATATAAGAATGATGTTTCTCAGTAGAACAGCCTTCGTATGAGTGATACTTAGTGGAAAATCTCCGAATCAGGGAACAGAGTCGCATACTAGCACAAAATTTTTGTCTGTGTGGAAATCTTCTTGGCAAAAATTTGGGAGTTTCCCAACTCAGAACGCGAAGCAGAGTTGTTGTCAAGTGGCGAGTCGGTAAATGCAGCGCGAGTGGTGCAAGTGCTGGTTCCGAATCGGGCACGATGGATGACTGCCGTGTGCCCCAGGTTCGCGTCCGTACTTTGGACGCCAAGCTCCCACGACGCAGAACCTTGAATCGCGCCATAGGAGGGCACTTCTGGACACCGGAGCGTCCGTTACGGTCATCCGCAAGGTATTTGCTAATCGCTGCAAGCTTTTCAGACCAGCGAAGGCACCGAGATATCAGCAATCGGTGCCACTCACCGCTGCGGCGAACACGCCGGTGCCATAAGTTTTCCCGGCACTGACCTGCGGCCAAGAGATCCCATTCGCATTGTCTCGGCTGTGTTCGCGAAAGCGCGATCGTAGGCAATCCTGATGCAATCCTGATCGGTCGAGACATTCTCTGCGAAACTGGGTGATCAGGTTCGATGGCCGTTCTAAGCAGGTAACCATTACTGAGTGAAGGTATTTGCTTTCTTACTTGGGTAGAATAATTTCCTCATCCTCGGCCCATGCAGCGCACCTAAGAAAGGCGGCACAGCATGGTTTTCCCTCAACTGCTTCGGTTCTCGCCCTCCTGCGCCTGATGGTCGGAATCATTTTCCTCTCCAGCGGGTGTAGTCACTTCAAAGACCCCCACTCCCGCTCTCTCACCCGCTAGCGCGCCGGGCCCCGGTCCCGCCCAGGATCGACGCAACATCGATCTGGAGGGGCTGGAGCCGTTTTTCCCGTTGCCACACCTTACCCTTCTACCCTTTTGATGGTTTGCCCCTGAGTTGGCCCGTCATTTATACTTTTTGTTTATTCCGTCGCTATTTTCCGAATTAGGAGCAGGTACGTTTCATGCCCAAGCGCACGTTCCAACCCAACCGGCGTCACCGCTCGAAGACGCATGGATTTCGCACCCGGATGAAGACCAAGAGCGGGCGGGCAGTCATCTCGCGCCGGCGCGCGAAGGGCCGCAAGCGGGTTTCGGTCAAGCCCGGGTTCCGCGAGTAGCAGACAAGAAAGTTTCCATTCCTTGACGGGAAGTTCATCAACTGAGTCTGGCGGCGTGATTGTTGTGAGCGCGCTTGCAGCGAGTGGAGAATCCGGCGGCGCAGGAATGAAGTTTCCGCGGAGCATGCGGCTGCTCCGGCACGCGGATTTCGAGCGCGTCTATCAGCAAGGCCGGCGGCACTTCTCAGCGCGCATGACAGTTTTCTATCTGCGGCGGGAGCGCGGTGAAGGGCTGCGCGTGGGATTCACCGTCGGCCGCGCGCTGGGCGGCGCGGTGGATCGCAATCGCATGAAACGGCGACTGCGGGAGGCGGTTCGTTTGCAGCGGCCGGCGAATAATTTTCCTGTAGACGTCGTAATCAATCCTAAGAAGTCGGTGCTCAGCGCTGAGTTTGAAGATTTGTTAAAGGAAGTAGGGCGGGCTTTCGAAGTGGTGGCGCAGAAGACAAGAACGTAAGCAGCCAGGTATTGACACGGGTCATGACGGATATGAAAGAGATCGCCAGGGCTTCAGTCCTGCAATTGCTTCGCGGGTACAAGTGGCTGATCTCGCCCATGCTGCCACCGGCTTGCCGCTATGTGCCGAGCTGTTCCGAGTACGCAATGGAGGCAGTAGATCGGCACGGCGTGGTGCGCGGCGGAGGGATGGCGATCTGGCGTGTGCTGCGCTGCCATCCCTTTGCGAAGGGTGGGTACGATCCGGTGATGAAGGTAGACAAAGCCGAGCTTCGCTCGGCCGGACAGCCGCGGACGGCTGTCCCTACGTATGAATCAGGAACTTGAGCGGAACCAAATTTGCCCGAATATCGCAATCCTCAACAAGAGCCCGGGATGGAGCGTAAGCTGCTGCTGGTGTTTGCGCTGACCTTCCTGGCCATCCTCCTCTTTCAGCCGCTGCTGAAGAAGTACGGGCCCCAGCCTCCTGCCGAGCCTGAGAAAAAAACACAGCCCGCCGCAGCGCCTGGAACCCCGACCCCTCCGCAGGCGGCAGAGGCGCCAACCCCGGTCAAAGGAGTAACCAAGCAGGCGGGTTCCGAGACAGAGACGGTCATCGAGAACGATCTCTACAAGATCACGTTCACTAACCGAGGCGGACAGGTTAAGTCGTGGATTCTCAAGAAATTCGATGACGATCAAGGCAAACCGCTCGAGCTCGTGAACCTGGCGGCGGCGCCGAAATTTGGGCTTCCGCTCTCGCTGTGGGTTTACGACGAGGGCCTGAGAAGCAAGTTGAATTCGGCGTTGTACGTCGTGTCACAATCGGGAACTCTGAAGGCACCGGCCGACATCACGTTTGAATACGGCGACCTGGATGTTGCCGTGGTCAAGAAATTCAGCTTCGATCACAGCTACGTGGTTCGGGTTGAAACCTCGGTGCGCTACCAGGGCAGCGATCTCGCTGCTTTCCTCATGTGGCCTTCCGGGTTGGGGGATGAAGGTAACCCGGCAGCGTATGCCGCGAGCCAGATTCAATACCTGTACAGCGACAAAGTTGAACGGCTGGCGATCAAGAAGATCAGTGGCGGCGGTACTCTGAACGGGCCGTTCCATTGGGGCGGAGTTGTCGACCAATATTTCGCCGCCGTCTTCCTGCCGCAGGATCCGCCCACCGCGGCCATGGTCACCCTGCGCAACGCTCTCGACCTCCCGAAGGTTCCCAAGAATCCGCAAGAGACGACGAGGGTGGAAGTGCTGGGCGCAGGAGTGGGGAACCTGCACGGCCCGACCGTGGAGCGTATCTTTGTCGGACCCAAGGCGCTCGACGTGCTCGAGTCCGTACGCGTGCCCGGCGCGGGTAGTCATGCCGATCTGCGCGACCTCGTCAACTTCGGGTTCTTCGGCATTATCGCCCGCGCTCTGTTCATCTGGTTGAAGTGGACGTTCCAGCACATGGTGCACAACTGGGGCTGGGCCATCGCCATCCAGACGCTGATCATCAACATCGCGTTGCTGCCGCTGCGCATCTCGCAGATGAAGTCGATGCTGAAGATGCAGAAGGTCCAGCCGCAGATCAAGTCCATCCAGGAGAAATACAAGAAGTACAGCATGCGCGATCCGCGCAAGCAGGAAATGCAGCAGGAGATATCGGCGCTGTACAAGAAGGAAGGCGTGAACCCGGTGGGGGGCTGCCTGCCAATGCTGATCCAGTTGCCCTTTTTGTATGCTTACTATGCAATGCTGGGGGTGGCGATCGATCTGCGCCACGCGCACTGGCTGTGGATCCGCGACTTGTCGGGGCCCGACCCGTGGCATCTGCTGCCCATCGGCATTATCATCACCATGTTCCTGACCCAGCGCATGACCCCGCAGACGGGCATGGATCCGGCACAGCAGAAGATGATGAACTTCATGATGCCGGTGTTTCTCGGGGTCATTAGCTGGAACCTGGCGGCGGGGCTGTGCCTGTATTGGGCGGAGAGCACGCTGATCGGAATCGTGCAGCAGGTGTTCCTGAATCGCAGTTCCCTGGGACAGGAAATGCGCGAGATGATGGAAAAGCGGGCGAGGAAGAATAAGAAGTAGCTGTCAGCCTTCAGCCATCAGTCGGTCAGCTCTTTGCTCCGACTTTGGTTCTCGCTTTGATTTTGGGATGGAAGAAACTTTGACAGCCTTTAACTCTCCACGCTGAGAGCTGACGGCGGATAGCTGCTTATGCCGATTCCCGACAAAATCGCTGCTGCCAAACAGATCAACGAATTTCTGCGCGGCGTTGTGGCCAACGCCGGTTTGCGTCTGAAATACCGCATTTCCGTCGATCCTCCCATGGCCGAGGATCGCGACTGGGAGAAACCGGAGATTCTGGTTGAACTCTCGGGACCGGACAGTCCTTTGTTGCTGGAGCGGGGCGCGGAGTTGCTGCGCTCACTGGAATTGTTGGCTATGGAGATGTTTCGCCTGCCCGGGAATGAACACGAGAAGATCTGCTTCGACTGCATGAATCATCGGAGTATGCGGCTGGAAGAGTTGCGTATGGCGGCCAGCGTCGCGGCGGAGCGGGTTCGTAAGAGCGGTGTGCCCTACAAGTTTGCTCCGATGTCTTCGCGCGAGCGGCGCATTGTTCATCTTGCGCTGCGCGATCATGATGACCTGCAAACTGAGAGCCAGGGCGAAGGCGGACGAAGGTTTGTAGTTGTGTCGCCTAAGAATTACCGGCAGGCAGGGCGGCCTGCTCCCAAGACAATTCCCTAAAAACTGGCCACGGATTCCACGGATGGACCGCAGAGGTGATCCTGGGGTATCCGTGCGATCTGTGGCCGGATGTCTCCTCTCGATTTCGCTACAATCTTTTTCGTGAACCTCGACGACACCATCGTCGCCATCGCAACTCCTCCGGGTCGAGGTGGGATTGGGGTTGTGCGTCTGGCGGGACCTGATGCTAGGGCGATTGCCGACCCCATGCTCCGCCTGAAGCATGCTCTCGAAGCCGGGCGAGCAGTGTTTGGAGAACTGATCGAGCCGGAGGGAGCCGAGCTGTGCTGGGCCGCCCAGACGGGGACGTCTAGGCCTACACGGATTGATGAGGTTGTGGTCACTTACTTTCAGAAGCCGCATTCTTACACGACCGACAACATCATCGAGATCTCTGCACACGGATCACCTATTGTGCTGCGGCATATTGTCGAGGTGGCCGTCTCGCGCGGAGCCCGGGTGGCTGAGCCGGGCGAGTTCACCATGCGGGCATTCCTCAACGGGCGCATCGATCTGACTCAGGCCGAGGCGGTGCGCGATTTAATCGAATCGCAAACCCTATTTCAGGCCAAGGTGGCGGCGCAGCAATTGGAAGGAGCGCTGTCGAAGCGATTGCAGCCAATTAAGCAGAAGCTGGTCGAATTGGTTGCGCTGCTCGAGGCCGGCATAGATTTCGCGGAAGACGATGTCTCGGTCCTTCCCGGAGACCAGATCCTCAAGCACATTGCCGAAGTCAGCGCGCTCCTCAATCAACTGGTGGACAGTTTCTCTTACGGCAAGATCGTGCACGAAGGTTTGACGCTGGCGATCGTGGGCCGGCCGAACGTGGGGAAATCGAGCCTCTTTAACCGCCTGGTAGAACGCGAACGAGCGATTGTCACTGCAACTCCGGGGACCACGCGCGACTTGGTCAGCGAAACGGTTGCGCTGGGCGGTATTCCCGTCAGGCTGGTAGATACGGCCGGAATTCGCCGAGCACTCGATGAAGCGGAGAGCATCGGCATTCGCAAATCGATGGAGGCGCTGGCCGATGCCGACATGGTTCTGGTTGTGCTCGATGCCTCTCAACCAGTCAGCAGCGAGGATGAAGAGTTGCTCGAGCAGGCGGCACATCGGCCAGCCATTGCGGTGGAAAATAAGACTGATATTTTAAGTTCTCAGTTTTCGGTTCCCAGTTCTCGGTTGAGGCGCGTGCAAACCTCGGCGACCTCCGGCGCTGGGATCGCTGAACTGCGCAGCGAAATTCTGCGGCAGATCGGGGGCGATTCCGGAGTGCAGGTCGAGAGTGGGCTTTTGACCAGCGTGCGGCACCAGGGATTGGTACGCGATTCGCTGGTGGCCCTCGCGGCGGCGAACCATGCTGTCGGGAACAAAGTTCCGCACGAGATGCTGCTGCTCGATCTCTACAATGCATTGCGCCCGCTGGATGAGATCACCGGCGCTACGACAACGGACGACATCCTGAACCTGATTTTCAGCACATTCTGCATCGGCAAGTGAAGTAGAATGCGCGCGCACAAGGAGTCGCTACATGGGTCACGTCGCGCTTGCGATTCTCGTCTCGGGTGTGGCCGCCACTATGACTGACTGGTTTTTCGGAGGCGTACTGTTTCACGATAAGTACCTAGCCTATCCCGAAGTCTGGCGGCGCGTGGGAGATGCCGCTGGCGAACGAAGAGCCATCGTCTGGTCGGTTGTGCTTGGTTTTCTGACTTGCGGCGTATTTGTTCTGACGTACTCCTCGTTTCAGGTGCACGGGTATGTGGCGGCAATTCGGTTCGCGCTGGCTGTCTGGCTGATCGCCCCTCTGCCGCTCCTGATCACGAACTCACTATTCATTAAAATGCATCCTCTAACCGTAGTCGCCCATTCGCTGGGCTGGATGGTCAAGCTTCTGCTGGCGGGCATCGCCGGAGCGTGGCTTGTTTCTTGAGACGCACGGCCGGGCTGCGGCGGGAGGTTAGCAATGTCTCTGGTGGTGAAGCTGGAAGACGATCTCGGGGAGCACAGCGAATGGGTCATGCTGCACGGCGTGATTCCGCCGCGTGGGGAGCTGGGCTTCCCCGTCCTGCGCGGGATCGATCCTTACGGGAAAACAGTTTTCAATCACCTGCAGATGGAAGCTTTCCTTGGAGAGTGGGAACGGGTGCGCGACCGCGCCAAGGATGAGGCTCAGCGAGAGGCCTGGCAGAAAGTAAAAGACATGGCCCAGCACTGCCAGCGCGATCGGGACCTGTACCTGAGATTTGTCGGGAACTGAGGAAAGCACGCACCGCAGAGCTCGCCAAGTACGCCGAGAATACCGCGGCGGGTTCGCCGCTGAGTTATCTAGACAGCGCCGCCAGCGCCTCCCGAAAAAGCACCTCGAACGATCCGCCCTTTCCATTTCGCGAGACTGTTGCTAGCGCGTGCTCGGCGGCGGGGCGCTGGTAGCCAAGGTTCATCAGAGCAGAGAGGACATCTTCTTCCAACGGAGATACTGCCGCTGCCGCGGCCGCTTCTCCAAAGGCCTCGCTGGGCAGCTTGTCACGGAGTTCCAGGACCATACGCTCGGCCGTCTTTTTGCCGATTCCCGGAATGCGAGTGAGTTTCGAGACATCATTTCCCCGGATCGCTCCGACCATTTCATCGGTGGGCATGCCGCTCAGGATGGTGATGGCCAGCTTGGGACCGATACCGCTGACGGTGATCAGCTTCTCGAATAGTTGTTTTTCCGCTGGACGCAGAAATCCGTAGAGCGCTATCAAGTCTTCTCGCACGTGCGTATGGATGTGCAAAGCAACTTCGCTGCCGGGGGCGGGCAAATCAGAGAACGTGGGCACGCTGATGGTGACGTCGTATCCCACGCCGCCGGTGTCGACGATAGCCTGATTGGGATGCTTGGCGAGCAGACGTCCACGGAGATGGGCAATCATGCTGCGAGCATTGTAGCCCCGATCCGGTCTAGGAGCGAACCGATGAATCCGTGCTAGCTTAGCTAGCACTGTTCTCTGTTCTGGGAAACCGAGATTCCCCGCTGCGCCCGGAATGACAAGATGGAAGGTGAGTCGCAGAACCGAGAGCCCAGAGCCAAGAGCCCAGAGAAATGCAGAGATCCTTCGCTGCGCTCAGGATGACAAAGCCGTATTAGAAACGTAACAAATAGGAGACCTTCACGAAGAACTCGCGGTCGTCGTTGATCAAGCGGCTTCGGGTGCGCGACAGAATCGGCTTAGTCAGATCAGGATTCTGCAGGTCGCTGTTATAGCCGACATAAATCGCGGTCCCGGGATGCAGCAGATAAGTGATCAGGAATTGCGGGCTCAACTGCTTTGTCGTTGGTAACGAAGTGAAGTCGGGATTGGTAAGGGTGGTGGTGTACTGCAGGATAAAGCGCAGCGACAACTCGTTGTTGAGCTGCCAGTTGGCTTTGCTGCGGAGGATGTGGTTGTTGAGAATAGCGTGCCTGGCAGTCTTGTCTCTCAAGCGGCTAAATAAATAGGTGTTCTCAAGACTAAAGCCGGTGCTCGGACGCACGGTGATCCCGGCACTGCCCAGATCCCCCGATACGAGCCTTGGTGGCTGATTTATCAGGGGCAGAAAATCGATTTGCCCACCCCAAAGATAGTCGACATTAACCGTCACCTGCTTAAAGAAGGCACTAGACATATAGGCTTCGTGGTAGCTCTCGTTGTAATCCTGATTTTGCGAGAGCGTGTGGAACTCCGAGGGCCGCAAGCGCTGGCGATAGGGCACATACGGTCTGAGCTTCAGTGCAGTCTGCCGTTTGAAATCAAAACTCAGGCCGGTGAAGTATTGCGTGTCCAAGCGCAGGTTTCTGTGATCCCAGATCTGGTCGGTGAGCAGGTTCGGGCCCCAGTCCACCAATATGCTGTTCCTGGGGCGGAAGCGGTAAGTAAGCGTGTGCTGCATTTCGCGAATGTCGACCCGGTTTACGAAGCTGGGCCCGGCGACGAAGCCGGGGCTGAAGTCGTTGTAGATGCCTTCATAGTTCAGATGGAGACCGCTGCGTACAACGTCCGCCTTGTAGCCGGGACCGGCGTGATAGCCGGAGGCGTCCTGGGTTGAGGTCACCACGCCCTGAAAAGCTCCTGTCCAGTTGTTGGAGAATTTCAGGCGGGTATCGAGGCCACCGACGCGGTTGAAGGAACCATGGAACTCGCGGTCCGTGTAGATCGCGCCAACACTAGATTGACGAGAGATATCCCGGTTGAGGCGCGCAATTGCGAAATAGGCTTTCTTTCCGAAGTCAGGGTCAGAGCGGGGGACAATTTCCCCTGGCGACTTGTCGTCCGCGAGGAGCAGGCCCATCGCATAGTGGCCGGCGCGTCCGCTCAGGCGCGTGCCGAACTCGGGATCAGCGATGCGGCGCGTGAACAGCAGATCAATCGGGGTGCGAAAGTAGTCGGCATTCTCCATAAAAAACGGTCGCTTTTCTGGGAAGAACACCTCAAAACGCTGGTTGACGGTGACCTGTGGATCGTCGGATTCCACCTGGCTGAAGTCGGGATTTCCGGTGACGTCCAGCACCAGGCCGTCGTGGAAGATGAACTTGGAGTCGAGCCCAATTCTGCCGCCTGCGGCGCGGTTGTCAAAATGCGGGTTTGAAGAATCCCTAGTGTCGAGAGTGCGGAACGAATTGAACAGTCCGTAAGGAGTGAACTGCAGGTTGCGCCCGGGTTCGATGCCGTGCATGCCGTTGGCCACGGCAGCGCGATCGAGCCGTCCTTCTGCCCGGCTCGACATTGCCGGCCAGAAAGCGTCTTCATTCTCGCGAACGATTCCGCGGTACAGGATGATCCCCCAACTCTGATCCGATTCGCTGATAAAGCGCAAGCTGCGGAAGGGAATCGCCATCCAAACGACATAGCCTTGATCAGTGAGCCGGCCGTGAGAGTACCAGAGCGTGTCGAAACTGGAATCAAAGTGATAGACATCGGATAGAGCGCCAAAGTCGCTCTGCGACGTTTCCGTCCAGATGGCATCCCACTGCACGCCCAGCGGATTGGTCTGGAAGGCGTAGCCGCGCCGCTGGTCGTGGAAGGTATCGAGCATGATTTCGACCTGGTCATCCTCGAAAATGTTCTCGCGGCGGGCACGGCGGGCACGGACTTTCGATGGGTCATCGAAACAGATAAACACCACGTAGAGGTTCTTGTGGTCGTAGCCGAGATAGGCTTCGGTGCGCTGCGAAACTGGCTGGCCGTCGTGGGGATTGCGCTGCACGAAGCCGGTTACCTCGACCATTTCGCGGGCAGCTTCTCCGTCAGGCTGCATGGTCAGGAAATTTTCCAGGGCTGGCGGGTTGGAGAGCTGCGGGATAACCAGGGTGGGCGGCCCCGCTTCTGCCAACGAGCCGACGGACAACAAAGCCAGCACACAAAGGAGGCGCAGTATCCTCCTTAACAATTGGCCCAAACTGCCCAGCACGCCTCCTCACAGGACTGACAGATAGCGTTATGTTGGAGAATACACCAATCCTGGCCGGTCCTGATAAGAACCAGTGCCCTGTTCCACGATCAGAACAGACGAGAGATAACTACCATGGCGGTGCTGTGTTTAAAGAGCCATGCTGTAACTTGCATTTTGCAAGTGAACTTGGTAGTGTGTGCGGCGTGCCTGGGAAGCCTAAGTCAAAACGGCGGTCCGGCTGCCCGGTCAGTATCTCGCTTGAAGCGTTTGGAGACCGCTGGTCGTTGCTGATCATCCGCGATCTGATGGTCCGCGGCTTTCGGACATTCAAGGAGTTTCAGAAATCGGGCGAAGGTATTGCCAGCAACATCCTGGCGAACCGGCTGAAGCGGCTGGAAGCATCCTGGATCATCACACACGAGGCCGAGGAGAAGGACGGACGACGGGTCAACTATCGCCTGACTGAGAAGGGAATTGACCTGGCGCCGGTGCTTCTGGAGTTGCTCATTTGGGGCGCGCGCCACGAGCAGACGGGAGTTCCCTGCGTCGTGATTGAGAAGATGGCTAAGAATCGTGAACCAGTACTTGCCGAAGCGCGGCGGCGCTGGCAAGAACGGGATTCGACTCCGCTGCTGCCGTGGTTCGGAGGTGGACATCTGGAACCGTAGCGAGGAATTCTCGATGTTGTCATCCTGAGCGGGCTCCAGCCCGCGAAGAATCTTGCGTACATCAACGGTGGAGCCGTGCGCACGAGATCCTGCGAGACCTCCAACGGTCCCTCAGGACGACGACGTTCAATAACTGGGCACGAATTTTCAGCAGACATCACAGCGAAAATTTTTAGGACCTGTCGATTTCTAAGCCGTCCAATCGTCTATACAGTGGGGAACAGCAGAATATGGAGGCGACACCTATGCAATCAGCTGCACAAACTGCTCCAGTATCGAAGGGGCGACTCTGGGCGGGGCGCATCCTGAGCGCCATTCCGGCACTGATGTTGTTATTCGCTGGCATCATGAAACTGCTCAAGCCGCCTTCTATGATCCAAGGGCTGGCTCAGTACGGTTACCCTGAGAGTCTCGTCGTCATCATCGGAATTCTCGAGATGGTTTGCGCGGTGGTGTATCTGATTCCACGTACCTCTGTCCTGGGCGCGATTTTGGCGACAGGTTTTCTCGGCGGCGCGGCGGCTACCAACGTGCGCGTCAAGGACCCATCCTTCGTGCTTCCGGTTGTTTTCGGAGTGCTGGTTTGGGCAGGGCTTTTCTTTCGCGATGAACGGCTGCGCGCACTGATCCCGCTGAAAAATTAGTCGAGGTGGTTCCAAGCAGACGTGTAGGTTTTCTACCTGAGAGGTTCAATAGCGGTCCCCAGAATTCTGAAAGGAGCAAGCATGAGCAAGGCACGAGTACTGGTTGGCACGCGCAAGGGAGCATTCATTCTGACCTCGGATGGCAAGCGCGAAAAGTGGGATGTCAGTGGGCCGCTTTTTGCGGGCTGGGAGCTCTATCACCTCAAAGGTTCGCCGGCTGACCCCAACCGGCTGTATGCGTCCCAGACGAGCGGCTGGTTTGGGCAGGTCATTCAGCGCTCGGACGATGGCGGCAAGACCTGGCATCAACCCGGAACACCTCCGGGAGAACCCACGACGGGGCCGGGTGGCGCGCCCAAAGGCGAGAGCAATAAGTTTGTTTACGACACCTCTCCTCAAACCGGCAAACCACTTACCACACACCAGTGGTACGACGGAACGCAACATGCTTGGGAGTTCAAGCGCGTCTGGCACCTCGAACCCTCGCCGAACGATCCTGACACGGTCTATGCCGGAGTGGAGGATGCAGCCCTGTTTCGCTCCACTGACGGCGGTAAGAACTGGCACGAACTTTCCGGGTTGCGCGGGCACGGTACTGGTCCGAAATGGCAGCCCGGTGCCGGCGGGATGTGCCTGCACAGCATCATCCTGGATCCGAAAGATCCGGGCCGGATCTACATTGCCATCTCGGCGGCGGGCGCTTTCCGCACCGACGATGGGGGCAAGACCTGGAAGCCGATCAACCGCGGACTGCGCTCGCAATACATTCCCGACCCAAACGCGGAGATAGGCCACTGCGTTCATCACATTGCCATGAATAAGTCGCGGCCGGGCGTGTTGTTCATGCAGAAGCATTGGGACGTGATGCGCAGCGATAACGCCGGCGACTCTTGGACGGAGGTCAGCGGCAACTTGCCTACCGATTTTGGGTTCGTCATTGACGTGCATGCGCACGAGCCCGAGACCATCTACGTCGTCCCGATCAAGAGCGACGGGGAGCACTACGTGCATGAGGGCAAGCTACGCGTCTATCGCAGCCGAACGGGCGGCAACGAGTGGGAGGCATTGACTAAAGGTCTGCCGCAGAAGGACTGCTACGTCAATGTGCTGCGCGACGCTATGGCCGTAGACTCGCTCGACAAGTGCGGAATCTACTTCGGAACTACTGGCGGACAGGTTTACGTGTCGCCGGACGCCGGCGACAGCTGGTCTCCTATTGTGCGAGATCTTCCCGCCGTCCTTTCGGTTGAGGTCCAGACCTTGCCATGATCCGCCTCATACTTCCGCCACACTTGCGAACCCTGGCGAAGGTCGACGGCGAGGTGAAGCTCGAACTCGAGGGCCCAGCGACGCAGCGCTCGGTCCTCGACGCACTCGAGGCTCGCTATCCTATGCTGCGCGGCACGATCCGCGACCACGTAACCCTACAGCGCCGGCCTTTTCTGCGGTTCTTCGCGTGCGAGGAAGACCTGACGCACGAACCCCCGGACGCTCCCCTGCCCGAGGCGGTCACGTCGGGGAAAGAGCCCTTTGTCGTCCTTGGCGCCATTGCCGGCGGGTGAACCCGACGGGTATGAGTAGGTTCCCGCGGGAGTTGGCATGCGAGCGAATCCAGCAAGAGCATCCGGAGTGGCCGGAGGCCTTGGTTACGCGGGAGTTGCTGAGGCTGGCATTCCTGCCGGCGCCGCTGCCAGCACGATTGCGATGAAGGCGCGCTGAAATAGGGGCTCGTTTGCCGCCCGACAGGCGCTCTCTTCAGGGAATATCCTTTCCGCATCCGGAAACACAGCCATGGAATCTAAACGCCTGAGCCAGGTCGAGGTGACTCATGCAATTGAAGCCATTCTTGCTGGATATGTGGTTGGACGCACACGAGCACAATATTGAGTTCAACCTGGCGGCGAGCACCGGACCGACTTGGACTGTGAATGATTTGCTAACGCTGGCGGGCGAGGGCGAGCGGCAGCGGTTCCTGAATCACAAGCTGGTCTACAGTCGGCCAGCGGGAGCGGACAGCCTGCGGGCGGCGATTGCCGAAATGCAGGGCGTGAGCGTGGAGTCTGTACAAGTGGTGACGGGCGCGTCCGAGGCGCTGCTCGTCCTGTTCTGGCTGGCGTCAGAACCTGGAGCCAACGTCGTTATTCCACTGCCCGGCTTTACGACGTTCTCGGCGCTTCCTGAGTCCCTTGGCCTCGAAACACGCTTCTACCGTCTTCGAAAAGAAAACGACTTCCGCATTGACCTCGAGGAGATCAAGAGGCTGGTGGATGGCAGGACCAAACTCATCCTGGTGAACAGCCCGCACAATCCCACGGGAGCGACGGTCAGCGACGAGGAGATGGAGAGCCTGCACGAGTTCACATCGACACGCGGCATCCAACTCGTGAGTGACGAGGTCTATCACCCGATCTACCATGGGCGGCCGACGAAATCGGCGGGACGGTTGCCGCACGCGACGGTGATCCACGATTTCTCCAAGGCTTTCCCCGTGGCAGGAGTCCGCACCGGTTGGATGATCGAGCCTGATCCCAAGCGGCGGCAGCAATACTGGAATGCTCGCGCCTACTTTTCCGTCACGAACAATACCGCCGGGGAGATGCTTGCCGAGATTGCAGTCCGTGACCGAGATGTCGTCTTGGGTAAGACTCAAGATGTGGCGAGCCGGAATCTCGAGTACCTCGACCGGTTCATGGCCGATCACCGCGAGACTCTAGGCTGGATTCGTCCAAGCGGCGGGGTGACAGCCTTTCCCTGGCTGGTGGGGGGAGAGGATGCAAGGGGTTTCTGCAAGGCAGCAGCCGACGGCGGGATTCTACTGGTGCCGGGAGATTGTTTCGACATGCCCGCCCATTTCAGACTGGGCTTTGCCGCCAGCGGCGACCAGTTCCCCAAGGCACTCGACCGGCTGCGTCAGATTGTCAAGCGCTGGGTGGCGAAGTCGGTTGTGGCCTAGCTTTAGCTAGCTTGGATCATTCATGCAAGGGGCAACAATCGGGTGGAGCAGGGCTTCAGCCCTGCAGGGGGACGCCTGAATAGAAAATTACCTCGGGGGATGAAGCCCACCTGTCATACTCCTCAAATGCAGGCCTGAAGGCCTGCTCCACCCATTGATGAACCATCAGGCTAGCGTCACCTCCCGCGGTTCAGAACAGCGCGCTCTGCCTTCGGCTGGGAGTAATTCCGAAGTGTTCGTAGGCGAGTTGCGTGGCAATCCGGCCGCGGGGTGTGCGGTTCAGGAATCCAATCTGGATCAGGAAGGGCTCGTAGATTTCCTCGATCGCCTCAGGCTCTTCGGCGAGGGCGGCAGCCAATGTGTTCACGCCTACTGGTCCGCCCTGGTATTTCTCGATGATCGTCAGCAGCAGCTTGCGGTCGATGTCATCGAAACCGTGGCGGTCAACTTCCAGCATCTGGAGCGCGGCTTGAGCGGTGGGCAGGTCGATCTTGCCGGCGCTGCGCACCTGCGCGTAATCCCGCACCCGGCGCAGCAGGCGATTGGCGATGCGAGGTGTGCCGCGGGAACGGCTGGCAATCTCCACCGCTCCGGCTTCGTCAATCTGTACGCCTAGAATTTCGGCTGAGCGCTCCACGATGATTTGCAGATCTTTGTGGCTGTAAAAGTCCAGGCGCAGGACGATCCCGAAGCGTGAGCGCAGCGGGGCAGAAAGCAGACCGGCGCGAGTGGTGGCGCCCACGAAGGTGAACGGCTTGACGTCCATGGTGTGGGTGCGCGCGGACGGGCCTTGGCCGATGATGATGTCCAGCCTGTAGTCTTCGAGCGCGGAATACAGGAGTTCTTCCAACGCGGGCTGCAGGCGGTGGACTTCGTCGATAAACAAAACTTGCTTGTCGCGGACGTTCGTCAGTATGGCGGTAAGATCGCCTTTGATCTGCAGAGTTGGACCTGAAGTCTGCTGGAAGGCCACGCCCAGCTCGTTGGCAATGATGGTGGCCAGGGTAGTTTTGCCCAGCCCCGGGGGTCCGTAGAGCAGCACGTGATCGAGCGCTTCCCCGCGAGAGCGGGCAGCCTCAATCGCTATCGCCAGGTTTTCTTTGACTTTGGGCTGGCCGATGAATTCCGCCAGGCGCCGGGGACGCAGTTTGAGTTCAAAAGAAGAATCGTCTTCGACCGGCGCGGCCGAGACCAGCCGATCTTTCAGGTTGGGATTTTCTTTGACAGAAGCCACTGGGCGGATAGTACCACGAGCTTGGGTGCGGTTCCGGGGAGGTTTGCGTGCTGTGGCGAGAAAAAGCAGATTCCGAGCTTCGCTTGACGGAATGACAAGCGGGTGAAAAATGACAGTGGGTGAAGGTTTGAGCGCGCTTGCCGGGACAGTCGCACTTATGGCACTTGCGAGCGAAAAGTACTGTTCTACAATTCCGTCGTGGCATCGGCATCGAGCTTCGCCCTGGTTCTCATCGCGGCGTCGGGTCTCTGGGGACAAGCGAATTCCTCGGCTCAAGCGCCCGTGAATCCCGTCGATGCTTCTTACTTGACCTGCGGGGACAATCCAGGCAACTCCCGCACGGTTCGCAGTGACATCTTTATCTCGCCCGACAACAAGCACCGCGCCTATGCGGAAGTCGAGGCACGGGCGATCCGGCCCAGCGTCGTAGGTTATTCCGGACCGGTATGCGTGAACAGCTCACGGCTGGTGGTGGGCTCGAACGCCTCGGACTTCAAAGTCGTCTTCCTCGAAGAACCGAGCGATGTGGAGACCGGGAACTCATTACGAGTGGTGGACTGGTCGGCCGACAGCCGTCGATTGCTCTTCGAGTTGGCGCAGTGGCCATATGAATCCCCCGGTGTCAGCCGGATGCCGGTTGTCTACGATGTCAATTATGGAGTCTTCCAACAGCCGGACCTGAATCACATTTTCAGCCGTCATTTTGGGTTGGAGTGCTCGCTGGATGTGCACGTTGTCGGATTTTCGCCGGAAGCAAAAGTGGTGATCGAGACTCGGCCACTGAGTCCAGAAGAAGAGGAAGTACTAGCAGTGCCGAGTTGCTCGCACAAAAAGGGCGCATGGTTGTTGAGCATTGCCATCGAGACGTTGACGGCTTTCTCTGAGGGGAGCAAGGTACTGCATTATGCGAAAACCGAGAGCCAGAAGTGAGTCGTAGTTGAGATTGTGCGGACGCGGGTCTTTGACCCGCGCTGGACGGGTCCGAGACCGGTCCCCACACAAACCGGTCCCCACACAGGCCATGGGGGGCTATTCTTCGTCTTCTTTCACGTCGCCGCGGGCGGCCTTGGCTTTTTCAATGATCTTCTCTTGTAACTGGGCGGGCACGATATCGTAGTGGTGCATTTCCATGTTGAAGCTGCCGCGGCCCTGGGTCATGGAAGTTAAATCCACGCCATAAGTCAGCATCTCCGCCATGGGGACCTCGGCTTTGACCACGGTGGTGCCGCCCTTGTTGTCCATGCCCTGGATGCGCCCTCGACGGCTGTTCAGATCTCCCATAATGCTGCCGGCGAATTCGTCGGGCACAGTGATCTCCACCGACATGATGGGCTCCAGCAACGTGGGTTTGGCCTGCTCCATGGCTTTCTTGAAAGCGATACGGCCGGCCATCTGGAAGGAGAGGTCGTTGGAATCCACTTCGTGATAGGAGCCGTCGTAGAGGACGACTTTGAAGTCCACCACCGGATAGCCGGCGAGATAGCCGCGCGCGGCCGCGTCCTTGATTCCCTTTTCGACGGCGGGAATGAAGTTCCTGGGAATGGCGCCGCCGAAGATATCGTTGACGAACTCGAACTCGGCGCCGCGAGGGAGCGGTTCCATCTTGATCTTGCAATCGCCGAACTGGCCATGGCCGCCGGTCTGTTTCTTGTGGCGGCCCTGCACGTCGGCTCTGCCCCGAATGGTTTCCCGATAGGGGACCTTGGGCGCCTTCAAGATTACTTCGGTGTGATAGCGCTTCTTCATCTTGGCAACCGCGACTTCGATGTGCTGCTGTCCCGTGCCCGCTATGAGGAATTCTTTCGTCTGCGGGTCGCGAAAGAAGCGAAGCATGGCATCTTCTTCCATGAGCTTATGGACGCCGACGCCCAGCTTGTCTTCGTCGGCTCGGCTCTTGGGCTCGATAGCAAACGTGATGGCGGGCTCCGGCAGCTTGACCGGCGGATACTGAACCGGCGCCGACTTGTCGCCTATTGTGTCGCCGGTCAAGGTGTCTTTGAGCTTGGCCACCGCACCGATGTCGCCGGCATGAACTTCGGTCACCGGCACAGCAGTCTTGCCCTGCATGACAGAAATATGCGCGAGCTTCTCCTGCGAGCTGCGGGTGAAGTTCTGTACCGCAGCGTCGTTCTTCACGACCCCGGAGTAAACCTTGAAATAAGAAATGCGCCCGGCAAAGGGATCAGAGACGGTCTTGAAAACGTACATCGAGAGCGGTTCCGAGTCGGCGACCTTGCGCGTGGGCGGCTCGCCATTGGAGCCCGGGCCACCTTGCACGCTCCCCCGCTCGACCGCAGTGGGGGCATAGTCCACGATGAAATCCATCAACTTGTCGGCCCCGACGTTGCCCAGGCCCGACGTGAACAGCACGGGGAACAGCTTGTCCTCGCGGATGGCATTGTGCAGGGCGGGAATCAAATCCTCTTCGGGAATCGTGCCTTTGTCGAAGAATTCTTCCATCAGCTTGTCGTCGCCTTCGGCAATCAACTCGACCAGCTTTTCGTGCGCCTCCTTGGCGGCGCCGGCCAGATTGGCGGGTATCTCACCTTCCTTGCCTTTACCGCTTCCGCCGAGCTCGTAAGTGTAAGCCTTCATACGCACTAGGTCGACGACACCGGTAAGATTTTTCTCGCTTCCGATGGGCAACTGCAGTGGCGTAACCCCGCGGCCAAAGGATTTGGTGAGAGATTCGAGAACCCGGTTGGCATCGGCGCGCTCGCGATCCATGCGGCTGACCACGATCACGCGCGGCATGTTGGCCTCTTCGCAATAGCCCCAGACGCGCTCGGTGACCACTTCCACACCCGAGACTCCATCTACCACGACCAGTGCCGCCTCGACCGCCGGCAGCACCATCTTGGCCTCATGGACGAACATGTTGAACCCGGGTGTGTCGAGCAGGTTGATCTTGGTCTTGCTCCACTCCGCGAAAGCTACGCCCGTGGATATCGACATCTGGCGGGCGATCTCCTCGTCATCGTAGTCGGTCACGGCGGAGCCGTCGTCCACGCGCCCCAGGCGCTGGCTCGCGCCCGCGGTAAACAGCATGGCCGACACCAGCGAGGTCTTGCCCGCGTGTCCGTGACCGACCAGCACAAGATTGCGGATGTTTGCCCCTTCGTAGACTTTCACGGGTTCACTCCTTGGTTAAGCTTTTTTCGCCCGACTGCTCCGCTCCCGGCACGATTGGCGAACCCCGGTGGGCCTTGAAAAGAGAGGACAGGAAAGAAGGCCAACTCTAGAGAGCCTGCGAAAACCTAAGATGCTAACACACCAGAATTTAGGGGCTCAACTCGGAAGCAGCCGCTGGGTGCAGCCCGCGGGCAGCTCTCGATGTGCGGGAATGTGCCATAATTTTCCTGGCGAAGTTACCCAGGCATGGGTAGGAGGTCATGCCATGGCTGAGGATCGAAGCAAGATCCCCAGAAAGTCAGTGTCGAATCCAATCCACCCGCTGTCAAGCAACTGGCGGACGGGCTGCAGCAGGATCAGCTCCGGCGGAGACAGCTCAGCGAAATCCGCAAGAGCTACGTGGTCCACGGACGGACAGCCTGATCAGTCGCAGGCGTTTCGTAGCTCACGAGTACTGCCAGATACAGAGCTCGTTGCCATCCGGATCCTGGAATGAGGCGAGCACGCCCTTGTCTTTGTTCTGAGCGGCGGATGTGGGCACTCCCTGGCTGCGCAATTCGTCGAGAGCCTGCTGCACGTCGTCGACTTCCAAACAAAGCCGGGCATTCCCTTGTCCGCTGAACTTACTCTTATCCCGAGCGGGAACAATCTCGAATAGAATGCCGTTCAGGTCAAATCGAGCAACCGCATCGCGAGAGTTCAGCTTGAAACCGAGGACATCCGAATAGAAACGGATGGCGCGTTCGAAATCGGAAACATAGTAGAAGACCGCGTCGAATCGGAAGTGCATCTTCAAAGCATAACCGGCGGCAGAGAACGATGAAATTTCAGATTTTAGATTTCAGATTGCAGATTAAGGCTTACCGCGGCTCAAGCACAATCTAAAATTTGAAATCTGCAATGTTCGAGGCTCCTGCCATTGGAGGACGAACGCCATGGTCTTTCCGCAACTTGCCCGCCTGACTGATTTTGGGTTCCTGCTTCTGCGGCTGATGGTCGGCATCATGTTCATCACGAGTGGCTGGAGCCATTTGCGCAATCCCGAAGAGCGAGGCAAGAGCATCGGGATGAGCAAGGGCTTTACGATCTTCTTGGGCGCCGCAGAAGTGGCGGGGAGCCTAGGCGTGATGTTTGGCGTTCTGACGCAGATCGCGGCTCTGGGCCTGATCCTGGTGATGTTGGGCGCTATCCAGAAGAAGATCTTTGCCTGGCACACGGGATTCTGGGGCGAGAAGGCTTCCGGCTGGCACTACGACCTCATGCTGACGGTGATGAACCTGGTGATCATGTTCACCGGCGGGGGAAATTATGTGTTGCTCAGATAGCCGTGTGGAGGCGGGTCTTTGACCCGCCCTGCCTGGTCACGGGCCCGGGCCCACATAGGCTAAATCTGGGTGGCACTTTGGCCCTATTGCCCTCTTGGCCGACCCTAGCATATCTGTTATAACTATTCTTCTTTGTAGGCGGGTGTGGGGCCGGCCTAATCATGCATCGCCTGACTGCCCGATTGCTGCTGATCGCCTTGCTGGCGGGGAGCTATGCCCCGGTGGCGCTGGCCTTTTCCGCGACCCCGCCGCACGCCTGCTGTTTGCGCAAGCATTCGGGCGGCTCCCCGGAACTGAGTTTTGATTCCCGGCATTTTGGCGGCGATTGCTGCCGCTTGCCGGCTACCAGCCAGTGGGCACAACCGCGCCCGTCGATTCTTCCTTCCGGGATAGAGCATCGTCAAACCGCAGTTCTTCCTAAGGACAGTCATCCACGCAGGTTCGAACAGCGGAACTCCCTTGCTGTTCGTGCGCCTCCCGCCGTCTCCTCTCTCTGACTCCGACGAGAATCGTCTAAACCCGCCAGATAAGTGCTGTTGCTGACGGGACACTTGCTGTATGGGACACATTCCACAAGCATTGCGCTTTGGGCCAGGGAATTCGGTCCCGGCGGGATCGCCCCGCGATAGGGCCAAAGAAACGGGAGAGCCGATGAAAGTCATCCAGAAGGCACTTCTCGGTGGGCTGCTGGTTTTTGCCGCCACCCTGAACGCAACAATTTTCGGAAGTGTTCGCGGTCTTATTCATGACCCTCAGCACCGGCCCGTGGCCGGCGCCCAGGTAACCCTGCGGTCCGCAGACTCCAATTGGAGCAAGACGGTCGTCAGTGACAATGCAGGCGAGTTTCATTTTGAGGCTGTTCCACTGGGCGAGTACATAGTGACGGTGGGTATGCCTGGTTTCACGCCGCAGGAACAAAGGTTGACGCTCACTTCCGGCCGGGATGCCAAGCTACACTTCGGCCTGAATGTGGCAGCGAAGGGTGAAACGGTGCAAGTGACCGAGACGGCGCCGGGAGTGAACCCTGAGTCTTCCACGACCTCGAACGTTGTCAGCCGCGAGCAGATTGCGGAGACTCCCGGCGCCGACAGGACCAGCAGCCTGGCAATGATCACCGATTACGTTCCAGGCGCCTACGTGGTTCATGACCAGCTGCACATTCGCGGCGGGCACCAGGTCACCTGGCTGCTCGATGGTGTTCCTGTGCCGAACACCAATATCGCATCGAACGTCGGCCCGCAGTTCGATCCCAAGGACATCGACTACCTGGAAGTACAGCGTGGCGGCTACTCGGCCGAATACGGAGACCGTACCTACGGTGTCTTCAACGTCGTCACGCGCTCCGGGTTCGAGCGCAATCGGCAGGGCGAGCTGGTGGCCAGCTATGGCAGCTACAACGACACGAATGACCAGATCAGTTTCGGCGACCATTCGGAACGGTTTGCGTATTATGGAAGCCTGTCGGGCAATCGCGCAGACCTGGGCCTGGAGACTCCGGTACCGCAAATTCTTCATGGTCAGGCGAGCGGCCTGAGCGGTTTCGGGTCTCTTATCTTTAACAAGGCTTCGAATGACCAGCTGCGGCTGGTCACCTCCATCCGCGGCGACCATTACCAGATACCGAACACCCCTGAGCAACAGAGCGGCGGAATTCGGGGGGTAGAGAACGAGCGCGATGACTTCGTGAACTTCTCCTGGTTGCACACGGCGGGAGACGGTGTCGTGCTCACGGTCTCGCCCTTCTATCATTTCAATCGAGCCCATTGCATTTTGTGCGCGAGCGACACCTTGGCCTTCCCGACTGATGACCGCAGTTCGAACTATGTCGGTGGCGCTACTTCGTTAGCTGTCGTCCGCGGCCGGCATAATGCGCACGTCGGTTTTCAGGTCATCGGCCAGCGGGATAATCACTTTCTCGAGATTATCGCCCCCGGTAATACGGGAGTTTCGCCGCAACACGCCATTCGCTGGGGAAACCAGGAAGCTGTGTTTGTGGAAGATCAGTTCAAGCTCACACCTTGGTTCACATTAAACGGCGGCCTGCGTCTGACGCACTCCTCCGGATTGCTGAGCGAGAATGCGGCCGATCCGCGATTGGGCGCGGCCCTGCGAATCCCGCACCTCGGTTGGGTATTGCGTGGCTTCTGGGGGCGTTACTATCAGGCGCCTCCTCTGCTGACCGTTACCGGGCCCGTTCTCGACCTGGCCGCGCAACAGGGCTTCAGCTTTTTGCCGCTGCGCGGCGAGCGCGACCAGCAACATGAGTTTGGACTGACGGTGCCCTTCCGCGGGTGGACGCTGGACCTCAGCCATTTCCGCACCGGCGCGAAGAACTTCTTCGATCATGATGTGCTGGGGAATTCCAATACCTTCTTTCCTGTGACTCTTGATCGCGCTCGCATACGCGGCTGGGAGGCAAGCATCAATTCGGCGCGCATCGCCGGCCGCGCCCAGTGGCATCTCGCCTACTCTCATCAATACGTGGAGGGACGTGGCGGCGTGACCGGCGGCCTGACCGACTTCTCGCCTCCGGATGAGGGGTATTATCCCCTCGATCACGACCAGCGGAATACCATCTCGACTGGCTTTCACCTGGATCTGCCATGGCACTCCTGGACCGATGGAAACCTTTCCTACGGCTCCGGGTTCCTGGATGGCGATGGGCCCTCTCGTCTGCCCTCTCATACCGGTCTTGACTGGTCGCTGGGCAAGTCTTTCGGAGAGAGCTGGAGGGTGCAACTCAGCGCGCTGAATCTGAATAACAGCCGCTACTTGCTGGATAACAGCAACACGTTTGGCGGAACGCACTATGCGAATCCGAGAGAGTTGTCGGTGCAGGTGAAATACCGGTTCAGATATTAAAGGGGCAGAAGGAAACGATGCGACCGCGCGCGGAGAAAAGCAAATTCCTCGTTTCGCGGGCCACCGATTAACAGGGATTCGACGGATCACGAAGAAACCGTGAGATCCGGCCAAAATGACAGAGTCTTGTTAGTTTCTGTTCTCGCGGAGTTCGATTACCATGGATAGGCGCACGCGGCCCGCAAAATGCCGCCAATCCTGCATCTAATCAGAATATGAGAATGAAACCGAGCCTGCTTGTCTGCGTTCTGTGGCTAGCTGCATTCCTAGCGGCCCAGAACGAGAGTCTGAACAGCAACCCGGCGCTCAAGCCGCCCAAGGGCGCGCAAGTCGCCATCGTAGTTTTCGAGGACCTGGAGTGTCCTGACTGCGCTCGCGCTGCGCCCTTGCTGGAAGAGGCCGCCCGGACTTACAACATCCCTGTGGTGCGCCATGATTTTCCGTTGGCTATGCATCCCTGGGCGATGGATGCCGCGGTTCTGGCCCGCTATTTCGATACGCACTCGAAAAAAATCGGCAATGAGTTCCGCGATACGGTTTTCAAGAACCAGCTCGAAATCAGCAAAGATAATCTGCGAGCATTCGCGGAGAAGTTTGCCGCGGAGCGCAAAATCGAGCTGCCCTTTGTCCTCGACCCACAGGGCAAGCTGGCGGCTGAAATCGAGAAAGATCGCAATCTGGGCAACAGCCTCGGCTTGAGCCACACACCGACGATTTACGTGGTCTCCAGCAAGAATGTCGGCAAGCCCTTTGTGGAAGTGGCTGATCGCAGCCAGTTGTTCCAGTTGATTGACACCATGAAGCGTGGAGAATAGCGCGGGACGGGCACCGGCCCGTCCTACTCTGGTTTTGGATACCGGTTGTTGGTGATCTTGCGGAAAATGTCGATCGCGAACTCGCTCGCCCAGTTTACGCCGCTGCCAAGTCCCGCCTGAACCAGCGCACTGTAAGCGCCTTCTTTCCACGGATTGCGGTGGCCGGGCAACCATAGGCTGGAAATCATGCCCGCACCGAACGATCCGGCGTAAAGCGGGATTGCGGCACGCCGTTCCCGTTCGGTTCGGTTGTAGGTAACAAAGTTTCGCGCGATGGCATGCCGGGTACGCGGCCAGAACCCAGTGCAGCGGCAAAGGTCATAGCGCGGCTCATAGCCTAAGGCGGCGTTTCCGGCTGATTGCAGGGTATTGGCGATGACGAACTCGCCATAGCGCGAGCCGAAGCGGCGTCCGTAACCGGGCATTCCGCCACCCCACTCGCGAGGTACGCCCCGCGCCTGGTCGATACCTGCCGCGAACATCCGGGCCGCATACGTCCCCGCGTTGAGAAAGGTTTGATGGACGTAGATGCTTATGCGTTCTCGATTGGTCAGGGGCTGCAGCGGGTGTGTGCGGGGAACGTAAGGTCCAACGAGCCAGTCAGCGGGCAAGTGGCGGAGTTTGTGCAGCCGCGATTCTTGTTTGGTTTCCTCCTGAGTCTTGTGCGAATCAGGCGATGGGTTGGGTGCCTGCGCCAGGCAGACCGCCATCAGCAGGCATAGGACCACGTTGACTTGCAGCAGCCACCGCATCGAGGAGAACACTGTGCAACCTTAGCACAGCGGCAGACAATGCGATGTCGAACTCGAACCCTTGATGTCGGTTCCGGCTTGAGCTGACTTACAATTGCGAATTCGTAAGGGGTTTAACCGAACCGGGAGGCACCCATGAAGAGGACCACGCAAAGCCCGCCTCGCGATCTCTGGCCGGAATTGCCTTTGGAAGCGTGGCAGGACACCTACGCCACGCTGCACATGTGGTCGCAGATTGTGGGCAAAGTACGGCTGGCCTTGAGTCCGAAGATTAATCACTGGTGGGAAGTGCCCCTGTACGTCAACTGTTTAGGACTTACTACGTCGCCGATTCCCTATGAAGGCGGCATATTCGAGATCCAGTTTGATTTTCTCCATCACCAGCTAACCATTCACAAGAACGATGGGGATGGCCGAACCCTTGCTTTGGCGCCGCAGTCGGTGGCTGACTTCTATCGCGAGTTCATGGCAGCATTGGCGGAGCTTGGTATCGAGGTAAAGATCTGGAAAAGGCCGGTGGAAATTCCCCACCCGATTCCGTTCGATCGCGACACAGGACATGCCTCCTACGACCGGGAGTATGCCAATCGTTTTTGGCGGATCCTGGTGATGGTTGACGCGATTTTCAAGGAGTTCCGTGCCGCGTTCATCGGCAAGGTGAGCCCGGTTCACTTCTTCTGGGGCAGTTTCGATCTGGCAGTGACGCGCTTCTCAGGACGCCGTGCACCTGAGCGCGAAGGCGCTGACTCTATCACGCGCGAGGCCTACTCGCACGAGGTGATCAGCCATGGATTCTGGCCCGGCGGCGGAGAGATTAAAGGGGCGGCCTTCTACGCCTATGCTGCGCCCGAGCCGCCTGGCTTCGCCCAGTATCCGCTCCGGCCGCCGCGGGCTTTTTATCATGCACAGATGAAGGAATTCTTCTTGATGTACGACGACGTGCGCCGTTCTTATTCGCCTCGTGGCACGCTGCTGGAATTTCTGCAGACCACTTACGACGCCGGCGCCGATCTGGGAAAGTGGAATCGCAAAGAACTGGAGAAGGCGTCTGCGTAAAAGAGATTCAACTATTCTGAACGGTGTTGGTTTTGGGAAGCATCCTGCGTGGAGTGGCGCATCGGCCCGTATTCCTCGACTGCTCCGTCCACCGCGACCGCTACATACTTATTGCTCTGCACATCGCGGAATTGCACGACCTGGTGTCCGTCGCGCGCCAATTGGCCCCAGCGGCTGGGCTTGCGTGGATTCTGCTCGATGGCCTGGTAGTCGCGGCCATTCATCTCAAAGCGCAAAGACTTCAGACGGGTACTGGTGCGTGCAGCACGCAGGGTCTTGCCGGCGACTACGACCTCGGTGCCGCGAGCGAGTTGTGTGGCAATCGACTGCAGAAGCTCTGTGTCTAACATCGAGGGAGCTCACCCGCGTTCGAACACGTGCTTTTTCTCCAGCTCTTCTAGCGCAGTCTTCACATCCCGCTCGAAGCGTGCCGATTGCGACATCAGCTTGTCTGTTGCGGTGGCGTAGGCACGCTCCATCCGCCACAGGCCCTGCTTGGCCAGTTGGCCGGCGACTTCAGAGAGATGGTGGGCTGTGGTGTCCAAGTACTGTGCCTCGACCTCGTCCGCGATCCAGACCTCGCCGCCAGTGGCGCGAGTCTGCCAGTACACCTTGCGCTCAAGGAAGGTTGCAATCTGCTCGTCGCTGGCCTTCTCGAAGATGAACTGGTTGCGCTTGAAATTGTAATGGCGGCTCGAGAAGTGCACGGGCAAGAGTTTCGGTGACTTCACAAACTCGATCTGCTTTCGGTCTATCTCTTTACGGAGCGCGTTAACCACCGGGCCCTGTGCGTCTTTCGGATCAAGCGACGGCATGACCTCCTTGATCGTGGCCGAGAGATTCACCGCAACCAGCGCGTGCGGGCCGCTGGCATTCTCCACGCCGATGGTGCCGTGCAAGACCCACCAGTCTGAGCCGGAGGTCGAGGGGTGGAATGGCCACTTGAGATCAAACGTCAGCGGCAGGCCTGCGAACGACACGTAGATCTTCCTGGAACCATTGTTTTCGGGCATAGAACGAAATATTCTAGCCAGAGCCGGGCCGAAGAGCTAGATTGCGTTTCCCACTTTCAATGCTATTGGCGACTCGTCGTGTGATTGTAAACGTATTTGAAGGCGGAAGCCGTCAGAGTTGTCCCACTTGTAACTCTCCTGATGCTTGCTGAATTTGGTTCGCGATATCCACTGTGCCGGGCTGTGCGAGCAATTACAATCTGAAGCCTACATGGACAGCGCGCGAATTGCCGACCTGCTGTCGCCGTTCCTGGCCTGTCCGCTATCAGAAGCGCAGCTTACAGATATATCGATGTACATCGATATACTAATCCAATGGAATCAGAAGCTGAACCTGACTGCAGTGCGCGATCCGGAAGAGATCGTGACACGGCACTTCGGGGAATCGCTGTTCGCAGCCCAGCACCTATTTGTTGGTGTGGGGGCGGGTCTCCGACCCGCCCAGGCCGAGCCCAGCTCGGCATTGCGTGTTGCTGATGTGGGAGCGGGCGCGGGATTCCCGGGATTGCCGATCCAGATCTGGGCTCCTGAAATCCATCTGACGCTGATTGAGTCCAATCACAAGAAAGGAACTTTCTTACGCGAAGTCGTGCGTTCGCTCGGACTGGCAAACGTTGAAGTATTTTCTGGGCGGGCCGAAGAGTTATCAGAGAACTCACCGGACCTGGTCACTTTGCGAGCTGTCGAACGGTTCGACTCGGTGTTGCCGGTCGCAGCGCGCTTGGTTGCTCCGAGCGGCCGTCTGGCCCTGTTTATTGGAGAAAAGCAGAGCCCTCGGGTTCGTTCGCTTGCGCCTGGTTTCGATTGGATGGACCCGTTAGCGATACCGCTGTCGTCCGAACGGGTTCTGCTCGTAGGGCACCGTGAATACGGGGCATGAAGAATCGTGCCGCGACAATGAGACTCGAATGTCTTCAGCAAGGCTTTCTTACCGCCTAGTACACCGAGAATCGCAGAGACGGAAAGAACCCAGAGCGTGCACGGACATTCACGGATCACGACACGCGGACTCTGATCCGTGGGAATCCAGGTACATCCGCGGGCTTCTTTTTTTACGATGTTCTACCGCCTCCCTTGGAGGAACGCAAGCACGCCCGTGTTCCACGTGGAACAATTCTTCGTGCATCGCGTGGTCACGTTCCGCGCCAAGCACGCCGAGATTCGCAGGGACGGAAAGAACCCAGAGCGGCCGCTAGCAGGAGTGTCCCCGAATTTTACTTCCGCATGACAGCACGGATTGCACGGATATCCACGGATCACACTACAGAGGCTCTGATCCGTGTGTGTTCCGTGCAAAAGCCGTGGTTATCCGGTTGATTCAGCAAACTACCATATCTTGTGTGAAGCTCGAATAGAATGCCTGACAGCTTGTGCCTAGATGAAACAACCGGATAAGCAAAAGGTAGCTAGGTGCGCTCAATTACGTTCCACGTGGAACACTCGGCTCGAACGATGCTGCGGCTCGCTCCAGCCAAGAATGTTCCATGTGGAACACTTCTGATTAACAGGCTGAAAATCTAATTCCCACCACAGCTTGCACAGAAATTTTCGTTTTGCACAACATTTGTGCATTGCAATCACAGGCGCACTCGCCTTATGCTGCGCCCATCTCTGGATTCTCCAAGAACCAAATGGGACGCGTCATAGCGGTAGCCAACCAGAAGGGCGGCGTGGGCAAGACAACGACCGCCATCAATTTGGCCTCGTCCTTTGCTGCGGCGGAAGTAAATAGCCTCCTTGTAGACTGCGATCCGCAGTCTAACGCCACCAGCGGCCTAGGCTTGGCCAAAGACCCGGAACGAATCAGCACCTACCACCTGCTTATGGGGGCAGCCTCGGCCGAAGATGCGCTGCAGAAGACCGAGCTCGAGCAGTTGTGGCTGATTCCCTCCCACAAGAACCTCATCGGCGCCAATATCGAGCTGGTGGGTGCGGATCAGCGCGAATTTCGCCTGCGTAACGCTTTGGCTTCGCTGCGGGATCGCTATCAGTTCATTGTCCTGGACTGTCCGCCGGCTCTGGACCTGCTCACCTTGAACGCGCTGGTGGCGGCGGATACGGTGCTGATCCCGATGCAAGCGGAGTACTTCGCGCTGGAAGGCATCAGCGAGCTGCTCGACACCATCGAGCGGATTCGTGGAAGCTTCAACGCCGATCTCGGGATTGAAGGCGTGGTTCTCACCATGTTCGACGAGCGCACCAACCTGGCTCAACAGGTGACGGCCGAACTCCGGCGGTTCTTTGCCGACAAGTTGTGTAAGACGTCGATTCCGCGCAACATTCGGCTGGCCGAAGCGCCCAGCCATGGGAAGCCGGCGCTGGTATACGACGTACGCTCTCGCGGTGCGGAAAGCTATATCCGCCTGGCCAAGGAGATCATCGCGCACTACATGGCGGCGCAGGCTACTGCAGAGTTGCCGGCGCCCACGGAAATGCCGGCTCCGGTGGAGATGGAGAAGCCGGCATAGATTGATGTTCGTCGATATCTAATACATTGACTATCATCGATGTAGTCGCGGGAATCATTCACCGCCGAGATCGTCGGGAAGAAACAGGAGGAGAGGCTCCGCAAAGTATGACCACCACCACAGTTGAAAAACGCAAAGCCTTGGGGCGCGGCCTGGAGTCCTTGCTGCCGGTAACGCCGCGCGCGACTAGTACGATCCTAGCCACCACTCCGCGGCCCGCGGTAGCCGGGGCAGTTGCGGTTCAACCGAAGCCGCACCAGCCCTCGGATGGCGAGATTCGCGAAATCGCTCTTGACCTAATCGACAACAATCCTTACCAGACGCGCGGCATCTTCCGCGAAGACGAACTCCGCGAACTGGCGGACTCGATCAAGGCCAGCGGCGTTCTCCAGCCCATTGTTGTGCGGCCGAAAGACGCGCGCTACGTGCTGATCGTCGGCGAACGGCGCTGCCGGGCGTCGAAGCTCGCGGGCAAGGAAAAAATCCCGGCCATCCTGCGGCTGGTCTCCGACGAGCAAGCTGCCGAGATGACCATCATCGAGAACCTGCAGCGCGCCGACCTGAACTGCATGGAGCAGGCACGAGCGTTTGCGCGGCTGAGCCAGGACTTCGGTCTCACCCAGGAACAGATCGGGCAGCGCACCGGATGCTCGCGCGAATCAGTCTCCAACTACATGCGCCTGCTCAAGCTGCCCTTCGAGGTGCAGAAGCTGCTGATCGAAGGCCAGCTGGACTTCAGCATGGCGCGCGTGCTCCTGACCCTGATCGACCCTAGCCAGGTCGTCAAGGTGGCAGAGCGAGCGATCAAAGACCATTTGTCGGTTGTGCAGTTGGAGGATCTGGTCTTCGAGATCAATGTCCCGGTCGAGAAGGGCGCGGAAACACCGCAGGCACGCTGGGTTGACCCCAACGTGCGCGCCGCCCAGCAGGAACTGGAGCGGGTTTTAGGCGTGCGGGTACGCATCCGCGATCGAAAAGGCAAGGGAAAGATTGTGATCGAATACGCCACGCTCGAGGACTTCGACCGGGTGCTGGAGATGCTGAAAGGGAAAACGCAGTAGGCAGGGGCTAGGTTAGTAGCTAGGAGCTAGCGGGCGGCCGAATGGCCGCCTTTATTATTGCTTTGGGAATCTAGTTCGTTAACAGGAATCAGGACAGTAATAAGTGGGAAACGGTGATCAGGTTTGCCTGTTTGTGGGACCTCTCCGGGTACCCATCCGGGATCGCGATGCCAAGGTAGTGGAGTTTTCGTGCAAACCTCATCTAGTCTGCCTCTTTCTGGGGAGATGCCGGAGTATTCTGGGAGTCGAGGACTTGTTTTCGGCGGAGCCGAGCGACCACCAGTCGGATTTCTTCGAAACTCACTTCTTCGGGCAGCGCCTCTTTCAAAAGCTTTAGCGACTGCAGTCCCAGACGGGCGCAGGCGTCTTCAATGATTGGCTGCCTTTGCGGATCGACCCACCCGGCCTGTAATTCCAATTCACCTTTTTCTAGCAGCGTCGCGACCGTGCCGACTACGGTTGCCACTTGCCGCCCCCGAATTGTGGCGATCTCCTCTAAAGTTCGGCCCTCGGCGAGGAGGCGTTTGGTTTCTTCGGCAGGCGGTGGCGCTTTCTCGGGCAGCGGCGCGGCACGGACACCGTGGCCGAATCGCGCGAGCGCGTCCAGGATCTGCTGCCCGTACAGCTCCAGCTTTCTCTGTCCGATCCCGGAAATCTGCAACAGCCCTGCCAGCGAGGTGGGCCGCTTCCGACATACTTCTTCGAGTGTGGTGTCGTACATCACGATGAATGCAGAAACTCGCTGTTGCTTGGCAGTGGTGCGACGCCACTCGCGCAGATACTCACGTAATTCTGGATCTACGGTTGGGGTTCTCACCTGATCTCCAGGTCTGGAAGGCTTCTCGGTGAGGGCCGATCCAGTCGAGGGAACCCGGGGGTTCGGTTCCTCCAGTCTGGTGGAGAGCCACTCCGGTTTAGAAGCGCAGGCGTCGCACTTTCCGCAGGAAGCCCACTTGGGAAGCTCTCCGAAGTGCAAGCAGATCTGACGATGACGACAAGCGTTCGATTCCACGAAGGCGCGCATCACGTGGTAGCGCTCCCAGGCGCGCTCACGCTCCGCCGGGTCGGTGATCTGCTCGATAAAATGGGCAAGCAAACCGGCATCGCGCTTTTGCCAGAGCAGAACGCAGTCCGCGGGCTCTCCGTCGCGGCCCGCGCGACCCGCTTCCTGGTAGTACTGCTCGATCGACTTGGGCAAGGAAAGGTGGATCACGGCTCGCACGGAAGCTTTGTTGATGCCCAGCCCAAAGGCTATGGTCCCCACCAGAACGCGCACCTCATCGGACATCCAGCGTTCCTGGTTCTTTCGCCGCAAGTCGGTTTCCATCTGCCCGTGGTAGGGAACAGCGGCGATTCGGTGGTCTCCCAGGAAGTCCACCGTTTCTTCCACGCGGGCGATAGTCGGGGCATATACGATCACGCTCCCGATGCTGTAATGGCGCAGGCCTTGCACGAGTAGCTCGAGTTGAACGCTGGGCGCACATTCCTGAATGGCATAGCGCAGATTAGGACGATGAAAACTGGCAATGTACTTATGCGGATTGCGCAATTGCAGTTGGTTGAGAATGTCGTGACGCACGCGCCGGGTGGCGCTGGCCGTAAAGGCTGCGATGGGAAGCTCGGGAAACTGTTGACGCAGGCAGCACAAATGGCGGTATTCGGGGCGGAACTCGTGGCCCCATTCGGAAATGCAGTGGGCTTCGTCGATGGCGAAGAAACCGACAGGAACCTGGCGCAACCAGGCAATGGTATCCTCGCGCGCCAGCCGTTCCGGCGAAAGGTAGAGCAGACGGTATTCTCCTTGCCGGGCCCGGTGGATGGTTTGGAATTGCTGCGTAGAGGTAAGAGCACTGTTCAGGACAGCCGCCGGAATTCCCATCTGCCGGAGCTGCGCCGCCTGATCCTGCATCAGAGCAATCAGCGGAGAGATCACAATAACCGTCTTCCCCACCACCAGTGCCGGCAACTGATAGCAGAGCGACTTGCCTCCGCCGGTCGGCATCACCACACAGGCGTCATTTCCCTCCAGCAGGCTATGCACGATGCGCTCCTGCAGGGGACGAAAGGAGCTGTAGCCCCAATATTGGCGCAAGGGTGCAAAGAGATCGGGCGCTGGGCTCACGGTTGCCAACCTAAGCGGAAATTAAGGCTTGGGTGTGTAAGCGATGAACGTTGCCAATGTTCAATCGCTAGGCGGAGTTCCCGGTTCGCTAATCCGGGAGCACGGGTTACAGTAAATCACAACTTCAGTTCCCATGTCTCAGCGATCAAGTCGTGTCCCCAACTGAGGTGCGGCTTTTCATGCAGCAGTCGGAAGCCGGCTTTTTCGTAAATGCCGCGGGCGGCGTGAAGGTCGCTCTGCGTCCACAAAGTGATTTTCTTGTAGCCGGTCTGGCGAGCGAAGCGGATACACTCGTCAACCAGGCGTTTGCCGATTCCCAAGCCGCGGGCCTTCGGTTCCACCAGCAGCAGGCGCAGCTTGGCAACCGTCTTTGTTTTCTTAACCAGGAATACCGAGCCGACAATCTCGCCTTCGCGCTCGGCGATCCAGCAGCGCTCGCGCTTGGGATCGAAGTGCTGGATAAAGTGGGCAACGATCTCGGCGACCAGGGCTTCGAAGCGCTCGTCGTAGCCATACTCCTGGGAATAGAGCACGCCATGGCGATGCACCACCCAACCCATGTCGCCGGGTTGATGCGGACGCAGCAGGTACGGTGCCTTGCCGGGCTCGGGCGCCGCTCCACCCAGCAGTTCTTCGATCGTGTGCATGGCATTACGCAGGCGGTCGCTCTGCAGTGTGATGTTGCTCAACATCGCTTTCACCTCCGCGGTGGAGCGGACGTCCAGCTCGGCAAATTTCTGCTGCCCTCTGCGAGTGAGAGCGAGTAGGCTTTGCCGGCCGTCGGCCTGCGAAGGCAGACGTTGAATCAAGCCGCGTTTTTCAAAGTCGCTCAGCAGGCGGCTCACGTATCCGGGGTCAAGCCCGAGTTCCTTGCAGAGCTCGGCCGCGGTGGGCTGATCGCGATGGGCCAGCTCGTAGAGCACGCGCACTTCGGTGAGGGAAAACGGACTGCCCAGCAGTCCTTCGTTGAGGACTCCAATCTGGCGGGTGTAGAAGCGGTTGAAGCGGCGAACAGTTTGAACCAGCTGGTCGATGTCGAGGCGAGCCGGCGTGGGCATGCTAACCTCCTGTGCAGGTTGCCAGTATCAAGTAATTAGTTGCCTATGTCAACTACATGCGGCATTCCTACTGCCAACCCCCAAGATCGTCGGTCTCGACCAGAACCACGTCATACTCTTCCAGCATAGGCATCAGTTTGTGTTCCAGTTCCTGCTTCCACGACTCACCTTCGTTGAATTTCGCCTTCATCGGTTCGCGGCTGGCCAGATCGGGAAAGGCGCGCATGAAGAAGAATGTGTCGGCTCTTCGATCGAGGGAAACGGCCCCATGATCTTAATCCCAATCTTGCGGTGCGCCGGCATGCTCTGGGCTCTGAAGATTGCAAGAAATTCCTCCCGCATGCCGGGCTTGGTTTGGTAGGTGCGCATTTCGATGATCATGAGTCCCCCGTAACTGTGTGGCGCGGACACTCCTGCCCGGCGCTCAGTGCATGCATTGCTGCGCTCAGCGTGAATAGATCAAATTTCATCACCTTTGTAAGTTTGTAAGTTCTTATTTAGGCGCTCCAGCGCTGCCGCGATCAAACAAAAGACTTTTGAATAGAAGGCTAGCTAAGCTAGCAGGAGTGTCCCCGAATTTTACTTCCGCATGACAGCAAGGAAAAGGCCACGCTGATTTCTCAACGTGGCCTTTATTAATGCCGGCGACGACCTACTCTCCCACACACTTGGCGCGTGCAGTACAATCGGCCCTGCGGGGCTTAACTTCCGTGTTCGGGATGGGAACGGGTGGAACCCCCGCGGTGTGATCACCGACAAGTCGTAGCTGTCAGCTATCAGCCGTCAGCGTTCAGCAACTTCGTGCTGCGCCGACTTTTAGGGGCTGATGCCCAGCAATCTCTCAAAGAACTCGAGATCGAAGTCTCGCAACTGAATAGATTGGTTGCTGGCTAGTAGCTAAGAGCTAGTAGCTAGCGGCTACAAAGTTTTCGTCGGCGCGCCAGTTGTCAGTCTTGCTTTCAGCAGCAGTTCAGGTTCTAACTGATAGCTGATAGCTGAAGGCTGACAGCTGGTCTATGCACCGAGTAAATTTTATGGTCAAGCCGAACGGGCGATTAGTACAGGTTAGCTACGCGCATCACTGCGCTTCCACTCCCTGCCTATCAACCAGGTAGTCTTCCTGGGCCCTTCTTATCCCTTACGGGTTGGGAGATCTCATCTTGAGGAGTGCTTCCCACTTATATGCCTTCAGCGGTTATCACTACCGAACTTCGTTACCCAGCTATGCCACGGGCATGACAGCTGGAACACAAGAGGTTCGTTCATCCCGGTCCTCTCGTACTAAGGACAAGTCCTCTCAAATCTCCTACGCCCACAACAGATAGGGACCGAACTGTCTCGCGACGTTCTGAACCCAGCTCACGTACCGCTTTAATAGGCGAACAGCCTAACCCTTGGAACCTTCTACAGCTCCAGGATGCGATGAGCCGACATCGA